>CAMZGT010000009.1 GCA_947306495.1 uncultured Acinetobacter sp.
CGTAATAAAAAGTAATAAACAGAAATGCACCAAAATATGTATTTTGATGCATAAAACTATTTTGAAATTACAATTCTTCTTTCGGGTTCATCACCGACAGCAATACTTTTAAGATTATATTGCTCTATAAGTTCATGCTGCATTTTTCTTATATGATGATTTTGCGGCAATAGCTCTATTTGAGGAGCACCTTCAAGAACCTGCTTTATTGCAGCCTTAGCTTCATCCAACGCCTTTTCTGTTTCATCTGTATACCCTTGCAGTGGTTCGACATCTCCAGGTTGTATATCAAGCGCATCTTTTAGCACTTTTTGTATTTGAGCCATAGAGTTTGTTTTTACATAATATACCCTGACTCGATATTCTTGAGCTGTATTTATAATTTTTGCACCACCTTTTGCAAAGTTTTTATGAGCTATAACAATATCTGCGTCTTCCACATTACGTATAATTTCTACATTTAAATCCAAACGCTCAATTAATTTTTCCACAATTGTTCTTGAAACAGCATACAAGTATACTTTTTTCAGCGGTTTTACTTTTTCTACATACTCTTGACGAGAGAACGAAAAATTCATACTGTTGTCTTTTGGAGTCTGCAACTCTTGCTTTTTCAATTCTTGAGTTAATTCTTGCTTTAACTCTTTTACGGTTTCAGTTTTCGGAATAGCATAACTCTGATCAACTTTTCTGATTTCAGGTCGTATCGGCCATCCTCTTAATATGTAATCAACGGCTTCTGAAGTGTTTTTATAAACAGCAAGAGTATTTCGATCCATAATCTCTATCACGATATCAAAGGTTGGCTGTTTTTCTCTTTCCAAAACTGTCTTTTGCGAAGCTCTACGCTTTGCTTCATCATCACCTAAAGTAACAGATTGTATACCACCTACCAAATCCGACAATGTAGGATTTTTAATCAAACTTTCTAAACAATTCCCATGCGCAGTTGCAATAAGCATAACACCACGTTCAGCAATTGTTCTTGCAGCCTGAGCCTCAGCTTCAGTACCGATTTCGTCTACTACTATAACTTCCGGTGTATGATTTTCTACAGCCTCAATCATTATATCTTTTTGAAATTCAGGCTGAGCAACCTGCATTCTTCTTGCAGTTCCTACAGCCGGATGAGGGATGTCACCGTCACCGGCAATTTCATTAGACGTATCAACTATAACAACTCTCTTACCAAGTTCATCTGCTACTAATCGAGAGATTTCTCGTAGCTTTGTCGTTTTTCCAACTCCAGGCGGTCCTAAAAATAATATACTTTTACCTTGTGTGCAAAAATCTTTTATACAAGAGATTGTACCTGTTACAACACGACCTATACGGCAAGTAAGCCCGATAATTTTCCCTTGCCTGTTTCTGATAGCACTGATTCTGTGAAGTGTGCCCGGAATACCGGATCTGTTATCATGAGTAAAATCCTGAATCTTGGACGTGACAAAATCGATATCTTCTTCCTGAGTCAAATCACAGCCAAGCTTTTCTATTCGTCCGCCGGAATGTCTTACTTCCGGGATACGTCCTACATCTAAAACAATCTCTATGACATCCGATAAATCATCTTCTGTTAAATTTGATTTAACTTTTGGGGGCATAATGGCCAACAGCCGTTCGAGGTCATTTTGAAATTCTATATTACTCATAATTCCTATATTTAAACGCCTTTCTGCATATGCACTGGGCTCAAGACAATTCAATTTTGATCTCTTACCTACATTATACCATATTTTTGCATGGTTTTTGGCCTTTTGTCACTATTATTAAGAAATATTAACGCAGCATTAAGTGTTCTAAATACCCTTGCTGATTGGACTTAACGAGTTTGTCGAAATAAAAAGCGGAACATATTGTCCGCTTAATACCTTATTGATTAATCTATTTTCTCTTTTCTTTTATAGGTTAAACGCCTGCTTCTGATTTATCCTTTACTTTTGTTTGCTCTTCTTTTTCTTTCTCAGCGTCTTTTGCATCAGCTTTTTGCTCTTTTTCTTCAACATATAGAGTTGCAAACTGTGCATACAAATCTTTATCATTAAGAATTTCATCTAAATTCAAATCACCGTTATCATCCACATCTGCTTCAGAAAATTTGTCTTGTTTAATATCATATCCTTTTGCATTTTTCTCTGTGAGCTTATCTCCACCGATTGACTTGATTATAAAATTTTTTAGAACGGTTGCGTTTATGTTGTTTGACATATTTTGTCTCCTTATTTATTTCATCTTACATATATTAAAAGTATATAAAATTTATTCGATTTCAGTTTTTAAAATTTTTGTTACAAAAGTTTACATTTAGGCAATTTTAGACAAGAAAAAAACTTTATATATATGTGTAGTGAATTTAAAGGTTAAATTATGATTATTAATTTCTGTTATAGTTCTATGATGGGTCCTCAAATGATGGGTGATGGCGTAAATCAAATGAGCAATACTAATAATGGATTTTTTCAAGCAATAAAACAACAGTACGGTTGCGAAGATTGCTTCAGAAAAAGCCCTTATCCTATGGAATGTCCAATTCCTTACCAACCTGTTCCCATAAAAGTAGTCAGACCTAATACCATTAAAAACTATCTATCCAGAATCTTTTTAGGAGGCTAAAATAAATTTTATTTGGTCTATTTTTCTATTGTTCATGTTAATATAGAACATGTAGCAAATTGAGGAGTAGATTATGGCTAAAGATTGCAGTTTTGATGTAGTTTCCGAGTTTGACAGACAAGAACTTGTTAACGCGATTGACCAAGTTAAGAGAGATTTAACATCTCGTTTTGATTTAAAGAATTCTAATTCGTCTGTTGATTTAGAAAGCGATAAGTCAATTACTATTACTACAAATGATGAAATGAAATTAAGAAACATATATGAAATTCTTCAATCTAAACTTGTAAAGAGAGGATTAAGCATTAAAATTCTTGATGCACAACCATTGGAAAATGCTCTTGGAGGGAATGTAAGACAGGTTTACAATCTCAAAAAAGGATTAACTCAGGAACTTGCAAAAAAAATAGTGGCAGACGTTAAGGATACAAAGCTTAAAGTTCAAGCCTCTATACAAGGAGAACAAGTAAGAATTTCCGGTAAAAGCAGAGATGATTTACAAGAAGTAATACAAGTTTTAAGAAAAAATGAGGATAAATATGATATTCCTCTACAATTTACAAACTACCGTTAACAGGAATAACTATGCTCAACATTGAAAATATCATAGACAGAATTAGAGAACTAATAGAAAATGGTGATAATACTCAGCTTAGAGCAGAGCTTGAAAGTTATCACTCAGCTGACCTTGCGGATATTTTTCAAGAATTGAAGCCTGAAGAGCGTTTAGTTTGTATTACGAATATTAACGAGGAATTGGCTTCAGACGTAATTGAGTATTTAACTCCGCAGCTGCAAGTAGAGATTCTTGGTGATATTGATGAAAACCTTGCTTCACGCTTGGTATCAAAACTCCCTCATGATGATGCGGCGGACGTATTAGGAAACATGGAAGAGGATGAAACTGAGGCCTTCTTAGAAAATTTGCCACAAAAGTTTTCATCTGAAGTTCAAGAGCTTTTGACATATAACGAAGATACCGCAGGCGGTATCATGAACCCGTTGGTCTTAACTGTTTACGATAACATGACTGTTAAAGAGGCGCTGGAGACCATACGTATAAAAGCTGAAAAAGAAAACATGGAGCTTTATTATGCATACGTTGTTGATAAGAATGACCATCTTGTAGGCGTTTTATCGCTAAGAACACTTATTACTACTCCTGTACATCTGAATATAGAAGATATAATGATAAAAGATATCGTAAAAGTTCACGTTGATGATTACCAAGACCACATTGCAGACGTTTTTATGAAATATCAGTTTAATGCACTGCCTGTAGTCGACTTGTATGACAGATTGAAAGGTATAGTAACTTGGGATGACGCTCAAGATATCGTCGAAGAAGAAACTACGGATGAAATCTTACAATCTTCAGGTATCGTTACAGATTTAGGTGATGATGACGATGATATCTTAACAGGCAGCATAGGACACGCAATGAAAGCTCGTATACCTTGGCTATTTATAACTCTGATAGGAGAATTTATAGCAGTAACAATAACAAACAGATATGATAAAACATTTACTGCATTACCTGTAATAGCTGCATTTATGCCTCTTTTAGCAGGACTTGGCGGAAACATAGGTACACAAAGTATTACTCTTATGGTTCGCGGTATGTCAACCGGACAAATAACATTAAGCTCCGGATGGCACTATATTTTAAGAGAAACTCTAACAGGACTTAGCATAGGTGCCATTTTTGGTTTTCTTGTAATGCTAGTCACATGGGGATGGAAAAATAATGTTGAGTTGGGAATTATAGTAGGAGCTGCTATGTCACTTAACATGACAATTGCAACGATGATAGGAACCTGCACTCCATTAGTATTAAAGAAAATGAAGATAGATCCTGCAGTTGCTTCAGGTCCGGTCATTGCAACTACAATTGATGTTATAGGATTGGCAATTTATCTGACAATGGTAACTTGGTACCTTATCAGCTTTTAATATACTAAAACTTCTTTAAATGCGCATAACTCGCATCCATTGCCTTTTTACCCAATTTTCCAAAATCTATTGTATACATTGTACTATCACCGATTTGAATAACGTCTGTTATGTGCCCGATTCCGAGTTTTTCGTGAAAGACTCTCTCACCAACATTAAAATAATATTGCGTAGCTGTCTCTTTAAGTTCCTTAACTCTTTCCTGTTCCTTTGCCAATCGAGTATCTTCTCGTTTTTTTTCTTCCAATTTACGTTTCATTACATTATTTTCAAAGAATTTTTTTATTTTTTCTTCTTCGCGTTCTTTATTAATCGGGTTCTTTTTTATAATAATTCTGGATGGCGTGCGTTTTACAACATTATTCACATTTTTGTTAACAACAGGTGCTGTAAAATTAGATCCAAATCCTGACGAAGGTTTTATATAACCGTCTTTATCCGACTCCACAAAAGATTTCTCAACCTTCTTCGTTCCATTTGACCTATATGTACCCTTTGAAACGCTGTCAACAGCACTTCTAAAAGTACTTCTGTCAGAATACTCAGAATATTCTGATGATTTTTCTTCTATAAGATTCGAAGGTATTTCATCTAAAAAACGACTTGGGGAGTAATATTTATATTCACCCCACATTTGGCGTCTTTTTGCTGTTGTAAGGTATAATTTTGTCTTTGCTCTTGTTACCCCAACGTACATTAATCTGCGTTCTTCTTCAAGTTCTGAAAGTGTATTAGAGCATCTTGCCGAAGGGAAAATACCTTCATCACACCCTGCTAAAAAAATTATAGGAAATTCCAGTCCCTTTGAAGAGTGCAAGGTCATCAATGTAACATTGTTAGCTATTTCATCCATTCCGTCTATATCTGAAACCAAAGATACTTGAGTTAAGAATTCACCTAAAATATTATCTTGTTCTTCCGGTTCAAACTCATTTGCTACATTGACAAGTTCCTGCAAGTTTTCAATTCGTGTTTCATCCTCCTCGAATCCGGATGTTTGAAGTTCTCTAAGGTATCCGCTTTTTTCCAAGATAAGCCCTAAAAATTCAGGCAGTGAGTACTTTGATTCAGCTTCCTTGAATTTCATTATCAATGAAGCAAAATCCTTAAGTTTTGCTGCTGTTCCTGACTTAATAGTTGAAATCTCATTAACATTTAAAATTGCATCGAATAAACTTATGTCATTTTCATCTGCGTACTCCTGCAAATGTTTTAATGTAGTTTCTCCAATAGCACGTTTTGGAACATTTATTATGCGCCTCAATGATTGAGAATCATCTTGGTTATACACAAGTTTCAAATATGCAATGGCGTCTTTAATTTCTTTTCTGTCATAAAATTTTAAACCGCCATATATTCTGTATGGTATTCCAGCAGCAATTAAAGCTTCTTCTAAAGCTCGAGATTGATTATTTGTTCTGTATAAAATTGCGAACTGATTATAATTTTCAGAAGTATCCTTTATACACTTTACTATATAATTCGCTTCATCAGCTTCGTCTTGAGCTTCGTATAAAGAAATCTTTTCACCGTCACCTTTTTGAGAATAAAGAACTTTATCAACACGTTCTTCATTATTAACAATAATAGCATTAGCAGCATTAAGTATATTAGCGGTTGAACGGTAATTTTGTTCCAATTTTACCAGCTTTGCATTAGGAAAATCTTTCTGGAAATTAAGAATTATCCTAAAATCTGCACCACGCCAAGAATATATGGATTGATCAACATCACCAACAACGCATAAAGAGCGTGTTTTCGGCGGTTGTTCTTTGCTTAAATTGGTATACAGTGCACGCACCAATTGATATTGAGCTTGGTTCGTATCTTGATACTCATCTACAAGAATATGCTGAAATTTATTATAATATTTTTCTCTTACCTCTGGATTTTGTTCAAGTAATTTTACGCAAATTAAGAGCATATCATCAAAATCAATTGCATTATTGTTATTTAGAGTATTTTCGTAAAATTCGAAGACTTTTGCTATATTCTGCGATTTAAAATCTCTTGCAAAAGTTGCAAAAGTATAAGCATCCTGCATTTTATTCTTAGCGTTTGATATAATTGCTTTTATTAATTTAGGCTGGTATATTTTGTCATCAAGATTAACCTTTTTGATTCCTTGTTTAATAATGGCAAGCGAATCGGTTTCATCATATATCGTGAAATTTTTATCAAGTTTCTTTCCTGACTGAAAAGAATACTTCTCAATATCTTGCCTTAAAATTCTTCCGCAAATACTGTGAAAAGTCCCAACCCACATATATTTAACAACGTTTTCTCCGACAATTTTACTGAGTCTTTCTCTCATTTCTTTTGCAGCTTTATTTGTAAATGTAACTGCAAGAATTTTTCCTGCAACTGCACCATGTTGAATCATATATGCGATACGAGATGTTAAAACCTTTGTTTTACCGCTTCCTGCACCTGCCAAAATCAGCAACGCACCTTCTGTTGTCTGTACAGCTTGCGTTTGCTCTCTATTAAGGTTTTCTAAAATATTTTCCATTCCCTATTCCCAAAATCTGAATTTTATGATATTATACATTAGCATACAAAAAACACGTAAGAATAACAATACGACAAGTTAGAAGGTGAACACATGAGCATGATTATTGATTCTATTGACGAAAATGAACAACAGCAGCCATCAATTATGGTTCCTATGGAGGATTTAGATAAAGCAGATTCTTCACCTGACACGGTTGATGAATTAGCGATGGAACTTGCTACTATTAAACAACCCGCAAAAAGAATAGCAATAATCGGTTCAAGAAATTTAGCAATTACTCACCAACAGATGATTGAGACTCTTACTACTGCGCTTGTTCAACAAGGAAATACAATTATAACTTCCGGTGGTTCCTCTGGAACAAATGCAGCTGCAATAAGAGGAGCTATGAAATCAAATCCTGATAAATTAAAAGTAATATTACCTCAAACTATAGGACAACAGCCGTCAGATGTACAAGACCAATTGATAGGAGTTCCTAATATTGTTGAACATTCAGATAGGGCTATGATGACGCTTGCAGATGCTTCAAGAGTTTGTAACAGAGAAATTATTGATGACTGTAATCAAGTAATATGCTTTTTATCACATACAAGTAAAACTCTCCATACAGCTGTTGATTATGCTGAAGAGAATCACAAAGTTATCACAGTATTTTATTTGGATTAAACGCTATGGATTTATTTAAGGCTATCACAGGCAAAGATACAGCCTTGTATGAGCAGGCTGCAAAATTATTGGTAAATACGCCTAATATAGATTTATTCAGAAAACTTGTTAAACAAGACGATTTTTTGTTCGATTTTGTTAAAAATAATGTTGCAAAAAGAATACAAAAAGCTTGCAATCACGACAATTATAAAAACTTATTTTCATTTTTTAGCTATTATTCTCCATCATACGATACTGTAATTGCAGAAGTATTATACCAATACGGAGGAATTGAGCTTTTACCGAAAATTAAAGATTATTACATAAACGGAAATAATAATGAAAAAGCTTATGCTGCAAAGTTCTTATCGTTTGTTCCTAATGAACACCTTCAAGATGTTTTGACAGAAATAAGAGAATACGCCAAATCCGATTATGAACCACTGTCTGTGAATTCTATCGAAATACTTGCAAAATTAAAAGACTGCGTATCAAAAAATGAAGCTATCCAAAATTTAAATTCTCAAGATGCTTTCATTCAATATGATGCAGTAAGATTTCTTGTAACTTATGGTGCTAAAGATTGTTTACAATTGATTATAAAGATAATGAAACAATCTACGCTATCCGAAAATATTGCATCTGAAATCCTATGTCTGACAACAATACCTGAACTTATCAATGAAAATTTTGATGACGGTATTTTGGTTTTGTGTAATATTGTTAATGCGATTCCTGAAATTATTTCTCCGTCAGCAGCGTTAGATTACAATTTTTTTGAATTATTTGATGAATTATATTGCAATCAATTAAACAGCTCATCTGCGCTACTACTAAGAATGGCAAAAGATAAATTTGAAGCATTATGCGAAAACGAAGAATATTTATACGATTGCGATAAGAACACTAAAGAGGAAGTTTTTGCAATAAAGAATCTTCTTGAAGGTGTAAATATAAACAAACTAAACAACCTTTTGTATGAAGAACTTTATGAGGAGAGTGATTTTGTATTCTTTGCGGTAGATTATGCTGATAACATAGAAGAACTTGAAACTCTTTTAGATAGTAAAAACCAAACTCTTGTATTAAAAGTTCTTACCCGATTAAAGGAAAAGAGTGCTTTAACTATAGAACAAAAAAAATTAGCATTAAACAGCATTACGAACTATGACATTAAGCAAATTATTGAAGTGCTTTAACGCTACACTACCACATATCCTGCATTGTCTAAGGTCATGTTTTTACATAACGATTCAACAATATCAGATGAAACAAGCCAAGTAATCATCCCCTCACAATATTTAATATAGTGAGTTGTTGAACACATTGTCAGTACATATGAAGAATCAATCGGATTCATGCCTGAAATATCAATACTTATATCAGGCGAGTCTGAAGCTTGAATATAAGTATTAATCTGGTTGACTATATCAGCCGGAGTACTAATCATAGGTTTATAAATATCTGATTGGGGTAATAGTTGTAACATGTATATTTCCTTAACAATATTACTAACGGCATTTTTTCTTTTTTCTTTTACATAAATCCGTTTAAATCATCCGATTGGATGAAAAATATAATTCTACATTTATATCAGAATTAAAATCCTAAATAATTTTAGTCCACTATTTTAGGCTGCCTTTTAAAATATGAAGCGAAACGCTTCTTATACTCGTCAAGATTTGTACAATATGCCTCTAAATCAAGAGAAATACCTCGTTTAATCGGGTATGTTTTGATACCCATTGCTTTATATATTGCTTTTACAAGCACATTAGATATAGCATCACTGCCCCTTTCCCAAGGCGTTGCATGCGCCAATATCCAACGTATTTCTGCAATTCCGGAATTTATACTGTCTAAATTCTGCTCCTGAGCCTCCTTCTCAATAAAACGCTTATATAAATCATTATAAATAAAAGTAATATGCCTAAATGCATTATTTATATATGAATAATCTCCATGACGTAAAAATTTCCCTTCATTAATATCACAAATCGGACGTGTTAAATCTATATTCTGAAATGGTGCAATCAAAGGATTTTTTGCAATATAATCCAATCTATTTGTATATGAATCATATTTACAAAGCCCTCTTTCGCCATATTTTGTTATCAATTCATAACCATCCCACTCAGATCCGTGCCGCCAGCCTTGCCTCTGAGTCCTCAAAATACTTGAATGAACACGCTTTGATTCATCAGTTTGTAAATAATTTGCACTTCTTACTCCTTCTGCAATATCCTTTAAAGTAGCCTCTAAATTGCACTCTTTAAGAATATTTCTGTAAGCATTCTGAGCTGTTTCAATAACCTTGGCTGCCCATTGATGATTTTTTTCATAACCCTTTATACTAATAAAAAAATCATCTTCAGTGAACTTTAGCTTGGCTGAATATGGATTTGCCAGAAAAATTGTATTAACATTATACGCTTTATTAATCGATGAAACTTGCATAATGAATATAAAACATATAAAAAAAAATTTTGCTGTTATTTTAAATAATCCAAAATTACCGTTCTATCAACAGAATTTTGTTCGCCTGTTTCTAAATTTTTAATCGAAACTTTATTAGCTTTCATTTCGTCTTCTCCGAGTATAACTGCAAATTTCGCAATTTTTGAAGCTTTTTCCAGTTGCTTAACAAATTTTTTATTGGTTAAATCGAATTCACAAGCAATATCTTTATTTCTTAAATATTCAGCAAGTTTTATTGCTTCAAGCTGATTATTAGATACTATGTATGCGTCTAAAATTTTAGCGTTTTGCTCTCCCAACAAAGAAGCCAATCTCTCCATTCCCATCGCAAAACCAATAGCCGGAGTATCTTCTCCTCCGAGATTTTTTACAAGTGAATCATATCTGCCACCTCCGCATACAGCATTTTGAGAGCCGAGATTATTGGATTTTACTTCAAAAACAGTCCTGTTATAATAATCTAACCCTCTTACAAGCAACTTATTGCGTTGATATTTTATTCCTAATGCATCAAGATACTCTTTTAAATCTTCAAAATGTTTCGCGCATTCATCGCAAACAAAATCCCCTTGAATAATTTCTTTGATTGCCGGCTTTGAATATATTTCCTGACATTCATGGACTTTGCAATCTAAAAGCCTTAGAGGATTTTTCTCAAATCTTGTTTGGCAATCTTCACATAGATAAGACAGATAGGGTTTAATGACCTCTTTTAATTTTAATTTGTACTCTTCTCTGCATTTAGGACATCCCAGAGTGTTAATTTCAACGATTAAATCTCTCAAACCAAGTGCCTTTAAATAATTAACCGCCATAAGCATAACTTCTGCATCTGCAGATGGTTGCTTTATACCGAAAACCTCAACTCCAACCTGATGAAATTGCCTTTGTCTGCCTGCTTGCGGTCGTTCATACCTGAACATCGGACCTTTGTACCAAAGTTTTACAGGCGCAGATAATCTGTGCATACCATTTTCTATAAAAGCACGAACAACACCCGCAGTATTTTCAGGGCGAAGAGTTAGCGAACGTTCACTTTTTTCGAATGTATACATTTCCTTATTAACTATATCTGTCGTATCGCCAACTCCTCGTGCGAACAATTCTGTCGCCTCAAAAATTGGAGTTCTGATTTCTTGAGCGCCGTATGCACCGAAAATTTTTCGTGCGGCATCCTCCATTAAATACCATAACGGCATTTCAACCGGTAATATATCTTTTGTTCCTTTTTGTACTTTTATTATTGCCATATTTCCAATTCCTTTATATAATTAATTGTACCACAGATAGAAACGGAGAAGCTTAATGGGTATAAAAATCACAAAAATGCAAGGCTGCGGAAACGATTTTGTTATATTAGATTATAAAGAATACCTTAAAACAGGTTGGAAAATGGAAGATGCAGCAAAAAGTCTTTGTAACAGAAATTTCGGAGTAGGTGCCGACGGACTTATAATACCCAATTTACAGCCAAGCAGCGGTGACATTGGTTGGTTTTTTTATAATTCTGACGGCACAACTGCACAAATGTGCGGTAACGGCATTAGATGCTTTGCTAAATATGCTTTTGATAGAGGCTTAGTTAACAAAAAAGAATTTGAAGTAAACACTTTGGCCGGAATTATTACACCAAAATTAATGGATAATGGTATGGTTAAAGTTAATATGTCCAGACCAATTTTAAAATCAGACAATATACCGTTTTTGCCCGTAAATAACTTAAACTATAAAATATCAGTAAAAAATATGGTATTTGAAGGAAACGCAGTGTCAATGGGAAATCCGCATTTTGTGATATTTGTTGCTCCAAATGACGATACTTTGGCTTTAGCGAAAGAATATGGACCTCTCATAGAGACATCCGCAGAATTCCCTGAAAAAACTAATGTAGAATTTATAAAAATTAAATCCCCAAAAGAAATAGAACTTCGTGTTTGGGAACGTGGATGCGGGATAACATTAGCATGCGGAACCGGAGCATGCGCTTCCGTTGTTGCGGGAATTCTGAACGGTTATCTTGAAAATTCTGTTGATGTAGAGTTGCTTGGAGGAACAGTAAATATTGACTGGAGTGGAACAAAAGAAAATCCAAGTCAAGATGTTTATATGACAGGCCCCGCAAACTACGTATTCGAAGCAGAATTATTTCTCGGCTAATATTTTTGCTGAAGTATCAAGCTTATACATAAGGTGCTCACGTCCTTTATCAAGACCTCGCTGCCTAATAGCTGTAGCTATAGCTTGAGCAAAATTAGGAGCTTTTCCTTCGGATACTGCTTTGTAATAATCCCTTTCAAAATTTTCACCGATTCTAAGCGACCAGTTTCCAACCGTAGTCCCAGGACGATTGTATGTCTTTGGGATACCAAACAAATCTGTAAAAAATATTTGAACTTTTTTTGCAGGACTTGTAAATAGTTCCGCAAAACTTGCTCCGATAAACTTAGATTTATCTGTCCTAATTTGATGCGCATAATTGTTAATAAATCCTTGAGTAGATCCTTTTGGTGAAGTATCCTCAGCTAGGAGTTTTGATTTTTTCTCAAGTCTATGAGCTTGGTGACCTTTAAATAAATCCTCAACAAATTCAAGATAAGAAGAATTATCATGAGATCCCAGCATAATTAAATCTTTTTGAGGTGTAGTTGCCCCTCTGTAATCATACTGAGTAACCGCAATTCCTGAAAGATTGAGTTCTTTCATTACCATTGCAGTCGGCTTTGTGACTTCACCAAGATCTTCACATATTATTTTTGATTTATCAATCCCAAATTTTTCTGCAGCAGGTATTACAATTTTGGTTAAAATATCCGCAAACTCCATTCCGTGTTTTTCATATTTACCGCCTGCTTGAGAGTATATTCTGCCTGAATTTTTTGCAGTCATTTTTTCTGAAGTAGTGTATATAAATGGATCTATAAGACCTATTACATGGTCAATTCTGAGTCCACCCGGGAAACTTGCAAAATAATCTTCATATTTTTTCTTAAGAATAATCCCAGCCTCGCCCAAGGAACCATCTTTATTGAATATTTTTTCAGGCTTAAAATATCTGAATCCCCATCTCTGTCCTTCAGGAGAGAAGAAATCAGGAGGACATCCTAGCGCCTTACCTTCGAGAAATAAATTTTGATTAATCCACTCATCAGCAGCCGGCGTAGCAACAGGAGAATCTCCTATAATTTTAATTCCCATATCAGCTGTAAGCTTATTCACTTCCGCATTTTCTTTTTCAATAAGCATTTGCTTAAATAAGTAGAAATTTATTTCATCTTTGTATTCTTCTTTTAGTTCTGCAACTCTTTTTACTGCAAGCTCTCTTTCAACTTCGGTGCTAGGTGCAAACAGATTCTTATCAATACCGTTCCATTCAGACCATTCTTTTTTATATTTTCCGTCAAGGATTCTGAAAATAGCATACTTTTCATACAACTCACCCTTTAGTGATTTAAATTTTGCAAAATCCTTTTTCAAGAAATTACCTTTTTTAAAATTTCCATACGCTTCTTTTAGAGCAATATCAAATGCTGAACTTACGTAATTATAATCAACATTGTTTGCATTAGGATTATTTCTTACAATATTATGGAATGTTTCCTTTGACAACAGATTGTGATACGCATCAGAAGCAAGCTTCTCTAATGGAATTACAAATATGTTTTTCGCAGATGATTCAGGAGAATACGGAGAAAAATCTCCGATTTTCCTTATCCCATTGGGTTCTTGTTGTATTCCTGAAATACTATGAGATTTTAAAAACGGAATAAGTTTATTCAAAGTTGTTCTGGAAAACAATGATCCGATTCCGACATTTTCCGAACGTACTGACGGTGCAGAAGAATTATGTATAATAACATCTATTTGTTTATCCAATAGCTTCAATCCTTCATTTAATGCACCAGTATAAATCTTCATTTCATGCGCCATCGGCTTACGCTGAAAAGACACATTGTTAACGCTGTTAACTTTCATCTATCTAATCTCCTTGGGATACAATACACATCACCTGCAATTATAGTAACACAAACATTTACGTTGTCCAGTTGTTTATATATTGTAACAAATCTTTAGGAAAATAGTTTAATGAGTTATATTTTAAAAGATTTAAAATATATGTATGAAAAATAATGTTAATAAGCTTTTAAAATCACTGCGAGAATCAACAGACATATCTTGTGATAAATGGTACGAAAAATACTTATTTACATCCGGCACTAAAAAGTGGTTGGGAGGAATAGTACCTGCTGATCTTTTAACAAAAAACGTTAAAGATGTAGTGGATACATTAGTTGCTATAAATGAAACAAACGATTGCTATCCAAATTTTCCAAATATTATTGAAACTCCAAATTATGGTGATAAGTGGGGAAGAAGCGCAAATTATATTGAAATTAATAATAGAGCAATCGCAGAAATGCATGGAGACAGAACCTCTAACGGCATTCTAAGTTCAATTAAGATTCTTCCAGCAATACCGCCTTCTGCAAAAAGTTGGGCAAATTGCATTATCCTATCTCAAATATTTCCAAATATTTATGGTGACGGATACAATAAACCCTTAACGGAAGAAAACTCAATATATGGCATAAAACTAAATTCCGGCTATAGTAATAATATTATCAGCACAGATATTTTAAATCTGATTTCTGCAGAAGAACAGCTATGTGCATTTAACGACTTAGCACACATACACGGACTTAAGACAGGATTTAGAACTGTGATATCTGCAGACCAAATTAAGGTTGCACATTCAAATGCAGATGATACTAATTTTAATTGGGATAACCCTGAGCACGAAGAATTATTCATTCAAGAACATGTTCGTCTTATTAATTTAGGATTTGAATCAATATTTATTGATTCAGCTAAACATATCGGCGGATATGATATGGCAAATTACGCAGGAGTAGGTGCTCTCCCCAAATATGGACAAATGCAGCACATATTGCATGAAATACGCTATCGAAGCAAATGTACAACGCTAAGCTTTGTTGGAGAAAAAAGCACTGAAGATTTTGACAGATACAAAAATTTAGGTCTTACAACAGGCACTGCATTTATAGAACCGGACAACTATGATCACGTTAAAGATTGGTCTATAAAACTAAAATATAGTAAAGAATATGCTCCGGGATTGGAGGTTTCTAACGATAATGACACCGGAGGCAGAAGTTATGAGGAACGATTAAACCGCATTAATTCCTCATTATTTGCATATGAATATCCTAGTGATAAACTTCCTACATTCATGCAAATGGAAGATTTATTCCCTTTAAGATATGATACAAATACCCATCTTTTGATGATGACAAACCCGTCTTATTCTTCTGACGACACTCCCGAAAGTCATTGGAAAAACCTTTTTGCTAAAGATGATGGACGTCAATATAATGCAAAAGTCTCAGAACTGTTTTCGTATGCTCTTAATCTCTAGTTTTGTTAATAAAAAAAGCTCCTCTATAAAAGAGGAGCTTTCTTAGAAATTATAAATTTTTACTCGTATATATATCCATTTGTTAAATCAATTTTCAATGGTCCAAGAAGTCTTATATTAACGATTTGATTTGGTTTTGTTAATACAGCTTTGTTCTTGAATAATCTTCTCCAGAATCCGTTTGTTGTTTCAGGATCCAAAGTTGCAACACCATATAACATTACAGCTTGGTCATTTGGAGTCACCAAAAGTTCATTCTTAATTATAACTTCACCATTTTGTTTAAACAATTTTGCCGGCTGAACATATTTTACTTGCCCTTTTAAATCACTGCCTTCCTGAACGAGAAGATATTTTTCTTTAGTTACAATGTTTTTAGGTACTTTTGCCGTATATATATCAGCAGCATTTGAAATTTGTGATCCTACAACTGTTTCAAGTTGGATAGGGAAAATTGCACCCGCAGGAATAACACCAATTGAACCTTGAACTCTTACATTATCCAAAATATACCCATCCGCAGTTCTCTTTTGAAGAGTTTCTGCCAACTTAGCATTTGGATTGAGTTTTGCTTCTTGCATCATTTTGTATAAAAGCGCTGCAACTTCCGCCCTGTTCATAGGTCTGTTAGGCTCCATCTTGCCTTCATGTCCCGGAGTTATAACATCCAAGTCTAAAAGTTGAGATTTTGCCGCTGCCATCAGGAACCATGCCGGTAATTGCGTATAATCTTCATAGCTCTTAGAAATAATATTTTGAGCCCTTTGCTCACTTATTTGAGATGTAGTAAGAGCATTAACTGCAATTGTAATTGCTTCAGCTCTTGTTACAGGATCATACGGTCTAAACCTTTCTCCTCTTCCGTTTGGAATTAGGTCAAAATAAACCGCTTTTTGTATAATTTTGTAACCCCAAAAATCAGGTTCTATATCAGCATAGTTAATTTCTTGGGTAACATTAGCATTTTCCTGTCCTAATGATTTGATAACCATTGATGCAAATTCTGCTCTTGATACAGGGATATCAGGCTTATATGTGCCATCAGGATAACCGACAAGAACACCTATTTCGGTTAAAAATTTGATTGATTGGTAGCACCAGTGGCTCTCGTCCATATCCGTATAAAAAGCATTAGCAGGGTTGTTGAACATGATTAGTGCACATAGAACAATTAACCCGTTAAATAATCTTTTTAGCATTGGAAGTCCTCCTTTTCATTTCCTTGCTTACTCTTATACTATATTAAATATACAAAGATTGCAATTAAGGTTTAATACTTTTAACAATTCTACATATATAGACAAGAAAATAGCAAATTTTGTTATTGTTGTGTTTTTATATGTGCAGGTGTGCACATGCAAATACTACAAGCAGAAAAATCTATTAATTTTAAACGAAAGCTCAAGTCTACGGAAGAAACAGAATATTCTGACATCCTTTTGCAAGGGAAAAAAGCTGCTGCAATCGGAGATACTGGTAAATCTATACTAATCTGCCCTGTGACATCTCTACCACAGAATGCAGAAAATAACACCGGAATAGGGAACTTATCCTCAAAAGAAAGCGCAAAACTTTTTAAAACAGCAAAAACATATTGGGGAATTAACGGAATACAATTGCTTCCGGTTGGACAATATCACGAACATAACGGAGGATATCCTATATATTCCGGAACATCTATGGACCTGGGATTACATCTGATTGACATAAAATCTTTTATTTCTGAAAATGAATTTAATAAGATAGTATGCGCTAACAAAATTTCAGATAAAGTTAATTTTAGTAATATATTAAATCCGAACTCTGAATTCGAAAAGGTGTTAAAAAATTTATACAAAAACTTTCCTGAAAATTTACAACAAGAATTTTTAAATTATAAATCTGAATATTCATGGCTTATCGAACCTAAAGCCATTTACAGAACACTTAGAAAAATTCACGGAACATATGATTACAAAAAATGGGGAGAATTAGATGCCAACCTATTTGATGACCGTGTTGTTGATTTCAAAAAAAGAGAAAAACGTATCAAAGAGCTTATTTCTGAAAACAGTGATGAAATAGATTTTTATAAATTCAAACAATTTTTAGCCGAAAAGAGTTTAAAAAATGCCAAAGAAGAATTAAACAAAAACGGGATACAGTTGTATGGAGACATGCTTTGCGGATTTTCATATGATGAAGTTTGGGCGAATCCTAAAGCCTTTAAACAGAATTGTACAATAGGTTGGAATTTGCCTGCTTTTGACGGGAATTCTTCTTACTTTGAAGACCTTCTAAGAAAAAAAGTTAGTTTGTATGCAAAACGTTTTGACGGTTTTAGAGTAGATGCTTCTTGGATTTACATATCACCAAATATAAAAAATAACATCACAGGCAGCATTAAAAAAGAATATTTTGGCAATAAATTTTTAAATATTATTGATAATGAAGTTAAAAAAATAAAAGGAGAAAATTTTGATTTAACAAATATCATGCATGAATTTGCTGCATCACCTGCTGATTTTAACATATATGACGGATACCGGCTTAAACCGGAGGTGCAAGACAGAGTAAAAATTTACACATCAGATTGGTTAAAAGATGATTGGGGCAGCAGCAATGCATACAAAAACAGAGGCTGGAGTTCTGATGAATTTATAATCGGTGTGAGAAACCACGATTCTGCAAAAATAGAACCGAAAGAAACCCAAGCTGAAACTCTTGGCAAAATTTTAAATATTCCTAAGGAAAATTTATTAGACATAAAAGAATTTGTAAAGGCGAAATTTGCAGAACCTTTAAGTGCAAAAAATACTATGTTATTTGTATTTGATGCACTTGGGATTAACGAGCAATATGCAGGATTTAATGACCCTTCAAACAATTACGTTGCAAAAATTCCTGATAATTTTGAAGAGTTATATCATAAAAAACTTCAAAACGGTGAAGGTTTTAACCCTATGGACGCACTTGAAAAGCAATTTAAAGCACAAGGACTTGATAAATCAAAACCGGATTTATATAAAAAGATAGTTAAATACCGAAAAATTCTAGCTAAAAAAGATGTAAGCAGAAATAAACAGAAATTTCTTGTTGCTGCAATCGGAACTGTTTCCCTAATATTTTTCGCTATTTGGTTATATAATAAAAAAGAGAAAAAAGGTATATAACATTTATACAACCGTTTTTAAATACTCAATTATGTCAGAGGATTCATACATTTGAATGTTTCTGTTTTTATCAACCAAGAATGGGACTTGACGTTTCCCGCCTAATTGAATTAAAGCATCTTCGTTTGATTTTATAGAAATATTCAATGGATTATATTTAATTTCATTTTCTTCCATATATGCAATAACTTTTTTACAATACGGACACGTATCCAACATATACAAATCGAACATATTTACCTCCTTATGATGCCATTATACTATAGCATACTGAGTAAAAATCCTCCAGCTGTATAATATAGTCGGAGAATTCTATTTCTTAATCATATATCATACATTGCATTCGGAGGATACAAAATGAGTCGTTTTTTATTGATTTTTTGCATGATTTTTTATCTTTTAATTCAGAATTCCGCATTTGCAACCAGAAACGTTGTAGTAACAAACCCTTATTATAATCCTTATTATACTGTCGGAAACAATTATGCACCTGACTTCAGCTTGCTTGAACAGCATTTATTTAACAAAAACTTTAACGGAGATAACTCTATCAATAGACTGCGAAGACTGGAAATGAATGTTTTTGGGGCTATTCAACGCGGTGATTTTGACACCAGATATGAAAAGGTCAAATCCGCAATATTATCAAAATCAGAAAGTTCCAATTACAAAAAATCTATCTTAAAAAATGTAACCAACTATTTTACAGGTCAAATGACCGGTTTTACCCCTCCAATTACTAATACATACACAAGCGACCCCTATTTTGAATATCAACCTTCCTACTCGACATCAACTACAATGGAAAGATTCTCTCCATGGGGCCGAAGTTATAACACAGGAAACATAAATAGAAACAGTGGCATGGGAATACATATTATAGACTAAAATCAAAGACCTCTCTCAGGAAATGCAGAGTTCGACTTTACAATTTCATAATACTCATTTTTGTCGATATTAACACCCATATTTTTAATATCGACGGTAAATTTTTTCTTCTTCTTTTTCTGTACTTTTTTATCTTCCGACAATTGTATTATTCTCGCCTACTTGAACTATGGTGGGTTTGTGGTTTTTAATTTCTTCATCATTTAACAAAGCATACGTTACAATAATAATTTTATCTCCGGGCTGAGCTTTTCTCGCAGCTGCGCCGTTCAAACAAAAGTCCTTATTCCCGCGTTTGCCTTTTATAGCATACGTTTGAAATCTTTCACCATTATTTATATTTAATATCTCTACTTTTTCCCATTCACGAATTTTTGCAAGTTCTAAAAATTCTTCATCAATTGTTATAGAACCTACATAATTTAAGTTTGCGTCTGTGACGGTTGCTCTGTGTATTTTCGAATTTAGAAATTTTCTCAACATAATTACCTCACCTATATGATAACACAAACAAATTATGTAAATACCAAAGACATCTTTAATAAAATAGATTTTGTCTTTTAGTTTAAATTTTATTCCAAAGCTTTTTGAACTTTTACCAACTTGCTATCCATAGGTATTTCTAAAGTAATAAACTCTTCTGTAAAAGGTTTTTGGAATGTTAATTTATATGATTGCAAAACTTGTTCATCAGTTTTTATTTTCATTTTCCCAAAACCATAAAGCGTATCATTATAAACAGGATGACCAATTGAAGCCATATGAACTCTTATTTGATGTGTGCGGCCTGTTATAAGCTCTACCTCAACCAAAGTAGCATCTTTATATCGTTTTAAAACTTTTATTTTAGATAAACACTCTTTTCCTGATTCAGTAATCGTCATTTTTTGCGGTTGTTTTGGATTTCTGCCTATCGGTGAAACTATTGTAAATTCAGATTTCTCTATAACTCCTTTAACAAAAGCCAAATACTTTTTCACAAAAACATGTTCTTTCATTTTTTGTGCCAGGAATTCATGTGCTGCATTGTTTTTTGCAATCATCAATAAGCCAGATGTATTTCTATCCAAACGATGAAGTATGCCTCTTCTTAATTCTCCGTTCACATCTGAAAGATTATTTCCATATAAAAACAAGAGAGCATTTACAAGAGTTCCTGAAAGTTCTTGAGACGTAGGATGTGTCAACATGCCTGAAGGCTTATTTATTACCGCCATATTTTCATCTTGCCAAACTATATCTAATGGAATGTTTTCAGGCAAAATATTTACACTGTTTTCTGCAATATTAATAAGAACAACATCACCTTCTTTTACAAGATATGAAGGTTTCACATTAGTGCCATTTACAGTAATGTTTTCTTTTTTTATTTCAGTTTGAATTTTAGAACGCGAAAATTCATGCAAATAATTTGCAAGATATGCATCCAAGCGCATTGGTTCAGTGTAATCATCAATTATCAATTTCATTATTCTTAATATAACTGTTTTTTACAATAATTACAACCAATACAAACACACCAACATTAATAAAAATATCGGAAACATTAAACACAGGAAAGTCAATAAATTTAAGTTTTATAAAATCTCTTACAAACCCGAAACTTATCCTTTCGTACATATTACAAAAAATACCTGACATAAGCAGTGATGTAAAGAATAACGATATAGAATGAATTTTTTGGATATACTTAACAGTATTAAAAATAATTATAGCCATCGCCAATACGGAAAATATTATCAAAAACTGTTTAGATCCTTGCAATATATTAAATGCCGCTCCGCTATTTTGTACAAATACAATTTCAAGAAGTTCATTATCAAAATTGCTAAAACCTAGTATGTAGTTAGTCAGCTGTTGATTAAATAAAATAAGAAACACAGTACATAAGAAAAAGTATATTATCTTACTCAATTTTGTCATTATTTTCCTCTTTTTTATCAGAATCAACGTTTACTCTTATAATCTGATACCCAAAACCTGTAAGACTTAATTTTAAATTCATGTCACAAATATTAGCCTTAGTGATACCGATAGAAGCCATTACATACTCATTTTTATTTTCTGAATTTGCAATAAACAATCTTTCAAGAATATTGTCTTCAGGTAGCCTTCTAAACACTTCTTTTGCTTCAACTTGCGGGTATGTCACCACGTCTTTTGCAATAGAAGCAATTACAAATGTATCTTTGGGCGGTTCAAATTCCAGTGATGCAGTATATTCTTCCTTTGGAGAAACAGTTTTCGGTGCTGTTAGTTTTACATCAAGGTTCATGGCATCGCCATACATCATCGAAGTACTTTCATCAATCACCTTGTCAGATATAACTCTCCATTTACCATCCGTCTTTTTCAGGTAATATACGCTATTAGCCTCACTTTTTAAAACTCCGCCCATACTTTTAGTAAGAGGTATATATGCAGACGAACTTTCCGTTAACGAAACCATTGCTTTATTTTTTGCATCTATCTTAATGTCATGGATTTTAATTCCGTATTTTATATTGCCATATGTATTCCAAAGCTCTTTTACAAGGTTTGAATAGTTTTGAATGTTAAAGCCGTCGTCATTTAAATAGTCTTTGTCATATGTTGATATAAATTTATCAAAATCCGTTTTATTTGCATATCGAACTTGAGCATTTAAAACAGACTTAACTCCTCTGATATCATTATTAAATATGCCAGCCTTAAACAAAGGTGTTTTTTCAACGGCATATGATGTCTGCACAAAAGTCAATAATATCGCCAAAATTAAAACAAATTTCTTCATATTTTGATTATATACGAAAATTTTACAAACTTGAATAATCTAAACAAATGACTTACTTTTTTTTAGGCTATATGATATAATTGTGAAAGATTCAGGAGAAATTATGCCTAATATAGATTTAGATAACGAATTTATAGAACTTTTATACAAAATTACAGATTCTCCAATACCTTTGGATATAAACCTGCTAAATTTAAAACGTCAATTAGTTAACATTTCAGATACCTTAAAAAGTTTAAATATTTCATCAAAACCAAAACCTACAAAAAGTACAATAGATGATACTGAAGAAGATGTGCCAACCGGGCCTGCAATACTTGTGGTTGACGATTTGGGCGTTATAACATATCAATTAAAAGTATTATTATCAAAATTTGAGTATGATATAGATTGTTCTCAGGAAATTTATGATGCTGTAAATAAATTTAGGAAACGAAATTACGAATACGTTGTAATGGATTTATTTATTCCGACAGAAAGAGAAGGTTTTATTCTTCTGACAGAACTGAGAAAAATGGCCTTAGCTGCTGATCAAAAAACAACAATCGGTGTCATAACAGCATCTCCAAGAAAAGAAATTGAACAACAATGCCGCGACAGAGGGGCTGACTTCTTTTTGGAAAAAAGTAATGATTGGCAAAATTCTCTATTATCTATAATGGATGAATATATTAACTCAGGGAAAGAAAATGATGATAATATATAAAAAATCTTTTGTATTGTTATGATACAATTCTTATTGTGCAAGGGGAAAGAGATTTGATTATTAAAGATAATTACGAGATAAAAAACCATACTACCTATAAAATAGGAGGAATTGTCAAAAAAGTATATTTCCCTGAGACACAAGCCGAATTTAGTAATTTATTAAGAACTTTGGATGACTATATCGTTCTCGGAAGCTGCTCAAATATCCTGTTTTCCTCTAACGGATATGACGGAAATATCATTTTAACAACTGAGTTAAAAAACTTTGAAATAAAAGGCACAAAAATATTTGCATTATGCGGAGTTAAGGGTCCGATGTTAGCTCAGAAAGCTGCCGATTCATCTCTTTCCGGATTTGAGTTCATGATAGGATTTCCCGGCTCAATAGGGGGCAATATAGCAATGAATGCCGGCGCTCACGGTCAATCCATATCTGATAATATAACAAATTGCTGTTTATTCGATAAAAAGTCAAAAGAAATCATATACAAAACAAAATCTGAAATGGACTTTTCGTACAGACATTCAATACTGCAAGATGGACAATATGTGCTTTTGCACGCTGAATTCGATTTAAAAAAATCTAACAAAGATTCTGTTCAAGAACTTATAAGCAGAAATCTTGATTTCAGAAAAAATATTCAGCCGTCACTAAAATATCCGAATGCGGGTAGTGTCTTCAAAAATCCTGAGAATGATTCAGCAGGCAGATTGCTGGATAAGGCCGGAGTAAAAGATTTTGACATGCAAAATGTAAAAGTATGGGAAAATCATGCCAATTTTATAATAAACAAAGGAAATGCAACTTCGGAAGATGTTCTTGAACTTATGCTAAAAATGTATAATGCAGTAAAAAATAAATTTACAATAGAGCTCTATCCGGAAATAATATTTATCGGTAATAAGACAAAAAAAGAGGAAGAAATATGGAATATATTATACAAGACAAAGACGCAAAAATAGCTGTACTTTGCGGCGGAATGTCATCTGAACGCGAAGTATCTCTCCGTTCCGGGAAAAATGTACATGCCGCATTGCAAAGATTAGGATATAAAAATGTCAAAATAGTTGATGTAACAGAATCAATTGCGGAAAATCTTAACGGATTTGAATACGCATATAACACATTACACGGCAAGTATGGTGAAGATGGCTGCATACAAGGCTTGCTGGAAATTTTAAAAATTCCTTATACAGGGTGCGGTGTTATGTCAAGTGCGATTTGCATGAATAAAGAATTTACAAAAAGAATAATGGCTACAAACAGAGATATTCCTCTAATAAAATCTGTTTTCGTAAAAAAGGGGCAAGATGTTATTAGTGCAGTTAAAAATTTAAACTACCCTATGATAACTAAACCTGTATCTGAAGGATCGAGCTTTGGCATGACAAAGGTTAATAAACCTGAAGAATTGGAAGCTGCTTATCAAGAAGCACTAAAGTTCAACGATGATGTGCTAATTGAAGAATTTATAGACGGTTTTTTTGTTACAGTAGGAGTTCTTGAAAAAGAGGGAAAACCTTTTGCTACAGAAATTTTAGAAATAAGAACAAAAACAGAATGGTATGATTTTGATGCAAAGTACACTAAAGGCCTTTCTAAATTCATTGTTCCCGCAACTGGATTAAGTAAAGAAGCAACTGCTACCGTAAAGGATATTGCCGTAAAAGCTCACATAACAGCAGGATGCTCCGGTGTATCAAGAGTAGATTTTATGATAAAAGACGATAAACCGTACTTCTTGGAAATAAATACCAATCCGGGTATGACCGACACAAGCGACCTTCCGGCTCAGGCAAAAGTATGCGGAATTGATTATGACAACTTAGTTTTGATGATATTAAACAGCGTAGGACTTAATAAATAATGTCGAATGAAGAAATAATTGAACATCCTCGATATAGACGTAAACGCAGATTAAAACAGGCACGAATGCAACGTCAGGTAAGAAAGTCTCAAAAAAGACTGAATCAGCTGCGTTCATTATGGAAGCTTACTTTATTAGTTCTTTTGCTATCAATAAGTTTTTTCATTCTTAAAATGCCTCAATGGAGGCTGCATACAAATGCTTTTGACAGCCTTAACAGTCCTTCGTTAGAAATTGTAAACAATAAAATCGTACCGGCTCAAAAAGTGCTTTCCGCACTGAGAAGAAACCAAGTTTCTACCAAACCTATTTTTCTTGTTAAAACGGATAATTTAAAGGAAAGCATCTTAAAATTAGAACCGGTTCAAGATGTATATATAAGACGTTTTTGGTTTCCTGCCAGACTGAAAATAATTGTTGTGGAGAGAATTCCTATTCTTACGATATCCCCTGATATAAACGTGGAGCCCATTGCATTTTTTTCTCTTGACGGCAAGCTTATTGGCAGAGATTATATGCCTCTTGCTCCTGAATACAAAACGGTTCGTATAATTACATACGGAAGCGGTGATGACTATAGAAATTGGGATAAAACAAAAGTTCTTAACTTCAAAAAACTGGCATCTCTTATAGAAACAGTATCCGGAGAAAATGTTGAATACATAGACTATAGAGACCCTAAAGATGTTTATGTTAAAATACCAACCGTAAACATTCGATTAGGAAGTTTTAATTCTGGTTGTTACAACAAAATAAACAGAATATCCTCATTATTGCCGCAAGTAAAAATGTTGAATAAAAAAGTAAAATATATTGATTTAAGATGGGATACAAATTATATCAAATTGGATGAATAATGCCTAAAAATGTCTACATACACATACCTTTTTGTAAGGGTAAATGTAAATATTGTTCTTTTATTTCGTATAATAAACCGGAATTCTTAACAGGTTACATTTATTCACTTCTGAAAGAAATTACAGAGAATTACAGGGGAGAGCAGATAAATACGTTGTATCTTGGAGGAGGCACACCTTCTCTTGTTCCTGCTGATTTAATAAAAAAAATTATAAAAAAATTTAATTATTCGAATGGTTGCGAAATTACACTTGAAATAAATCCTGATGACTCATCTTTAAACTATCTTAAACAATTGAATGATATAGGTATAAATCGTTTAAGCATCGGTTCACAAACTTTTGATAATGATATCCTTAGAATTATCGGACGCAGACATAATTCCGACCAAATATATAATACCGTTACAGATGCAAAAAAAGCAGGTTTTAAAAACATAAGCCTTGATTTTATCTATGGTTTGCCAAATCAAACAATAACAAAAATTGAAAGCGATATAAAAAACTTCCTTAATCTTGATATACAACATATTTCAACCTACGGATTAAAAATTGAAGAAGAATCAATATGGGGAAAGAACCCTCCTGACAATATTCCAAATGATGACATGCAAGCCGATATGTATGAAATTATAAACAGTTATCTTGAAAAAAACGAATTTAAGCGATATGAAATCAGCAATTTTGCTAAAGCAGGATATGAATCAAGACATAATTTAAATTATTGGAACAATTCCGAGTATTATGGTTTTGGGGTTGCAGCTCACGGTTACATTGACGGCGTAAGATACTACAATACAAGCAACCTTGAAAATTATATAAATAACCCTGTAAAACATGAATACGGGCATTTTCTAACTGAGCAGGAAAGGCTTGAAGAGGATATATTTCTTGGTTTTAGAAAAACAACAGGAATAAATATTTCAGAAATAAACAACAAATATACTATTGATTTTAATAAAAAATACAAAAATGTTTTAGCTAAATACAAAGATTACCTTGTAAAAACCGAAAATGGGTATGCTCTTAATATTAAAGGCATATTAGTCAGTAATCTGATTCTTGCGGAATTTCTATAAAAATAAACTTCCTACTTGCATAAAATAATTTTATATGTGATAATATACAAGAGGTTGGGAGTTAAAGAGTTCAAGAGGCTGAACTTGATGTTTGTGCTTTTATGTATTCTTTTTAACTTCAATACTTTTGGTTCTACCATTTTATGTTTACCGAAATTAAGAGTACTTTATATTGATGGCTGAATTTAAGTTTAATTACGATTTTTTAAAGAAGAATGCTACGGCAGGAAGTTGGCGCCGCGGTTATGAATATTATTCAAAAGATATGCTGTTGGAAGCTTATCCCGAGAAGAATTTTTTCAAAGGTAAAGTAAAAGGAAATTATCAGGATTTTTATATCACTGACCTTATTTTTAAAAAAAATAAAGTCGAAGCCAGATGTAATTGCCCTTTAAAAGAGGAATGGTGTAAACATTCTGTTGCAGTTGCCCTAAAAGCGATAGAAGAAGGTGCTTTTGACAAATGGATGTATGATAAATACCAAGTTGAACCTGATATTTCAGACATTGACACTGCTTTAAAGGAACCGGCAAGAGGAAGCTATATATTCCATTTTAACCCTAAACGAAGACAAAATTTCTTTTCCATTCTTGTAAGAGATAGAGCTACAAATAAGATAGTTCGTTCTTTGGAAGGAATTTTGAGAGCACTTATAGAAATTCAAAAAGTAACTCCGAATTTTGAACTAAATGATGCTCAAAAGAATGAAGTTCAGTTATTTCAAACAATGCTTAAAATTGCTAAGCAAGATAAAAAAGCAGGTTGGTATGATATTCCTATCACAAAGTTTGCGCCGGTATTTCCTTTAATGGCACAACTTGAAGAAGTTTTGGACGAAAAAACAAAAGAACGCATACAATTTACCGAAAATAATATGTGGACTTTAAACCTTGATGTTTCAACAACAAACATTAACGGCGGCACAAACATCGTTTTAGAGTTGTTCTGGACTCGTCCTGATAAAGATGAAACATATCCGTTTGAAGAGGTTAAATATTTTTCACGTCAAATTAAATGGGGAAGATACAAAAATATAATATTTCCGATAAATATTGCAATGAACGAACTTCCTCAAAGTATAATAAAATCAACATTTACAGACTTAAAAGATGCAGACGGGGGTAAATTTGTATATGAAGAGCTTCCGCATCTTCAAGAAATTATGCCCGTTAAAATTGCAGATAATATCAGCGGTCTGCTTATGGATCATAAGCCACCGCTAAATATTGTAAGCTTAGGAATAGACTATGACCAATCTTTGAAAGCATCTTTAGAATTTGATTACTCGGGAGTAAGAGTTCCTTACACAAAAAGTAAAGAAAAATCTCCGTATATATCCGTAAAAAGTGAAGAACAAGACCTTGTTTATTGGATAAAAAGAGATTATGAACATGAACAAATGGCATACAATATGCTTCTTGCGTGCAAATTTGTTCCTATGCAAACAAATAACCTAGCACTCGAAAAAGAGAACGCTATAGATTTTTATAATTACTATATACAACAAGCGGGCGAGGGTTGGAAGTTTGAAGAACAAGATGACATGAATTTCTTTAAATTAATGCAAGAGCCGTTCAAAATGTGCGCAAAAATAGATTTTTCCGAAGAATCAATTGACAGTATGGAAATTCAACTGTATGGGCAAATAGGAGAAGAAGTCATTAATTTTGACGAAATTTATGAAACCATACAAAGCGGAGAAAAATACGCTCGTGTAAGAAGCCTTGGTTTTGTAGAATATCCTGCTCAAAACATCTATGCAATAATGCGCTCATTCAACTCTTTTGACGCATATAGAAACAACGAAAACAAATTTTTGGTAAAAACATATCGCGTCGGATTAATTACCGAGCTTCAGAACCAAGGTTTTGAACTTGTAATGAGCGAAAAATTTCAAAAATTCTGGGAGCAAATATCTACGTTCTCAACAACTACTGATAATGCAGATATTCCAAGCGGTGTAAATGCAGAATTTCGAGAATACCAAGTAAAAGGTTTTAATTGGTTGTGGTTTTTGTATCAATATGGTTTAAACGGCATACTTGCAGATGATATGGGTTTAGGTAAAACCCTTCAAGCTCTTACGCTTTTGGAAAAAGCAAAAGAAGTTGACGGTCCTATGCCGACACTTGTTATTGCACCGACTACAGTAGTTTTTAACTGGGAAAATGAAATCCAAAAATTTACTCCGAATTTAAGCTGCTTGAAAATCCAAGGTGCAGACAGGAAAGGTTTATTCAAAGAGATTCCGAATTACGATATAGTTATTACAAGCTATGCTCTTGTGAGAAGAGATATCGCTAAGCTTAAAAAATTCAAATTCAGGTACGTAATTTTAGATGAATCTCAAAACATCAAAAATGCAATCTCTCAGACTGCACAATCGGTTAAAGAGCTTCAGTCAGATCACAAGCTGGCTTTATCAGGTACACCGATTGAAAATAAACTGGAAGAGTTATGGTCTGTATTTGACTTTCTCATGCCGGGCTTCTTATTTAATGTAGCGGAATTCAATTATCGCTACGTTACACCGATTATGGAACGTCAGGATAAGACTGTTGAGAAACGTTTAAAACTGCAAATTTTCCCGTTCATCTTAAGACGTATGAAAAGAGATGTTGCAAAAGATTTACCTGATAAAGTTGAAAACATGGCATACTGCGAACTTACTGATGAACAAAGAGATTTTTATCTTGAAGTTCTTGATTCTACAAAAGAAGAACTATTCAAGAGCATTGAGCAAAACGGTCTTGAAAAGAGCAGAATGTCAATATTCTCAGCTCTTCTCAGAATGCGTCAGATATGCTGTCACCCTCGTCTTTATGATAAAGAACATGTTAAGGGTGATATGAAATCCGGTAAGTTTGAGTACCTAAAGGATATGATTAAACAAATTATTGATGAAAAGCATCGAATTCTTCTCTTCAGTCAGTTTGTTGATATGCTTGATATTATCAAAGGATGGCTTCAAAGAGAAGGAATACCGTTTGAATACTTGACAGGTAAAACTAAAGACCGTCAGGCTGCTGTTGAAAACTTTAATAACAACGACAATATTCCGATATTCTTAATCAGTTTAAAAGCCGGCGGAACAGGTTTGAACTTGACAGGTGCGGATTATGTTATCCATTATGACCCGTGGTGGAATCCGGCTGTTGAAGACCAAGCAACTGACCGTGCATATCGTATCGGACAAACAAAGAAAGTTTTTGTATACAGACTTATTACTAAAAATACGGTTGAAGAAAAAATTCAAAAGATTAAAGGCCGCAAACGTGATCTTGTTGACAGTGTTGTTTCTATTGACAGAAACATTACAAAATCACTTACTATGGAAGATATTAAAGACATCTTCTCAGTTGACTAGGAGATTACAAAGCCAATTTTAACTTGAGAAGTTGCCAATTTTATACATTTCGTGAATGGCAAATTGCGATTGCAATTGCATCTACTGTGTCATCCAGTTTGGGCAAAGAATCTGTTTGCAGTGATATCTTAACCATTTGCTCAACTTCTTTCTTTTCAGCTCTGCCATATCCTGTCAAAACCTGTTTTACTTCCATTGGAGTATAGCTGTAAGTCGGAACATTATATTTTTCAAGAACTGCAAGAATCACCCCTCTTGCCTCAGCAACCGGTATCACAGTTTTTTGATTTTTAAAGAAAAACAAATTTTCAACGGAAGCACAATCGGGTTTGAGTTTTTCTACTAGCGTTGACAAATCATTGAAAATTTCCAGTAATCTTTTTGAATCAGAAAGATTTTTATCAGTTTGAATAGAGCCGGAAGTAATAAGTTTCGGCCTATCTTCTTTAGTTTCTATCATTGCGTACCCCACAATTGCCATTCCGGGGTCTATTCCGAGTATTTTCATAAAGTAATTATATCATAAAACATTTATCCCTAGCTTTCCAAAATCGTTTCGCAAATATTAGTTTGAGGTGTATAATCATATTCTTCCACATCAGAATTTTTGATTAAATCAGAACGTTTTTTGCGGAACAGCATATCAATAAAAGCTTCCAATCTTGTGATAAAACCGGCTTCTCCTGTTTGCTCATCAATAGTAAGAACAAGAAGAGGTTTGTTAGCTTCTTTTGCTTTTCTTGTGATTCTTTCAACCATCAACGAATCAGGTCCGCAGCCAAAAGCGTTTATTGTAATAAGTCCGTCAATGTTGTTATCTTTAAGATAATGTCCGGCTGTTCCGGTCATTTCATGTTCATTTGCCCAGTACCGTTTTTGACCTAATGCTGCAATCCCTTCGGCCATTTGTTCATCCGTAAGTCGTAGTGATGTAAATACTTTTACATCCATATTTTCAAGTTTGTCAAAAATTTTCATTGTGGCACGTTCGTCATACATATTGTAGCCGTGTGAAATCAGCGCAACATTAATCGGAGCGGTTTTGGTATTTTCTTCAATAAAAATTTTTCCTTCTAAAGCATATTTCATAGCCTTTTTATAACTCATACCCGAACGAGCCATGACAAGAAAATTATTGTATACTCTCCAACCTTGCTTGGAAGCTTTTTTGATTTCGTCCTTATTTGTTATACCGAAATCTTTTACCGATTCAGCTAAAAACTCATATAAACCTTGATTTTTTGCAGATTTATCAAGTGTCGGTTCTATAATGTTAACATCTTCTTTTATGACATTTCTTACTAAATCAGGCAGCCCTCTTATTTTTGAGCAATTGTATATTTTTGGCGCAATAGATTGCAGTGAGGGAACATAAATATTTTTAACCCCTTTTTGTATTAGGTTTAAAATATGACCCAGATATATTTTTATCGGTAAACAAGTTTCAGTAACAACCAGCGCTGCACCATCTGACATAGTTTGTTTTGTTGTAGGGTCAGAAAGTACTATTTTTACCCCCAATGCAGTAAAAAACCCATACCAGAACGGATAGTTGTTATAAAAAGACATTCCTCTCGGAATTCCTATTGTCATATCTTTAGTCATAGAATATCCCTTTTTGCTTGTATTTCAATATAATACTAGCGCAAAAAGACAATATTGTCACATTTTTCGGTAAACAAAGTTTACAAAGCGCACTATCCGGAGGATATTTTGTAAAGAATTGTAACAATTTCGTTAAAAATCCTAAAGTTTTAAAAAATTATGCCGATATACAGAGTATAGAAATTAAATAAAAAAGGAAAAAGGAGAATACCGTCATGGGTATGGCAGCATCACAAGCAAGGTATCTTGCATTAGTTGAAAGGAATAATGACCTTGAGTACCAAGGCCAACAGATTAACCAACAAAGGACGACTTTGTCCGACCAAGTCAATGCTTTGTATAACAGTTTGCTTGTTATGAACGTGCCAACACCTCCGTCAACAGCAGATTATACGAAAGTCGTTTATTCTGGAGCATTAGGTTCATCAACTTTCAGTATTGGTAATATTACTCCGGTCGGAACAGAGTACAATGTAACTCTAAACTATAAAAAAACCGGTCACTATGTAGAAGCTGCAGGTACTACCGCTATTGTAGCAGCTGAGCCGAAGATTAAATTGGCAAAATTAGAAGAGAACAATTATAAAGAACCTGATATCACAGGATATAAATGCGGAGAGGCATATAATGATAGTAGTAACTGGACATCCTTTATGCAACGAACAGATGGCAAAAGTGTTACGAGTGGCAAATACTACACACTTGCGAATGGGATTTTTACTGAACATGATTATATTCAAACTCATCCGGCTAATGATGCAGTAGTATATGTTATAGCAAATGGTGCCCCTAAAGAAGGTGATTATTCATACGTAGATTTTGATAATAACAATCAAGCTGACACCATAACAGGAGCATACAAAGCAATATCAGGTCAGCCGTCAGATTATTACATTATAGAAAATGGTACATCAAGACAAGCAACAGCAAATGACTTTGATGAAATAAAAGGCAAGTATTATTTCAAAAATTTAAATAGCAGTGCTTCTTACGCGAAAGCAGATGCTAACGGTAATGATGGAGAAATTGCTAACCCATATTACGATGTGGATCGACCTGCAACTGTTAAAGGTGCTAATGTTATGACATTAGATCAGGCAAAAAAAGAAAATAGAATTAGTGAAGAAACTTTAGATAATTACAAGCAAGCATTATTCAATGCACATCCTGAATTAGGTAAATCCGTCGATGAAGTTGCTGACAAGTTCTATATCTATTACACTTCCGAAAACGGAGCTAATGTCCCGCATTTCATACTTAAAACAGATGTTACAATGGGTTTAACTGATGAAAATAAAACAAGCTGGGCAGAGTATTCCGATTTTATGGCTAATGGTAAATATACAGAAGCAAAAGAAGAAAAAGGCTGTAAATTGGAATTTGATGCAGACGGAAGAATCTCTGCAATATCTATTCCGATAACAACTGCTGATGGTAATATATCATATAAAACAGTTCGATTGGAAGCAGCTACGGTTACTGATGATAAAGCATACGAAGATGCATACAATCAATATGAATATCAAAAGCATTTATATGACCAAGAACAAAACGAAATAAACGCTAAAACCTCTGTTATTCAAGCTCAAGATAAAAAATTAGAGCTAAAATTGACAAGACTTGATAACGAAAGAAAAGCTATACAGGCTGAGTTGGAAGCTATCAAAAAAGTAATCGGTGAAAATATTGACAAAGGTTTTAAAACATTCTCAGGCTAACAACTCTGGGATAAATGTAATCTGGCTTGCATTGCTACTGCCAAATTTACGTCACTTTGAGCCCCAACAACAATTCAGGGAATTAAGAATCTCATAATACTTTTAAAACTCCAGTCCTAGTTCTCTTTCCAAGAAGTGCCGTAGTTTATATCGACTTCCAACGGAACTTTTAAAGGCTGGCCTAACTCCATGGCATCCTTAACCAACACTTTTAGCGATTCCAATTCTTCTTTCGGAAGTTCAAACACAAGTTCATCATGCACTTGCATAATCATTTTAGATTTTAAGCCCTGTTCTTTAAGCTGTTTATCAACATCTATCATAGCAAGCTTTATCAAATCCGCTGCAGAGCCCTGTAAAGGTTGATTTATTGCAGCACGCTGCGCAAATTCCCGTATTTGAAAATTAGGACTCATTAATTCTGTCGACAGATACCGCTTTCTGCCAAGTAGAGTTTCAACATACCCATATTCATTTGCAAATTCCTTTTTAGAATTCATATACTCCAGAACTTTCGGATAGCTTACAAAATATTTGTCTATAAAATCTTGAGCTTCACTGTTCGTAATTCCCAACGCCTTAGCAAGTCCCCAACGTGACTGTCCATATACAATACCAAAATTTACAGCCTTAGCCTTCCTGCGCATTTCTTTCGTTACTTCTTCTGGCTTTACACCAAAAACCTTTGCAGCAGTAACCGTATGAACATCTTCACCTGTTTTAAAAGCATTTATCAAATGTTCATCGCCGGAAATATGCGCCAAAAGTCTTAACTCTATCTGAGAATAATCTGCACTCAAAATCAAAGATTTTTCTTTATCCGATGCACAAAATGCAGCTCTGATTTTATTTCCTTCTTCCGTCCTTATCGGAATGTTCTGCAAATTCGGATTTGAAGATGATAATCTACCGGTTACAGCCAACGCTTGGTTATAAGTTGTATGAATTCTTCCGTCTTTCTTGCTGATTAAAGCGGGAAGTGCATCTGTATATGTTGATTTTAGTTTAGAAAACTTTCTGTGCTCCAAAATATATTCACAAATTTCATACTCTTGCGCCAGTTCCTCCAATACTTCCGCACCGGTTGAACGTGAACGCTTTTTCTTCCCCTTAAGCTCAAGCTTATCAAACAAAATTTCCGCAACTTGTTTCGGTGAATTTATATTAAAAGATTCACCCGCAAGTTGGTATATAAGATCTTCAAGCTCCGCAAGCTTTTCTGTCAAATAAGATGAAAGCTCTTTCAAATACTCAACATCAACAGAAACCCCCACGTGTTCCATTTTGGCAAGTACCAATGTTAATGGCATTTCTATTTCTTTTACAATTTTTTGTTCATCATCTTCCAAATTATCTTGCCAATATTTATATAATTTCAAAACTGTATTAGCTTCGTCGCAAACCAATTTTTCATCGGTTGTATCTGAAAGTATATGATTTAGAAAATCTAGCGCTTGAGCCTCAATAGTATGTTTTCTGTTCGGATCTTTTACATAACTTGCAAGCAAAACATCATAATCCAACCCTGCCGGAGTAAAACCGTTGTTCAATAAAAGATGATAATCCGATTTTAAATCAAAACCCACCTTTTTTATATAATCCGACTCTATAATCGGACGAAGAGATTCCAAATAACTTGAATCAAAATATCTTGTTTTACCGTCAGAGATTGCAACACCTTGTATTTCACCGTCCCTTACCAAATAACGAACACCAATTCTATTTGAACTCATAAGTTCTTCTATTACTGATGCGTTTTTTACAACTTCATACTCAAAATCAGCATCATTAATGTTCTCTTTTATGCTCTGTGTAAATAGGTTTTGCTGGACAACGTCGCCGCTTGTTTGCATATTTTGGCAGAATAAATTATGCTCTTCTTTCTGAGACTGAGAATTAAATGAAGACATAATTTTATCAATATTTTTTATGAATGTATAAAATTGCATCCTCTTTAAAAACTCTGATACTTTATTTAAGGCAGGTAAAGTAACAGATGCCGTCTTTATATCAAAATTTACATCTACATCTCTGACTATAGTTGCCAAATCCTTCGAAAGAATTGCAATTTCTTTACCTTCACAAAGTTTTTGCTTGACTGCTTTTTCCGGAATGTTTTCACAATCCGCTAAAACAGCCTCTAAATTCGGGTATCTGTTTAAAAGTTTTTGAGCAGTTTTTTCTCCTATACCTCTTACTCCAGGTATATTGTCTGAAGTATCACCTCTCAAACCCTTATAATCAGTTATTTGATTAGGATAAACTCCAAGTTTTTCATAAACCTTATCCCAATCATACTCAATTAATTCACCCTTAGAAGGTATTAAAACCTTTACAGAGCCTTCTCTATCAATTAATTGAAAGCTATCTTGATCCCCTGTTAAAATAAGAGTTTGATGCCCTGCCTCCGATGCAATACGTGAAATTGTTCCTATCACATCATCCGCTTCAAACCCTTCTTTTGTATATATAGGAATATCAAAGGCTTGCAAACCTTCACAAATCAAACCTATTTGACTTCTTAATGTATCAGGCATCGCCTCGCGTTGTGCTTTATATTCTTCAAACTTTTCAACACGGAATGTCTGTCTGCCCACATCAAAAGCTACTGCTATGTAATCAGGTTTTATTCTCCCCAACAAATCAAAAATAGCTTTAAAAAAACCGTAAATTGCCCAAGTAGGCTGATTTTCGGAGTTTTTCATATTAGTTCTCTCTAATGCAAAAAACTGCCTGAAAGCCAGTGCGTGACCGTCTATTAATATTAAAGTCTTTTTATCTGACATAAATACTCCCCAACTATAAAAGTATTATACCAAGATAATTATTTTCTGACTAGGGCAAGGGCATCTTTATCATTGAATTGCTGCAAATTAGGATTCATCTGTATCGCTGCGGTATAATCTTTTTTAAATCCTTCATTATCGCCAAGTTCTTTCTTTATTGCGCCACGATAGAAATATGCATCAGCATACTTACTGTCATTAGCAATAGCCTTATCTAAGTCTGATATCGCACCTCTCAGGTCATGCAAAACACACTTTTGTAATCCGCGAATATAATAGCTCTCTGCAAGTTTCTTATTAGTAGTCGGTGCTTTTGTTACAGGTTGAGCAATAATATTTGCATCCGCAATTTTAACAGTTCCTATACTTGCACTGATTGTCCCTACAGGAACTTTAGAAGAAGCAAGCATTTCAGACGAACCTATTTTTTGTTTTGTATCGTCAGCTGTTCTTAAATTTGTTGACTTTTCCATTGACGCAATTTTTGACTTTGGTAAATCAGGATAATCAGCTTTATCTGGCTTTAAAGCCACTTTTGGGGTTGTCTTAATCATTGGCGGATTATTTGTAACTCCGTTAACTACTGGAACTGCTGCTATATAATGTTCGTTTGATAAAAGAGGTTTAACATTCTTAATAAAAGTTTGAGTCTCTGCAAGCGCAACAGCCTGATTTAAATCAATCGCAGCACCTTCATTATCAAAATACAGTTTCTTTAGTTTTCCTCTGTTTGAGTATGCAATACTGTCTTTCGGATTCAAAGCAATTGCTTGAGAATAGTCACTAAGTGCACCTACATTATAATTCATTCTTCGTTTAACTACTCCTCGATTATTGTAAGCCTCAGAATCCTTAGGATTGAGTTCTATAGCTTTATTGTAATCAGCCAAAGCACCCTCATTATCATTTAACATATATTTTAGATTTCCACGATTATAGTACACATCGGAATATCTTTTGTTTATGGTTAAAGCGGCAGCATAATCTTCAATAGCGCCATTGATGTCATTTAATGAGATTTTTAAAACGCCTCTATTATTATAAGCTTCTGCACACTTTGGATTTGCTTTTATCGCTTGATTATAATCTTCCATAGCTCCTGCTAAATCATTAAGTACATGGCGTACATACCCTCTGTTTAAGTACAACATTGGATTATTCGGATTTACTTGTATAGCTTTATCCAATTCAGAAATAGCTCCTTGCATATCTTTTTGCATAAATTTCAAAGAAGCTCTGCTTGTATACAAAATCGATCCATCTTGAGTTTGTTCCGTAATTTGAGCGGATTGTATAGCTGATGTTTGAGGAACAGCATAAACTCCTGCAGACAAAACCATCAACAGCACAAATAAGGCAATCCTCAAACTATTTATATTCACGACATGTACTCCTTAATCAAGTTGGATTTGACTTAATATTATCATGTAAAATTTTTATATTCAATAGTTAACAAGAGCAATCTATTCAAAGGTATTTGTGATATAATATAGTTGTGCCGATATAGCTCAGTTGGTAGAGCAACTCATTCGTAATGAGTAGGTCAAGGGTTCAAGTCCCTTTATCGGCTTTTCTTATATTTATGGTAATATAATATTATTGGAGTATAAAAAGTATGATAACAATAAAAGATGTTGAACACGTTGCAAAATTAGCACGTTTGGAATTAACAGAAGAAGAAAAAGAAAAGTTTACAAAACAATTAGGCGATGTTTTAAAACACGTTGACGCTATGAATGAAGTTGACACATCTAATGTAGAACCAATGGCTCACGCTATTGATTTCGTCAACGTTATGAGAGAAGATAAAGTATTCTACGAACAAACAAAAGAAGAGTTGATGAAAAATGCACCTTTAGAGGAAGACGGCTTCTTTAAAGTTCCAAAGATTAACTAGGAGAGAAATGACAAAATATATTTTTATTACAGGCGGCGTTGTGAGTTCACTTGGTAAAGGAATTATCGGAGCTTCACTCGGTAAGCTTTTGCGTGCAAGAGGTTTTTCTGTTGCCATACAAAAATTTGACCCATATATAAATGTTGACCCAGGCACAATGAGTCCGTTTCAACACGGAGAAGTTTTTGTGACAGACGATGGTGCTGAAACTGATTTGGACTTAGGCCATTACGAAAGATTTATTGACTCAAACTTTTCGCATCTTTCAAGCGTAACATCCGGCAGCGTATACCAAACTGTGATTCAAAAGGAGCGCAGAGGAGACTACCTTGGAGCAACTGTTCAAGTTATTCCGCATATTACAAATGAAATTAAATCGAGAATTGTTAAAGCTCAAAAGCAATTCAAACCTGATTTTCAAATAATGGAAATTGGAGGAACAATTGGTGACATAGAAGGATTACCGTTTATTGAAGCAATCAGGCAATTTAAAACAGAAGCAGGCATCGGTAATGCAATTAACATACATTGCACGCTTTTGCCGTATCTGCCTACTTCGGGAGAATTAAAAACCAAACCGTCACAGCACAGTGTAAATGTTTTAAGAAGCTATGGCCTTCAGCCTGAAATACTTGTTTGCAGAACTTCTAAGCCTATTCCAAAAACAGAAAAAGATAAACTTGCGCTGTTTTGCTCTGTTTCCAAAGAAGCTGTAATTGAATGCCGTGATATGAAAAGTATTTACGAAGTTCCGCTTGCCTTAGAAGAACAAAGTTTTGCTCAAGTTGTATTAAAACTGCTCCAAGTACCTGATAAGAAAGCTGAATTATCAGGTTGGCAAGAGCTTATCGAAAAAATAAACCACCCAAAAGGAACCATAAAAATAGCAATAGCCGGCAAATACACCAAATTATCGGATGCTTATATCTCCGTTGTTGAATCAATTAAACATGCCGGATATGCAAATAATGTAAAAACGGAAATTAAATGGATAAATTCAGAAGAATGCATAGATGAAACAAAATGCCAAGAAATGATGTCTGACGTTGATGGGGTTATTGTTCCCGGAGGATTTGGGGTCAGAGGCATAGAAGGTAAACTTAATGTAATAAAGTACGTAAGGCAGAATAATGTGCCCTTTTTAGGAATCTGCCTTGGTATGCAATGCGCTGTTATTGAGTACGCAAGAAATGTTGCTAATATAAAAGGTGCCAATTCTACTGAATTTGACGAAAACGCAGCAGCGCCGGTAATTGATTTAATGCTGGAACAAAAAAATGTAAAAGGATACGGTGCTACTATGAGGCTTGGAGCATATGACTGCAAAGTTAAGGCAGGAACAAAAGCACATAATGTCTATGGTTTAAATAAAATTTCGGAACGTCACAGACACAGATATGAAGTTAACACTGACTATATAGATGCTCTAAAAAAAGCAGGTCTGGTCTTTTCCGGCATGTCACCTGACGGAATGTTATCCGAAATCGTTGAGTTACCTGATATGGATTGGTTTGTTGCTTGTCAGTTCCACCCTGAATTCAAATCCAGACCGGAAAGACCGCATCCTTTGTTTAAAGGTTTGATTGATGCTGTTGTAAAACAAAAACGGGTTTAAAACATGAAGTATTAGCATGAGCATTATGTGCCAGCGATATTTTTATTGTGCAAATTTGCACAAAATTTTTAATTCAGTCTTAAAAATGCTTCAATCTTGGCTTTAATTGAATTTGAGGCATAATCGTCAATATCTATATATAATCCGTTGTATTTATCAGCGAGGTATTTTGCAAGCTGTGATTTTGAGCAAAAAGCCTGTGAATAAAATACTGTGGGAACATTAGGATTAACGTACATTTCTAAATCAACGTCTGCCGGAGTTCCTGCTTCAACACACCTAATCCAACCGTACACATGAGTTGTGTCAGGAAAAAGTTTTAATATCTCCATATCATTCGGAGGCACGCCCCAAAATCCGGGGGTAAATAAAGGATTTTTAGAAGTATTATTATCTGGTATTTTTGCAAAATCTGCCTGAATATTAAGTTTTTCCGGTTCTATAATACTATCTGTTATCGTTGTAACTTTATCATACAATGACATAACACTCTTGCTTACTTTAATCTCTCTTTTTGGTTCTAAATCCTCAAAAATTGTCTGAATAACATTAAATCCAATATCAGCAAGAACTTTTGAAGCAAACCATCCGCTATCGCACTTATCTTTTCCTATTGGAGCAAGGATTAAATCAGGATGCAAAAACAGTGTATTATCAATAATATTTCTAATAATCTTACAATATGATTCAGGGAGTATATTTGTTTTCGGTGCGCCCAATTCTATATCCAAATCAACCCATTTTGCATTTGGATATTTTCTTTTTGTTTGTTCGATTATTTGAGGCTTTGGATATCCCCAAAAGCCGATAGTTTGTTCTTGATTCATAGTTAAATATTATCAAAAAAAATATTATATACAAAAATTTGAAATAATATTTTGCCATGTGATATAATATTTTAAGTGAATATAAAAGGAGTACATATGAGCGAGAATATTGAAATTAAAGAAATTGACGGGGTAGATGTTGTTCGTTTCCAACCTAAAGGTGTTTGTTCAAGATTAATGAGCCTTAAGGTTAAAGACGGAAAAGTTTTAGAAATGGAAACTGTTGGAGGATGCAGCGGTAATCTAAAAGGAATAGGTTCCCTTATCGTTGGCATGGATATCAAAGAAGTAATAAAAAGACTTCAAGGCTTGCCTTGCGGCAGCAGACCGACCAGCTGCCCTGATCAATTGGCAATTTGCTTAAAATTGTACTTGGATGCAAAATCAGGTGTAATAGTATAGAGGTAAATGTATTTGGCTGATATTTGGGCCACAATATTAATATTAAAATTTAAATGGGGGAATTTGTGCATAATATAACATTAATAAAAGGAGATGGAATTGGTCCTGAAATATCAGACGCGATTTTAAAAATCATTTCTGCTGCCGGAGTTGATATAAACTGGGATGTTCAAACTGCCGGTTCTGATGTTATAGAAAAAGAAGGCGTGCCGCTGCCTGATAGAGTCTTGGAATCCGTAAAAAGAAATAAAGTCGCATTAAAGTCCCCAGTTACAACACCCGTCGGGAAAGGCTTCCGTTCCGTTAACGTTCAATTAAGAAAAGAATTAGATTTATATGCAAACTTACGTCCTTGCTACAATTTACCAAATGTAAAAACCAGATATGAGAATGTTGATATTGTTGTAGTAAGAGAAAATACAGAAGATTTGTATGCCGGTATTGAAAGGCAAGTAGATAAGGATACTGCAGAAAGTATTAAGATTATTACAAGAAAAGCATCAGAGCGGATTGCAAGATTTGCATTTGATTATGCAGTTAAAAATAATAGAAAATTTGTTCATGTAGTAACAAAAGCAAATATTTGCAAGCTTTCTGATGGACTATTTTTAGAATCAGCAAGAAATGTTGCAAATGACTATAACATTCCTCTAAAGGAAATACTCGTAGACAATTGCTGCATGCAGTTAGTTCAAAACCCAAATCAGTTTGATGTTTTGCTTCTTCCAAATCTATATGGAGACATAGTTTCAGATTTGTGTGCAGGATTAATTGGCGGTCTTGGGGTTGCACAGGGTGCAAATATAGGAAAGGATTACGCCGTATTTGAACCTGTTCACGGTTCTGCTCCTGATATAGCAGGACAGGACAAAGCTAACCCAACAGCAATGCTTATGTCCGCAATTGAAATGCTTAATTATATCGGTGAAAATACTGCTGCAAAAAAGATTAAATTAGCTTTATTTAAAACATTAGAAAACGACGTAAAAACTGCGGATTTAGGCGGCAATTCTAAATGCAGTGAATTTACGGATGCTATCATAAAAAATTTTTAAGGCTAAAAGCGTAGAAATATATACTTATGGAACGATAGCGAGAACCAACGGAATAATAATATTTAGCCAACAATTATAATAAGCGTGTTCCTAAAAGTATATATTTCTACGCTTTCAAATGACCGTTAATTCCTCAATCTTTCAACGAACCTTTTTAACCTTACCATAGCTTCTGTTAGGTTATCTATAGAGTATGCGTAAGATATTCTCAGATATCCTTCACCACTCTCTCCGAATGCGTTTCCGGGAACTGCAGCTACGTGTTCTTCTTCCAAAAATTTTGTAGCAAATTCTTCACTTGTCATTCCAAATTCTTTTATGCAAGGAAAAACATAAAACGCTCCATATGGTTCAAAACAGTCAAGGCCAATTTCTTTAAAAGCATTTAATAAAAAGCGTCTGCGTTGATTGTATGCTTCACGCATCATTTTTACATCATCATCACCATTTTTTAGTGCTTCTATTGCTGCATACTGACTATTTGTTGGAGCGCACATTATCGCAAATTGATGAATTTTTGTCATTTGTTTAATGACCTCTGATGGACCGCAAGCGAAGCCAAGACGCCATCCTGTCATAGCGTATGCTTTAGAAAAACCATTTATAAGAATTGTGCATTCTTTCATTCCATCAATTGAAGCTATAGAAACGTGTTCGCCTTTGTATGTTAGTGCGCTATAAATTTCATCTGACATAACATAAATGTCTTTTTCTATGCAGATTTTTGCAATGGCTTCCAAATCGCTGCGCTCCATAATTGCACCAGTAGGGTTGTTTGGATATGGCAAAATCAAAACCTTTGTTTTTTCGGTAATAGCATTATTAAGCTCATCCGCTGTTAATTTGAAATTGTTTTCTGATTTTAAATTTATTATTACAGGTTTTGCTCCTGCCAGTTTTGCACATGGTTCATACGAAACGTAAGCCGGTTGTGGTATTATAACTTCATCACCTGGATTTATCATTGCCCTTAGACCAATATCAATAGCCTCTGAACCTCCAACTGTTATAATAACTTCTGTAAGAGGATCATATTCAATGCCTTGAGTCCTTTTCATATAATTACATATTTCTTTTCTTAATTCTTTTAAACCAGCATTAGATGTGTAGAAAGTTTTTCCTCTTTCTAAAGCATAAATTCCTTCATCTCTAATATGCCAAGGAGTTTCAAAATCTGGTTCTCCAACTCCGAGAGATATTGCATCTTTCATTTCTGATACAATATCAAAGAATTTTCTAATTCCAGAGGGCTTTAATGCTAAAACAGCTTCTGAAAGCGGTTTGCTCATGGGCTTACAACCTCTCTTTCATCCTCGATTTTTTCATCTACAATTGTTCCGTGGTCTTTGTATTTTTTTAGAATAAAATGAGTTCCAGTACTTAATATACTGTCTAACGTTGAAAGCTTTTCAGAAACAAACATTGCAATGTCTTTCAGCGATTTTTCTTCTAAAGTTACCAATAAGTCAAACCCGCCTGAAATTAGGAAAACGTCACGAACTTCAGGGTATTTGTAAATTCTTGCTGCTATTCTATCAAAACCTTGTCCTCTTTGTGGCGTTACTTTAACTTCAATAAGAGCTGTAACTTTTTCTATATCAGTTTTTTCCCAATTAATAAGTGTATGATAACCGCAAATTACCCCCTCTTGTTCAAGCTTCGCGAGTTCATTAACTACATCAATCTCTTCTTTTCCCAAACGAACTGCCAACTCTTTCAAGTCAATTCTGCTGTTTTTTTCCATTATTGACAATAACTCTTCTCTCATAGCACCTTCCTAACTCAAATATAACTACTTAATTGTACCAAATTATAAACACCATGTAAATGCTGACACAATAAGATACAATAAAGATTTATTATTTGTTAGTTAAAAATCTTTGTACTATAATGAATGAAAGAATTGGAGAGGATTATGGGAAAATATTATTTTATTGCAATAGGCGGCATCGGAATGAGCGGACTTGCAAAATACTTACTTGAGGACGGACACGAAGTTTCAGGTTCTGATATTGCAAATTCTAAATATATTGACAAATTAAAAAGTTTAGGAGCAAAAGTATATATAGGACATTATGCAAATAATGTCCCCAACGGAGCGAAAGTTATAGTTTCTACAGCTATAAGGGAAAATAATCCGGAACTTGTCAGAGCAAAGGAGTTGGGATTAGAAATTTTCCACCGTTCGGACTTGCTAAAAGAAATTGCTCAAAATGCTCAAATTGAAAATAAATGTTTTATAGGATTTTCAGGAACACACGGAAAAACAACTACCAGCGGAATGGCATCATATGTTTTGGAAAAAGCAGGTTTTAATCCATCTTTTGTGGACGGTGGCATTCTTCCTGATATAAATACAAATGCTCAACATAAATCGGGGCAGCATTTTATCGCAGAGTTAGATGAAAGTGACGGAACTATAGTTAAATATTCACCTGACATTTTAGTAATAAATAATTTAGAAGAAGATCACATTGATTTTTATAAAAACGGCATCAGTGATTTAGTAAAAACTTTTAACAAAGCTATTTCACAAGCAAAAAAAATAATTGTTAATGCGGATAATGACGGAATTAAATCATTAAACGGTAATTTTATTACTTTTGGTCTAAAAAATGCTGATTATACTGCTAAAAATATATCTAATTCAAAAGAAAAATTGCATTTTGAAATATATCACAATGAAACCCTTTTAACAGATATAGAACTTCAATTAGCAGGTATACATAATATTTATAACACACTTGCTGTTGTATCAGCTTTAAATGAAGCAAATATTGATATTAAAAAAATAAAAAAATACTTTCCTGATTTTACCGGCATGGGAAGACGTTTCCAAAAAGTTTGCGAAATCAACGGCATACAAGTCTTTGATGATTATGCACATCATCCTACTGAAATCAAAGCAACTTTAGATGCTGCTGCTTCAAAATACGGCAAAGAACATATAGTCGCAGTTTTTCAACCACACAGATATACCAGATTAAAAAGCCTTTGGAATGAATTTCTAAAATCATTTGAAAATTCAGGGCGAGTCATTGTAACTGATGTTTTTGCTGCCTCAGAAGATGCTATAGACGGTATTACCGGAGAAAATTTTGCAAAAGATTTAAAAGACGCAGAATACTTAAGCGGCAGTATGGAAGACGTTGCTGAACAACTATTGCCGACTCTTAAACCTAATGACATAATAATTGGACTTGGCGCAGGCACTATTACCAATCTTGGAAAATCATTAGAAAAGTTACTTCCTGTTTAATAAAGCTAACAATGCGGGCGCAGGAAACCTGCGCCCGCATTGTTAGCTTTTATCCGGTCCTCATTTTAAAATTGATCCAGGAACCTCTTATCATTATTGAAGAATAATCTTATATCGTCAACAGCATATTTAAGCATTGCAAGTCTTTCAACACCCATTCCAAATGCAAAGCCAGTATATACATCAGGATCAATTCCGACGCCTTTAAGTACGTTTACATCAACCATACCGCAACCAAGTACTTCCAACCAACCTGTACCGCTGCATGTTCTGCAACCTTTGCCTTGACACATTATACATTGTACATCAACTTCTGCTGAAGGTTCTGTGAAAGGGAAGAAGCTGCTTCTGAATCTTGTAGGACGTGAAGCGCCAAAATACAAACGAATAAATTCATTTAAAACACCCTTTAAGTCACCAAAAGTTATTCCTTTGTCTACATACAAACCTTCTATTTGATGAAAAAAGTTATTTTTACGGGCATTAATATTTTCATTTCTGTAAACTCTACCGGGAGCAATAACTTTTATAGGAGGCTTTCTGTCTTCCATAACATGAATTTGAGCTCCTGAAGTTTGACTTCTAAGAACGACCCCTGCTAAATTTTTTACATAGAAAGTGTCTTGTACATCTCTTGCAGGATGATCTTTTGGAACATTAAGCATGTCAAAGTTATAATATTCGGTTTCAACTTCTGGTGACAATTCCGGAGATACAACAGAAAATCCAAGATTTTGGAATATCGATGCACCTTTCCCTGAGGAACATATTTACCGCTTAATGTTATATCAATTCTGTCTTTTTGAAGCTTTTCATTCAATTCTTTCTGATAAAAGATTTCGTATTTATCCTTAAGCATGCCTTCCAAATCTTGTGTAATCTGATTTGCAAAAGCACCTATAATTCGTTTATCTTCATCAGATAAGTCTTTTAATCCCTTTTTGATAGAATTAAATTCACCTTTTCTGCTAAGATATTTTAATCTGATATCATCAATATCACTTATTGTCATAGCTTTTTCTATGTCATTTTTTGCAGAGTTATAAATATTTTCTAATTGTTCTTTCATACTTAAATCTTCCTTTCCATCCATAGTACAGCAAATCTGTATAAATGTAAATCTAAACCTTGATTTTATATTTAAAATCATTAAAATAAATAATATGCTGAAAAGAGTTCTTATAATATTGTGTTTAATATTTACTCCTTTACTATCTTTCGCAGATACTCAAGATAGCAGTCTTAAACCCGGCTATCCGGAAGGATTTTATGATGATATAGATCCAAATTCATTAGATAAAGAAGATGAAGATTTTTATATACAAAAAAAGGAAATTGACAACTATAGGGAAGAAAATACCGGTACAGGCAATCTTCATGAACTTAAAGATGATGAAATCTTAATAACACCAAATAAACAAACCGGAAATAAGAATTATGCAAAAATATACAATGATTTAGAACCTGCTAAATTTTCATATTTACACAATATTGATCCGGAACAATACTACGATACAAAGGATGCAGCTTGGTCCGTATATCCGCTGCTGAGACTTAACGCTCCGATATACTTTAAAAATATAACTGTCGAACCCGGATATTATTTGTTAACACCACGCGAACACAACGGGAAATGGTATATGCTTTTTAAACAAAATGGCTTGGTTGTACATATAATACCTGTATATAACAGAGATTACACTCCGGAAAAATTTTACGATGAACATATTCCAAAACCAAAACTTACAGGTTCACAAAAAGTTCACATGGGAACTTTAAAAGCCTTAGGAAAATTTAAAAGCACAAAGAGAAAAGAACCTGTTAAAAGCTATCTTGAAGTTAATGACTTGGAAAACTATTTCATTTCAATAGTAATTTATTACGGTAATCACAAGTATTCAACTCTCTTTAGGACAATTCGACTTTAGTTTTATCTTGCCTTGAAACTGAATATCTTGATTTGTAATCTTGATATTTACTTACGAATTCAATATCTTCATCTTTATTTCTGTGATTATATTCGTGCTTATCTAAAGTACTGTCATACAATTGAATAACACTTGTTGCTATATTTCCGCAGTGCGCAGCAATTCTTCTGAAATCATTTAATAAATCCGAAAACATAAAACTTAGCTCAGCAGTACATAGTCCGTCTTTCAATCTTTGGATATGATGATTTTTAACTTTTCTTACAATCTTCTTAATAACAGCTTCCAACGGTTCTACTTCTCTGGCTAATTGAACATTATCAGTTCTGTACGCTTCAAATGACATTGCAAAAATTTCCGATACGGCATTTACTATAACTTTCAACTCTTCTACTGCTTCTGCAGAAAGTTTCATTTCATTTTCTTTTATCTTTTCAGCCATTTTTAGAATATTTGTAGCATGGTCACCTATTCTTTCATAGTCACCAATCGCCAATAACAATTGTGATATCTTATTATTATCTTCCTCTGATAATTCTTTTCCTGACAGTTTCAATAAGAATGAATCCAACTTATCTTCATATGTATCAATCTTAATTTCGTTCTCAGTAATTTGCTCCGCTTTTTTTTGGTGATAACTTTTTAATAACTTGGCTGAAAAAAGAAAGTTGTATTCAACAAGTTCTGCCATTTTAATTGTTTGTCTGTATGCTTCAGAGACAGCAAATGTCGGAGCAAGAAGTAATCTTTCATCCAACAAAACACGCCTTTCGGATTCATTTTTGTTTTCCGGTATAAATTTGATTGCCAAGTTTTCAATAACTTTCGCAAAAGGAAGCAGCATAAACGCAGTAAATATATTATATACAGTATGAAAACCTGCGACTCCGAATGCATTAATATTTTGGTGCATCAATGGTATATCAATTACGGATGTAATAATTATAAATGCAGGGAAACATACGCCAACACTGATAACGTTATATATTACATGCACACCTGCGACACGTTTTGCATTTGTACTTACACCGATACTTGCCAGTACGGCGGAGATACAAGTACCTAAATTTTGCCCTAAAATTATAGGTATAGCAGCGCCCCAAGAAACTCCTGCTACTAAAGTTAAAGCTTGCAATATACCAATAGAAGCGGAAGAACTTTGAATAATCATAGTTATAAACATACCAACAAAAAATCCCAAAATAGGATTCTTAAATGCAATCATTGCATTTCTAAATGAAGGCATATCAGCTAAAGGAGCCATTGCCCCAGCCATAAATTCCATACCTGACATTAATATTGCAAAACCTATTAAAATCGAACCAACATTTTTCCTTTTATTACTCTTGGAAACTAATATCATTACTATACCGATAAAAGCAAGAATAGGTGAAAATGTTTCAGGTTTAAAAAGTTTAAAAATAAAACCAGCATTTTCTTGAATTGCCGTTAAACTAAGCATCCAAGCTGTAATAGTCGTACCTAAGTTTGCACCTATTATTACACTGATTGTTCTTGATAAAGTCATTATCCCTGAATTCACCAAGCCTATTAGCATAACGGTGACCGCTGAAGAAGACTGTATAATTGCAGTTATCACCGCTCCCAAAACAAAACTCTTCGCAGGATTAGAAGTCATTTTCTTAAGCATCTGCTCAAGCTTTCCTCCAGCAACCTTCTCCAGACCGGATGACATAAGGTTAATTCCATAGAGGAAAAATGCCAAACCGCCGAGAAGCGTAAATATTGAAAAAATGTCCATTTTTGCTATTCCTTTCACCTTTTAATACTTTAAAAGGCATATACCTAAAGTTTAGCATAAGGATGCTTATTATACGAATAATTTGTTACAAATGTTTTCAAATCCAAATTTACGTTTCAAATTTAATATTCTTTTATTTGAAAGAATGACAGCATCTTTTAATTTTGTATCTTTTTCTGCCAAATTAATCAGTTCAGTTATCGCTTTAATTACAGATTCATCTGCATCTCTATATATGAACATATCCAGTCCTGCATATATTCCGATTTTAAAAG
>CAMZGT010000010.1 GCA_947306495.1 uncultured Acinetobacter sp.
CCGGTGCCTATTGCCCAAATTGGTTCATACGCTATAACTGATTTTGCAACATCTTCTGATGAAATGCCAGAAAGAGCAGATCTGATTTGAGATGCAATATGAACATCAGTTGCGCCGGCTTCTCTTTGTTCCAATGATTCACCGCAGCATATGATAGGAATTAAACCGCCAGCTAAGATAGCTTTTGCTTTTTTATTGATCATCTCATCAGTTTCTGAAAAATATTGTCTTCTTTCGCTATGTCCGATAATAATGTATGAACATCCTGCATCTTTTGCCATTTCTACAGAAATTTCACCTGTATATGCTCCTGATGATTCCCAATGACAATTTTGAGCTGCAACTGCTAACTTGTCACCGCCGCATCCGCAATCACACGGGATAGAATGTACTTGATTCAATGATGTAAATACAGGTGCTATAACCACTGAAGGCAATTGAACAGCAGTATAATTTGAAACAAATGAACTAATTTCATCAAACAAAGTTTTTGCTTCGCTTTGAAGAAGATTCATTTTCCAATTACCTGCAATAATAGGTTTTCTTGACATAATAATTCTCCCTTATTTATTACTACACTTGAATCTTAGAATAAACAAGAGATAAAATCAATGCACTATGCAGAAAAAGAATTAGTCAAACCTTCCATTATATTATAGAAATCTTCTCTTGGAAGAGTAGACATTGTTTTGAATGCATATGAAAGTAAGCTTACTTTGTCATACCACCTGCGGGAATTTGATATTTTATAAAGACCCAAAACTCTGTCTATACCGATACTTACATCTTGTTCTATATCATCCTCTTCTGCTGCATGCATTTCTTTTATTTGCCTTACAACATTAGTTAAATCTTTAGACAACTCTCTTCTTTGACCCTCGTCCATGTCATGCAAAAGTGTCAAAGCCTTTTGAGTATATTCATTTGAGTCATACCAACGTCTGTTCATCAAATCCTCTCCAATACACATTCTAATTATATGCCCTGATACTAAAATAGTAATCATACATTTGGTGTAAAGATTTCTGTGTATCTTTTATTCAGTTAATCCTAATTTTCTACAAGCCTCATAGGCAGCATTCTGTTCCGCGTCTTTTTTAGACTTACCTTCAGCAGAAGCTATAACTTCACCGCCCCAGATAATTTCAATTTCAAAAATTGGTTTATGCGCCGGCCCCTTAACTGCTATAGTATTATACTGCGGACGAGTTTTATCCTTACTTTGGGTATATTGCTGCAAAATATCTTTAGCGTTATATTTTTCAAAATGTTTCTCTATATCGTCAGCGTAAACTATTATATATTCTTTAATAAAATTTTCTATTTTATCTTGTTTTCCGCTAAAGTAATATGCACCCAATACCGCTTCAAGAGAACAAGCAATATTTGATTCTCTTTTACGCCCACCCTGTTTCTCTTCAGAAGGGCCAAGAATAATTTGTTTATCCAAACCTATCTTAACTGCAACTTTTGCTAAGATTGCATCTGATACTAATATAGACCGAATTTTGGAAAGATCTCCTTCAGGTGATGACGGATAGATCTCGTACAAAAGTTTTGAAGTGAATAGCTTTAATACAGAATCCCCAAAAAATTCCAAACGTTCGTAATTCTCTAAATCAGAAATATTATTTTCCTTGGTATAAGAAGGGTGCGTAAGAGCAATTTTTATCAGCTCATCATCACCTTTACCAAAGATATCTTTTAGCATTAGAACATTCCTTTTATTAAATCTATAAAATTATTCTCAACGAATAAATAAACGTAATAATAAACTATCGGTATAGTTAAAATATAACTGTCGCATCTGTCTAAAAATCCACCATGTCCTGGTAGGATGTTGCTTGAATCCTTAACACCTGCATCCCTCTTTATCATTGATTCACACAAATCACCAATTTGAGCAAAAGCTGCTATTAAAGCACCAAGAATCACTGAATGATACCAAGCAATTTGCATCGCCCAACCAAAAAACATAGTTATAAGTACACAAAAAACAGCACCGCCGATAGAACCCTCCACTGTCTTATTAGGACTTATCACTGGTGATAACTTATGTTTTCCAAACTGACATCCAACGTAATAGCACATTGTATCCGTAAGTACCACTCCAAAAAGAACCATTAAAGCATATCCGGGAGTTCCAAAATCTCTCAGGAATAAAAGATGTAGTGGAAACCAACCGCAATAAACAAAACCCAGAATTGTTGTTGCTACATTCGCAATATAGGGTTGTTTTCCGCAAAATAATACCCACATAAAAGCCATAAATGACGAAATGGTAAATATAAGAGGAATAAGATCAAACCTGTTAAAATAAGCCGCAAAAGCAAATAACAAACTTGATGCCAAAATAATTTTAAAGCTTGGTAAAAATCCTTTATTTTGGAGTATAAGCACATATTCTTTTGATGCCAGAAAGACGATCAGAAGTACTGCCGCCGTAAGCGGAATTCCGCCATGCATAATAGCAAACAGTGCGCTAAAACCTATAACTAATCCCGTTATTACTCTTTTATTTATTCCCATTTTATATCCCACTACACCGTCATTACTTCTTTTTCTTTATCACCGACTAAAGAATCCACAATTCCTACATACTTGTCTGTTAATTTTTGAATTTGATCTTGATTATCTTTAACAGCATCTTCAGGAAGGTTTTCTTCTTTTTCAATTTTCTTTAAAGAATCTACCATATCACGTCTTACGTTTCTTATGGCAATTTTTGTATCTTCTCCGTATTTTTTAACTTCTTTTGCAGTTTCTCTTCTTCGTTCTTCAGTTAAAGGAGGGAAATTAAGTCGAATACAAGTTCCGTCATTATTTGGTGCTACACCTATTTCTGCTTTTATGACAGCTTTTTCAATTTCTTTCATAATACTTTTATCAAAAGGTGTAATGACAAGAGTTGTGCCTTCAGATACGCTGACTTGAGCCATTTGTCTGATAGGAGTTGGAGCACCATAGTACTCTACAATAACCTTATCTAATATGCCCGGATTGGCACGACCTGTCCGAACAGATGCAAAATCTTTTTTAAGCTGACCTATTGCTTTTTCCATCTTTTCTTCGCCAAATAAATACATTTCATCAAGAGCTTCTGACATAAAATTACCCCTTTCTCCTTTTATAATAATTTAACTGATATACGTTCCTACGGAATCTCCGTTCATTATCTTAACCAAGCTGCCTTGAGCTTTAAAGTCAAAAACAATAATCGGAATACCATTTTGTTTACATAAAGCACACGCAGAAGTGTCCATTACTTTCAAGTCATGTTTTATAATATCTGCATATGAAACATTTTTCAACTTTTTAGCATTAGGATTAGTCTTCGGATCGTCAGTATAAACACCATCAACACCATTCTTTGCCATTAGCATTACATCTGCTCCAATCTCTGAAGCTCTGAGAGCTGATGCTGTGTCAGTTGTAAAAAACGGATTACCTGTTCCGGCTGCAAATATTACAACTCTGCCTTTTTCCAAATGTCTTATGGCACGATGCCTAACATATGGCTCTGCTATTTGGTTCATAGCAATTGCTGTTTGGACACGACATTCAACTTCAATTTTTTTAAGTGCACATTGCAATACAACTGCATTCATAACAGTAGCAAGCATTCCGACATAATCGCCTGACGCTTGGTCCATTCCTAGCTTAGCGCTGTTTTTCATTCCGCGAAAAATATTCCCGCCGCCTACAACAACAGCTATTTCCACTCCTCGTTCATATATTGAACGAATCTCGTCAGCTATCATCTCAACAGGGTTTGGATCTATGCCGAATTTCTGATCGCCCAATAAAGCTTCACCGCTAATCTTAAGTAACACACGTCTATATTTATTATCAGCCATTAGATACCCTCTTTTAAATAAATTTAGGAAACTCCTACTATTTTTATAGTAGTAAAAAAAGGACTTATTGTAAAGTCAAATTCACTATTTGGTTTATAAAAATTCATACATTTGAAGGTTTGACTTTCACAAAAATATAATTAAACTAAAATTGGTAACCTTTAACATAAGGAGGCACTATGAGCAAAAGACTTAACGGTTCATCATTATTTACAGGTATAAACGCGGGTATATCAAATTCTTTCTCTATTCTTTCAAGCCAATATACAGAAGGTATTACCCGAGAGAATTTAAATAAAGCATTAACAAACACTAACGTTACAAACACAGCTTATGGAGCAACGTTTGCATCATATCTTACAAATAATTTCAATAGCGTAGATGTAAATCATGACGGAAAAATTTCTGCTGATGAAGTCCAAAAGCTCATGAATAATATAGCTACACAAGGATTAACAAGAGATCAAATCATATCACTAGGGGCAGCTAACGGTATGACAAACTCTCTGCAAGAAACAGTTCTTGCGCATTTTGACGATATTGACACTAATCACGACGGAAAAGTAACCAGTCAAGAAATCAGCCAGTATGGTGTTAATTCTAAATTGGAAAAACAAAAAACAGCTGACAAGAACAGAATTGTTAATAATATGTCCATATTTTACGGAAGCGATAACTCTGATAAGTATGAAGGCAGTTTACTTGATTACAGATATTTAGATAATGAATCCTAATGTTTTTGTGTGTGAATTATAAAAGGATGACAAAAGTCGGGCGAATGGGTTTACCCATCCGCCCACTTTCTAATATACTAATTATCTTCATGCGGTTCAATTGGTTCCGGTTTTGTCATGAGGCTGACAAAACTTAAACCTATCATAATCAAAATCAAAATCGCAATATATATAAAATAATTTTTTAAAGTTCCAGTAAAATATGTTGCCAACGCTCCACCGCAAATTGCAAACAATGTTAATATTGCAACCGTTTTCTTTTGTGACAAACCTGCTTTTAATAATTTGTGATGTATGTGTTCGGCATCAGCTACAAATGGGGATTTACCTTTCATTATTCTTCTTACACTGGAAAATGTTATATCTATTATAGGGACCGCCAGCACTAAAAATGGCAACAGCACAGCTAATGCTGCCCCTTTCATTACTCCTGCTATAGATAGCGTAGCAAGCAAAAAGCCTGAAAATAAAGCTCCTGAATCCCCCATAAATATCTTAGCAGGATTAAAATTAAAAGTTAAAAAAGCAAGCATGGAACCTGCCAAAATAAACGCTAAAAGTGCTGTTATAGGCTGCGCAGGAGTCATTGCTACTGCAATAAGAGCCAACGTAATAGAGCTTACGGTAATTACCGAGCCTGCCAGTCCGTCAACACCATCTATAAAGTTTACGGCATTAGAAATTCCTACTATCCATAAAACAGTTATCGGGTATGATAGTATACCAAGGTGAAGAACTCCATGGTTAAAAGGATTAAATATTGTATCAATCTGAACTCCCAACAGATATACTATCGTTGCAATTGAAAGCTGTATAATAAGTTTGAATTTAGCATCAAGGTTATATATATCATCAATTAAACCCAAGATAAACATCAAAGACCCGCCGAGCAGAATACCTGAAAGTAAACTGCCATAAGGGTAATAGCTTAAGAGAATAAGGACAAGAAACGTAATCATTGTACTTGCCCAAATCGCAACTCCTCCTAACCTTGATATCGGAAGTTTATGAATTTTTCTTTCATTTGGAAGGTCCACTAAACCTTCTTTTTGCGAAAATTCTATCACAAACGGAACTATAAAAACTCCTACAAGGTAAGAAATAAACGCCCCGATTATATGTGATTGTGCTAATTTGATTATCATTTTGTTCCTTCCTGTTATTTTTGAACAATTAATGTTATATCATTAAATACAACAACTATCATCAACAGTATCAATAATGAGAAAAATACAGTGGAAATTACCTCTATAACTTTTTCATCCACAGGCTTACCCATAATCTTTTCTATTATTAAAAACATCAAATGACCACCATCCAAAGCCGGTATAGGTAAAATATTTAAAATAGCCAAATTCATTGATATTAATGCAGCAAGAAGTATTCCCGATGATTTTCCGCTTTTATCTATCATGTCACCGCCGATTTTTGTGATAGCAACCACACCGTGCATATCTTTCAACGGTATATTTCCGGTAAATAATTGTCCCAAAGAATACATCATCGTATAAGTGTTATCCCACAAATAAATGCAACTTTCCTTAAGTATTGCAACCGGTCTTTTTGTTTCTATCATAGTCTGTTTTGCCCCAAGACCTATACCTATTAAACCGTTTTCATTAGGATACACAGGATTTAATCGGATAATTTGTCCGTCTCGTTCCACCGTAAGAACAATCGGGTGCAAACCGTTTGACAATGCCTTTGCTACATCAAGCATTGAATATTTGCCATTTGAAATGTATGCTTTTGATGTTTTATCAATTTTTTTATTCAACTCTGAAAGATTGTCATCTATTTTTACTCCTAAAGGTTTATAATACTTTGCTCCTTTAAGAGCGTACTTATCCATTGTTACAACATGCTCTGCGATTTCTTCAGGAAGTCTTATTGCTATTCCTTCCGGAATTATTTCATCTCTTGATAATCCGGGATTTAATTTCTTTAAACGGATGAAATTTTGTTCGACAATTTCATCCGTAATAATACCGTTATTCTTTGCACTATGTTTTGCTATTGTTACTAAAGAATAGACATTATTTATATCACATCCGTTTGCTTTTATAATTCTGTCTCCTGTTCGAAGCCCTGACGACCAAACACTTGAATCTTTTGGTGCACTGATTGAACTCGCATATATTTCAAAATTACCGGAAGGCAATTTGCCAGATACTGCTGCTACCATTACAACAAGAAAGATTGCGCAAATAACATTCGCAATAACTCCTGCTGATACAACAACTGCCCTTTGCCACACAGGCTTATTGGCAAACCTCTGAGGAGAGTCTGCAGGTAATTCGCAATCCTTTTCGTCATCCGGGAAAGATACATATCCGCCTAATAACAATGCATGCACAAGAACTTCAACATCACCTATTTTTGTTTTATACAAAGTCGGACCGACAGGTAATCCGAAACCAAATTTATCAACTTTTATACCAAATGCTCTAGCTGCAAGAAAATGTCCGGCTTCATGCACCAATATAAGTAAACTCAAAAGTAAAATCATTATAAAAACAGACATGTGCTCTCCTCAAAAAATTCATCTCGCTTTTATATTTTATCATAAACAGTTATTGTCATGCTATAATAAAAACAAAAGAGGTGACAAAATGACTATCGCAATATATCCTGGAAGTTTTGATCCTGTTACAAAGGGACATATTGATGTCCTAACCCAAGCTTCTCCAATATTTGAAAAAATTATAGTTATTATTGCAAATAACCATACTAAAAACAATTTTTTACCTATAGAAATCAGAAAGTCATTGATTGAAGAAAGTACAAAATTTTTGCCTAATATTATAGTAGATTCATATAACGGATTAACCGTTGAATATGCAACAAAACATAATGCTTCGGTTATTATTAGAGGCCTTAGAAATTCCGCTGATTTTGATTATGAGCTTACTCTAGCTCATAACAACAGTGTATTGGATGAAAGTATAAAAACTATATTTTTCCCCACAAAACCGGAATACAGCTATATTTCTTCATCTGCAGTAAGAGAGATTTTATTTAATAATGGCAGCATAGAACCATTTGTACCTTCAGCGGTATATAAATACTTTAGCTAATTATGATATTTGGTTAGGATTGCTTTAACCTGCCTTGAAAATTCGTCCTGATTAAAGTTTTCTTTTGCCATATAGTAATCAATTCTATAATTTTCTAACTGCTTCATTGCCGTTTTTTGAGGAATTGAACTCATTACTATAATAGGAATATCCGCATACATTTCATCATTTTTTAAATATTCAATAAATTCATATCCGTTTACTTTTGGCATAGTAAGGTCTGTTATTAATAAATCATAATGACTGAACTTTAATTTAACCACTGCTTCCTCAACCTCAGAAACAACATCGACAACATAACCTGAATTCATAAGAATATTCTTAATCATAGTTCTTGTAGTAACAGAATCATCCACTATCAGAATTCGTTTATATGACAGTATGTCAGTAGGTAAAAGTGCGGATGCATTATTTGCACTTATTGCTTTATTAAAATCGTAGTGAAGAATGTCCTGCATGTTAAGAATTAAACACAATTCTCCGGATGCAAGATTTGTTATACCGGATATATTTTTAACTTTGTATAACGGCGGTGATAATTTTTTCTGCAGAATATCCTGATCTCCTAAAAGTTTGTCTACAACCAAGCCGACAGTTTTTTCATCTGACTCAATTATTAAAATAGTTTCCTTTTCTCCTCTCGGAGTTGCTTCCAGCTTTAAAATATCAGATAAATAATACAACGGAACAATATTTCCGTTATAGACAATCGATCTTACTCCGTTATTAGTTTTAATTTCATCTTGTTTTTTTATAATAAACGTTGTAATAACTTGTATCGGAACCGCAAATGTTTGATTTGATATTTTAACCAAAAACACCCTGAGCGTAGTCAAAGTTACAGGGATTTCAATTCTTACGCAACTTCCTTTCCCAAACTCTGAGATTACTTTTACCTTTCCGTTAAGCTGGGATATCTTCGTTTTAACTACATCCAATCCTATTCCTCGTCCTGAAACGCTGGTTATAGAATCTCCCGTTGTAAATCCGGGCCAGAATATAATATTCATAATTGCTTCATCTGTCATTGAATCAATGTCATCCTGAGTTAAAAAGCCTCTTGATACAGCTCTGGATTTTATTTTTTCTAAGTTGAATCCCTGACCGTCATCCACAACTTCTATAATTACTGTGTTATCGTCCTGTTTTGCCGATAATACAATTCGTCCTGTAGGGTTTTTCCCGTTTGCAATTCTTTCTTCCTTCGATTCAATACCGTGATCTATTGCATTTCTTAATATATGAATTAGCGGAGTTTTTATCTCTTCTATAATTTTCTTATCTGCACAAGTGTCTTTTCCTTCTATTTCAAATTCAATATCTTTACCTTTTTCATTTGCTATATCGCGAACCATTCTGGAAAAAGAATTAAACACAGTCGATATCGGTAATACTCTTATGTTTTTGACCATAGATTCCATTTCATCTATAATCAGTCTCATTTTCATATCATCTTCCTTTGAAGAACGATAAAGAGTGTTCAAATCATAAATTGTTCTGGAAACATTTTGGGTTATATCTGATAATAAAGAAAATACTTGTTTTACAAAAGCTGCAGTATACTGTTCTGAAGCACCTGACTGCAAATACTTTCTGTTGTAGTAACGCAAGTAATTGGAAGTTTTTAATAGATCTTTTTGAGAGTTTTCATTTACCAGTTTAATAGATTCAATTTTTTCAAGATTTTTTTCGGTTTTAATCTTAGTGATAATCAATTCACCAAGTTGATTCACAAGAAGATCAAGTTTCTGAGCATTTACGTGCAGAGTCTTTATTTCTGCAGATGAAGCTTTGTTAACAGCTGTTGTTTGGGTTGTTAAATTCTTTGTTTCGCTGACACCGACATCTTTTTGATAATTTAGTTCCAACAACTGTTTCATAATTTCAAGCTGCTGAACAATAAGATCACTATCTATACTTTCATTGGGAGATGCACAATACTCTATTGCACCTTTCAACGTAAGCATCATCTGTTCTTCCAATTGAACTGAATTTTCCGCTATAAAATCCAAAATTTCCAGAACAGTATTTATAATCTCCAAAAGGTTTGTATCATCAATATTTTCTTTAAGCTTTAAAATATCCTCTTTAATTTCTGTAGAGTAAACGCAACTTCCTTGAAGCATTGTAATTTTTTCTGCAACATTAAAAAAAGTTAACCCGGACTCATTTTTTTCCACACAAGATGTAGTATACTTTGCTGCAGCAGAACTCAGTTCATTACGTAACTCCAAGATTTCGCTTATTGTAAACTTATTAGTTGCATGCATCACAAAATCTATTTTTGTAATTATATTTTCCAGAGATGCCTTTATTTCATACAAATTTGATTCTTTTAATATGTCATATATTTTTTGTATTTCTTCTTTCAGAATAACAACATCTTGTGATTCTTCCTCAGGCACAATTCCGTCAATTATTTCAAAACATTTATTAAAGCTGTAATTTATTTCTTCTTGATATGACGATAAATCCAATTCTTCTTTTTTCGCACCGTCATCAATAATATCAGCAATTAAAGGAAGTGCGGATTCAGAGTGTTGTTCTGCCATCTCTACTTCAATTACATACTCCAAATTAGAAATTGTCGGAGTGTAGTCTTCATCTATAATTTCTCTCTTATTCTTTATAGAATCCTGTAAATACTTTACAACAATCTCTAAAGAACGAGAAATAAGAACTACAATATCTTTATCAAGAACTAATTTTTTGTCTTTAACTGCGTCAAAAATATCTTCCATTTTATGGATGATTGTTTGAATATTATTAAAACCAATCATCCTTACAGCACCCTTTAAACTGTGCAAATCTCTATATATGGAAGCAATCAATTCCGCATTAGAAGTGTCGGATTCTAATGTAAACAAGCTGCTAAACAGACGCTCTGTTATATCTTCAGCTTCTGTTTGAAAAATATTCATTACTTCATTATTGTTATTATCGTTATTTAAAAAATCCATTAAAATATTTCTACACTTTACTATTCTGCAACAGAATTTTTAATGTTTTCTGAAAGATGCGTTAATGCTGATATTTTTTCTGTATTGGCACCCAAATTTTTAGATAAACTTTCAGATATTTCCGAAATTTCTTCATCAATAGAATTTATTCTTTCTATAATATCATTTTGCTTTTGGGCATTTTTATTTATTACATCCAGAGAATTAAGCACTTCTTGTATCAAATTCAATAACACTTCCGAATTTGATGATAAGGTATTAATATCTTTTACAACAGACTCAATTTCTTTTGAACCTTCTTCTGTTGCCATAACTGTTGAATTTGTTGTGTATTGAATATTACTTGTTAAAGATGTAATTTTTGTAATCGCTTGCTTTGATTCGTCAGCAAGTTTTCTGATTTCACCTGCAACAACTGCAAAACCTTTACCATGCTCACCTGCACGAGCCGCTTCAACAGCAGCATTAAGTGCAAGCATATTGGTCTGCTCCGCAATGTCATCAACTACGCTTATTGAACTTCCGATTTGCTGTGAGTGTTCGGACAGTTCTAACACCAATTCTGCAATCATTTGAATTTTTTGTCTTAAAACAAGCATTTTATCAGCATTTGATGATATTGCTTCGTGTTCTTTTTGAGAAAAATTAATAGATTGATTTATTTGTTTTTCTGTATTTTGCGAAGTTACAACAGAATCTGCCGATATTGATTTTAATTTTTCTAAAAGAGAAGAAAGATTTTTTGCGCTTGCAGTAAAAGCTTCAAATATACGCTTTTGAGCATCAAGATTTTCAACAATATCAGAAGCTACAACAGAAAGAGATTCATAGTGATACTTCAAGGATTTTTTCATAACCCCCAATATCCAATGTTTCGTAACAATATGAGACAGTGCATTTATGGCGGTAACAACCACAACAAAAACAAGTGTATCATATGATGCAATGCCCTTTAATTTGGCAAACACAAGAAAAAGTGCGCAAGTCAATATAAATACTGCCACATCAATTAAACACTTTATACTAAATCTTTGTCTTAAATCAAAATTCCATTCGCTATGCACTTTTCTCTCTCCTATAGTTTTTTTTGACAATTTATTATATAATTATTTTATACTAAAATTAATAAAATTGGAATATATTAAGAAATGGCACCTAAAATTTTATTGGTAGAAGACAGCGACACTCAGCTTAAATTTTTAAAAGAGGGACTTGTTGAAAATGGATTCGAAGTAGAAACTGCAAGCAATGGTGCAGAAGGGTATAAAAAACTTTTCGAATTTGCTCCGGATATAGTTATTTCTGATATTATGATGCCGGTAATTGACGGATACCAACTTTGCAGAATGATTAAGAATAAAGAAGAAACAAAAAAAATCCCTGTTATTCTTCTTACTGTTCTTGATAAAAAAATTGACAGTTTTTGGGGTAAAAAAGCCGGTGCGCAACTATTTTTATCGAAGTCGATTGATATAAAAGAACTTGTTTCCAGTATTAATGCAACATTAAGACGTTACCCGATTACCGATGAATATAAAAATTCTGTTGCTCAAAAGGCAAACAAGGAAAATTCAGCTCAGTCGCAATTAAATACCATATTAAATGATTTACTTTTGAAATCAGTTTTTTCAAATGAATTTAGAAATTTGAGCGACTTCTTAAACTATGAAAGAATTCTGGTTGAAAAACTGTTTTCTCTGCTAAGCTCTTTTGTTGAATATGGAATTTCGGGAGTGTTTTTTGCTTCACCTGATAATTTATCAGAGAATATCCTGTACATTGATACATTGGGAAGGAATCTTTCTAAGAATTTATTATCTGATATACAATATGACTTCTTCAAAAAAATGGACGAATTCAAAAGCCATAATGATACTAAATTTGAAGTTGTAAGGATGCTTGTCGGGAAAGAAGCTGACTACAAATTTTCAGACTTGAAATCAAAAATAATAATACCTCTTGTTTTTGATAAAAAATTGATAGGCGGAATTTGTTTTTACTCAAAACTTGATATTGATTATGCTTCATTTGGATATTTTGACATCATGATTAGTGAATTACTAACCATATTTAAAATGAAATATCAATATACAGAAAAAGAATTTATGTCTGTTCTTGACGGATTGACAGGTTTGTATAACAGACGTCAATTTGAGATTAGTTTGGAACAAGAATATAATCGTACAAAAAGACACCCGTCAGATTTTAGTTTAGCTATTTTAGATATTGACTTTTTCAAAAAAGTTAATGATACGTACGGTCATCAATATGGTGACTATGTTCTTAAAACTGTTGCTGATATTATGAAAAAATCTTTCAGAAAAACTGACTTACTATACAGGTACGGCGGGGAAGAGCTTATTATGATTATGCCGGAAACGAACATAGAAGGAGCTGTCATTCCTGTACAAAGATTAAGACGTTCTATTGAAGAATACGATTTTGATTATAACGGAGTAAAAACAAAGGTAACGGCAAGTATCGGACTTACAATGAATTATCAAGAATTTAATTCTCATACGGAGATGCTTAAATCAGCGGATGAGGCTTTGTATAAAGCAAAAGAACAAGGAAGGAACAGGGTAATTCTGCATGAACAATAACAATTACATTGAACAGAAAAAAAATACCCATCTGTATTTTCAAATTGGAGACAGCAAATATGCTATCAATTCGGCAAATGTTCTTGAAATAATGAAACTTCCGGCACTTGATTATCCTCAAAAATTGCCGAATAATATTGTCGGTTTGTTAAAGTACAATAATTTTGTTATTAATGTAATTGATATAAGGTTTTATTTAAATATAGACATAACTCCATATAATGCTCGCAATGAATTACTTATAGTTAAAACAGACGAAGTTATTTTCGGAATAATTACTGATAAAGTAATCGGAATATTGCCCTTTGATACTGCATTAATCGACGCAATTCCGTTTGTTGATAATAAGATGATTATTGATTCTTTGTATAAATATAATCAAGAAACTATTTTCATAATAAATATTTATACAATCGAAAATTTATTAAAGGAGCACAATCTCGGAACTGATTATGATGTACAGTCATTATTTCCGACAGACAAAGCTTCTGTCGATATTATGAAAAAACGAACAAGAGCAATTGAGGATAAAACTTCTTTTAAAATTGCATCGGAAGATTTGTATTCACAAAATAAATACATTTCATTCAATTTAAATAATGATTCCTATTGTATTGAACTTGATTATGTAACAGAAGCGCTAAAGGATACTACTATAACTAATGTTCCGGGAACTCCCGATTTTATAGAAGGAATTATGAACCTTAGAGGAGATTATATTACTGTTCTGAATCTTAAGAAATTTTTAAATATACCTGAATCACAAAATTCTACACGCAAACCTGTAATTATTATCAAATGTAATGAACTAAAACTCGCTCTTCTTATTGATAAAATCAATGAACTTTTTGAATGCAAAGACAGTAATATGTTTGACGCAGGAGAAGGTTATTTTTCCAGCGAATTTATATACAATGGTATCCCTTACACAATATTAAATATAGATAAAATCTCATCGGACAAAAAAATTATCGTTACAGATATGTAGTTTAAATAATGTATAGTTTGATTAGAGTTGTTATGATAAAATAATAGAATGAAGCAATACAAGAAAAGAACTGTTGCTTTAGTTCTGGCTTCAGTCGTAACGGTAGTTGGAGCTTTTGGAGCAGATAATTACAAAAACAGTATTATGTCGATGGAATTTAACACCGACAATAGTAATGTCGTGAATATGACTATTCTGACAAAAACTAATTATGAAAAGAGTGTTTCTGCAATTAAAAAAGATGCCGTAACTTATGTTATAATGCTGCCGGAAACAAATAACGCAATGACAAAAATGCCTGAAATATCCGGTAATGTTCAAAGCGTCGACATTAAAACAATGCCTTATACAACAACCGGAAGCGGGTATACTAAAATTACCGTAAAAACATCTCAGGATACTTCTCTTATTGCTAAAAAAGGATTGTATATTCCTAGCAAAGAAAAAAATGACACAGAAAAAACTGAATATATAAACGAAGAGAAAGTGACTAACTATTATTCACCTGATAGCAGACAAAGTGTAAATAACGAACCAAAATCAGCAAAAAATGATAGTGCGGATATTCAGAACAAAGTAAAACAATTTAATGCATCTTCTCCGCAAAATACTATTGATAAAAGAAACAATTCTTATGCAGCGCCTATAAAAAGTGATAATACAGTAGCAACTGAAAATAAAACATACAACGGTGACCATACAAATGAAATCTTACTACTAATTATGGGGTTTATTTTGGTGGCTATTTCTTCCGTTTATTTCTATATAAAAAGCAAAAATAAAATAGCAGAACTTCTCGGAGAACAAACTAATTTTGATTTAAATAATGAAAATCCAGATAATAAAAAAGAACAAAAAAAATCTAAAAAGATTAAAGAAACAATCAAAAATTTAGATAAAATGTATTCAAAACCTTATATCTCTTCAATGTCAAAAGCAACAATGCCTGCCCAAAGACATCAGATTAATGAGCCGGAAACACAAATATCTGAAGATACTATTTTAGATTTAGATGAACTTTTTCAAGAAAAAATAAATGCGCAACCTGAAGAAACAGCGGCTACCGAGATTCAAGAAGAGGACTATGGAGATTTAGAAGAATTTTTAAAAGGTTTTTCAATTCAACAAGCAGAAGAAGAGGCTGCCATTGAAAAAGAAAAAGAAAATGAACAACTTTTTGAAAAATACATCCATGATAATAAATTAAATTTTACAAAAGATGATATAGAAAGAATCAATGAACTGCTTAAAACAGAAATAAGTGACGAAACAATAAAAAGTATTTCTGCAGCTGCAGTCACAAATCCGATAAAAGTCCGCCCGACAAAAAGTAAACTTTTGGAAAATCTCGTAACTACATATGCAATAAACCAAAATATTTCTTTTACAAGAGAAGATATTGAAGCTTTAAACAAATTAATAAGTGTCGAATTGGATAACAGTTTTATTACAGATTTAAGAACCAATCCGCAAAGAACAATTACTATGCAAAAAGAAATCGAAGAAAGAAAACTAAGACATCACAAAGCAAGTGACATATTGACTCTTAATGTTAAAGACATGTTGCCTGACTTGTCAAAAGCACTTAAAAAACAGGGTGGCAGAAGAATTGAATCAGAGGTAAAGCCGGAAGTTGTATACTACAGCGAAGGTTATGACGTTGATGTTCTTAGTACAAAAAATTTGTTGCCGGATTTATCAAAACATAATTTATACGATTTTGATAATGAATATAAGCCTTCAGAAGAAATTGTAGTTAATGCTTCAGGATATGATGTAAAAACACTTTATACAAAAGATATTTTACCGGATTTAAATGAGGCAAAATTACATCCTGAAAAATTTGAAACAGAAAAAAGAACAGATAGAGTCGATGAAGAAACATTGCTAAAAAATATTGAAAACGTCACATTCAAACCTTTCTACGACGGCAAAGAAGAAATCGAAATATTAAATGAGTTTGAAACTCCTACAGTATCACAAGTTGAAGAAGAAATGAACAGTTTTCAAGATTTTGAAATAATTGATAAGGAGTCAGAATTCTATAATGAAGTTCCGGAATATAATGTTACTGATGAATCTATAAAAGAAAATGAGTCATACGAAGATATTATGCCTGCTCAAGTTATTAATACAAATAAATTATCGGAGTCTAAAAATCAACAAAAAAATAACGTTAGTATTTTTGAAACACAGTTTAATACTATCCTAATGGACGGAAAAGAATATGATACTATCAAGACAATTAATTTCACTAAAAATGCAGGTTGTCACCTTGTTAAAAATAATCAGAAATATTCTGTAATAGGATTTATTAATGATACTAACTTTATTTTAAAAGAATACGATAAATTAAATTCCGAGAACCTGCAAGCAAGAGCAAGCGAAAAACTTGATAACGGTACAACAAGGTATATTATAAAAATCGGTATAAATAAGTTTGTACTCAATGTCTCTGCTAATAATATGGAGTACATAATGGATTTATGTTAAAAAAACTTTTTTCCATTTTTTTAATTCCTTTTTTATTCTGCTCTTGTTCTAAAAATAATGTAGAAGAAATTTCCTTTTCTTCTTGGGGTTCAATAACGGAAACCAAAATTCTAGAGAATGCAATTAAAAATTTTGAAATAAAAAATCCAAATATAAAAGTAAATTTTATTCATATTCCGCAAAATTATTTTCAAAAATTACACTTGCTTTTTGTATCATCACAAGCTCCTGATGTAATCTTTATAAATAATCTGTACTTACCTGTTTACGCAAATAAGCTTGAAAACTTAGAAGATCTTATTAATAAGGATGAATTTTATAAACAAAGTACAGATGCTTTAACCGTAGAAGGGAAACTGCTTGGTATTCCACGAGATATCTCAAATATGGTTTTTTATGTAAATAAAAATTTGGTAAAAACCAATATTAATCCGTATTGGTCTTTTGAAGATTATACAAAATTTCTTGATAAACTAAAAGGGGAAACTTTCTATCCGATAAGTTTTGAAAGAGATATATATTGGGCAGCTCCTTACATTCTGACACTCGGATATGATAGCGGAATTAATTTTTATAAGCAATTAGAAGGAACTTATGCACCGCTTCCTGCACAAATAGGAAGTTCCACTCAAACACAGATGTTTTTAGACGGAAAGATTGCACTTTATTTATCAGGGAGATGGATGTACCCAAAAATTTCACAAAACGCAAAGTTTGATTTTGAAGTTGTCCCATTTGCCGGAATAGGACCTGCTGATGCATCCGGTTGGGCCATATCAAAAGATTCTAAGCATAAATCAAGTGCAAAAAAATTTATTAAGTATCTCGCATCCAAAGAAGCTATTGATTATTTCACACAAACCGGATTAATCGTTCCGGCAAGAAAAGATTCTTCTAAAATACTTGATAATCAAAAAGAGCAAGCATTTATAATTGCTATAAAACGCTCTAAAACTCAAAATATTGACAAAAATTATAAACGAAATCGCGACAGGATAAACAAAGAACTGTTCAACTGATTCACTTCTCATTTTTTTAGTCTTATAATAAAATACAAATAAGGAGAGAAGCTAATGAAACAAGAATTAATTTTTCTGGGACCGCCCGCTTGCGGAAAAGGAACTCAAACTAATAAATTATCAGAATATCTTGGATTCCCGCACGTTGATACAGGGTCTTTATTAAGAGCAGAAATCGCAAGTGGCACGAAAGAAGGTGCTATAGCAAAATCCTTTATTGATAAAGGGCAATTAGTACCTGTTGAACTGGTAGGAGAAATTATCGGGAAAAAACTTGCTACCGATGACTGTAAAAACGGATATGTTTTAGACGGTTATCCGAGAAGTCTTGAACAAGCAAAAATGCTGGAAATAATTAATAACAAAATTGACGGTAAAAACACCGCATCATTCAAAGCAATTTATTTTGATATTGATACAAATATTCTCATAGAACGCATAATTCATCGTCAATCTTGCCCAAAATGCGGTGAAATTTATAATAAGAAGTTTAAACCGCCAAAAGTCGATAATATTTGTGATATATGCTCTGTAGAACTAAAAACAAGAGCTGATGACAACGAGGAAATTGCAAAAGCACGTTTTGAAACTTACTACAGAGAAACAGCTCCACTTGTTGAGTTTTATGAAAAAAAGGGTGTTTTATATAAAATTGATGCAAACGGAACTATTGATGAAGTTTGGGAAAGATTATTGAAAGTTATTGAAGGATAAAAAAAAGAGAGACGGCTGCTTTGCAGCCGCCTCTCTTTTTATTTATTTATCATCTAATGCAGCAACACCCGGAAGCACTTTTCCTTCAATAAACTCTAAAGAAGCGCCACCGCCTGTTGAAACGTGAGTAAAGTCTTCAGCTTTAAAGAATTTCTTAGCTGCAGAAACTGAATCACCACCGCCTATTACAGAAGTTGCTCCATTCTTTGTCGCTTCTACAACAGCCGCAAGAACAGCCTTAGTACCTTCAGCGAACTTAGGGTTTTCAAATGCGCCAACCGGACCGTTCATCAAAATAGTTTTTGAAGATTTGATTACGTCTGCAAACGCTTTTCTTGATTCTTCACCGGCATCAACACCTTCAAATCCGTCCGGAATTTCGTTAATCTTAACAAATTTGTTTGTACCATTTCCGGAAAAATCATCGGCAACAAGAACATCTGTTGCCATAACAAGTTTAACACCTTTTGCTGCAGCCTTAGCTTCAATTGCTTTTGCAACATCAAGTTGGTCATCTTCGCAAATAGAATTACCTATTTTACCGCCATTAGCCTTAACAAATGTATAAGCCATACCGCCGCCAATAATCATATTATCAACTTTGTCAAGCAAGTTTTCCAAAACACCGATTTTAGAAGAAACTTTTGCACCGCCTACAATAGCCGTGAAAGGTCTTGTCGGATTGTCAAGAGCTTGTGATAAGCATCTGATTTCTTTTTCCATCAACAAGCCCGAAACTGCAGGTTTAACAACTTTCGCCAATTTAGCTGTTGAAGTGTGATTTCTGTGAGCAGCGCCGAATGCATCATTTACATAAAAATCACCATACTTAGCAAGCTCATTTGCAAAAGTCATATCATCATCTTTTGCTTCTTCAGCTTTGTAATAACGAATATTTTCAAGCAAAGCTATCTGACCGTCTTGAAGTTTTTCAACGTATGGAGCCATCTCTTCCACGGAAGGAATAAATATGATTTCTTCTCCGAAAACTTTAGCCATATATTTAGCAACAGGAGCAAGAGTAAACTCTGGATTCTTCTCTCCTTTTGGACGTCCTAAGTGAGCCATAAGAATAATTTTTGCTCCTTTTTCTTTTAAATAATTAACGGTAGGAACGATAGCTTGAATTCTTGTATCGTCTGTCACATTTTTGTTTTCATCAAGAGGCACGTTGATATCCACTCTCACAAGAGCTCTTTTACCCTTGATGTCACCTAAATCTTTGATTGATTTTTTCATAGTATATTTCCTTTCTTCTTACTAAAAACTCTTTCTCGCATAAAAATAATAACACAAAGGGAAATGGTGGTAAATAGGTGTAAATATGGATAAATAAGTGTAACCACTTAATATATCGTAACATGAGCTACACAAATTTTTTAATTTGCGCTATGATATGCAATAGGAGTGTTTTATGGTGGAAACATTTGAACTTACCAACTACAATTTTTACTCAAGCAGACTGGATATGGAATTGATATCCAATATTGTTGACACCTTAAAAGACATATTAGAAGAAGACAAAAAACAAGAACAGCCTCTATTTTTAAAGGTTGCAGACGATTTTATTCTAAATATTGCCAGAAAAGTTGTTCAAGAAAAGAAAAAAACATTCCTGATTGGTATAACCGGAGAAAGCGCTTCCGGTAAGACAGTTTTTGTTGATAATACAATAGAAGCTGTTGTCAGAGACAAAAAAGAAGGCATCTACACTGTAATCAGGCAGGATGACTATTATAAAGATACTTCTAAAGAACTTAAGGAAGCCGGTAGCTATGATGCTTTATTTAAAACAGGGTTCAGTTTTGATACCCCGGAAGTAATTGATTTACAAATGATGCGTCGACATCTTTTGGGTTTAAAAAACGGAGAAACGGTTATTTCTCCACGATATGATTTTGTCACTTGCGAATCATTTCCGGATGGAGATGTAAAAAAACCGGCAAAAGTTATTTTAACAGAAGGTCTGTATGTGTTAAATAAAGAAGTACGAGATATCATGGATGTTAAAGTTTACGTATTCACCCCAATTGATGTAATAAAAGAACGATGGTACAAACGTGCGGTATCTCGTGGGAAAACAGGAGAAGCTGCGGATATGCAGTTCAAAAATGTTAATGAAACTGCCCAACAATACATTCGCCCGACTTACCAGATCGCTGACTGCATTATTAACGGAATGGTAGATAAAGATTATATTAAAGTTATTACAGATAAAATTTTAGCCCGTTTAAGCGAAATTTGCTGTTAAAGTTTTAACTTCATATCTCTGTTTGTGATAAAATACAAACGGAGGTTTTTATGTTTGAATTGAAAGCTCAAATGTACTTTTCGGCGGCACATCATTTGCTAAATTATGATGGAGCATGCGAAAATCAACACGGCCATAATTGGCTTGTAGAGGCTTATGTTAGCGGATGTGGATTAGATAAAAGTAATATACTGATAGATTACAAAGTTATAAAAAAGAATTTAAAAGAAATTTTAGATTATCTTGATCACAAAGATATTAATGAACTGCCTGATTTCCAAGGTATTAGTCCAAGCAGTGAGATCTTATCAAAGTTTATATATGACAAAATGAAAGAAAAAATTCCGCAAACAAGTAAAATTTCTGTTTGGGAAACCCCAACTTCTTGCGCCAGTTATTATGAGGTATAAATAGATGGATTTATTACAATCTGTATTAATGGGTATTATACAGGGTTTAAGTGAATTTTTGCCTATATCAAGTTCTGCTCACCTTGTTTTTACTTCTAATTTTTATAAAGTTTTTAAGGGAATAGAAATTGTACAAGAAAGCAATCAGGAAGTTTTTCTTGACATAATGCTGCATCTTGGTACTCTTATAGCGGTATTAATATACTTTAGAAAGGAAATTCTACAAATTATAAAAGCGTTGATTAACGGAATAAAAACAAAAGATTTTCATTCACGAGATTGCAAAATCGGGTTATACATAATTTTAGGAACGATTATTACAATTGGAATTGCTTTTCCGCTTTGTCCTATTGCCGAAAAACTTGTTTTCTGTCCTGAAATAGTCGGCTGCCTTTTAATTTTAACAGGATGCATTCTTTTGCTTAGCGAATTCTTATCAAAAAGACAAGTTGCTAAGAAGGATATCGGGCTTCTTAGTTCTATAATAATAGGATGTGCACAGGGTTTAGCCTCTCTTCCAGGGTTTTCGCGATCAGGACTTACAATTGCTGCAGGTTTATTTAGCGGATGTGACAGAACAACAGCGGCAAAATATTCTTTTCTCCTTAGCATCCCTATAATTTTTGGAGCATCAATGGTATATCCGCTCATAAAAATAGATATGAATGAAATTATTACATATAACCATACGGCAATCTTATTAGGAACAATAGTTTCAACGATTGTTGGGTATCTTTGTATAAAATATTTTATGCAATTTTTATCAAAATTTTCTCTTAGAATTTTCGGATATTATTGCCTAATCACAGGTATTATCACTGCAATATTTTTTTCAGTTATATAGTTTAAGGAGCTAAGAATGGAATTAAATAAATACATAGAACATACATTGCTAAAACAAGACGCAACAGAAGCAGATGTAGAAAAACTTTTAGATGAAGCTATAGAATACAACTTTTTGGGTGTTTGCATAAATCCTTGTAACGTTAAATTCGCAAAAAACTACTTAAAAAATACAGATATAAAAATTGTGACAGTAATAGGTTTTCCTCTCGGACAAAATACAACTGAGATGAAAATATTAGAAACCATCGATGCCGTGAAAAATGGAGCAGACGAAATAGACATGGTGCTTAATGCAGGAAAATTAAAAGAACAAAACTATAACTATATTATTGACGAAATGAGCAAAATAAAATTTGCATGCCAAGGGAAAAAACTTAAAGTGATACTTGAAACCGATCTTCTTTCTAAAGAAGAAATTAAAAAAGCTTGCGAATTATGTATTGAAGCTAAAGCCGATTTTGTAAAAACATCGACAGGTTTTGTTAAAAATGGTGTAGGGGCTCAAGCAGAAGATGTAAAGCTTATGTTTGATACGGTAAAAGATGCCGGTTTGCAAGTAAAAGCTTCCGGAGGGATAAGAGATAAAGAAACTGCTTTAAAAATGATTGAAGCAGGCGCAGTGAGGTTAGGTACAAGCTCAGGAGTCAAGATCGTATCACAGAGTTAATAAGCCAACCATCCGAGCGGAAATGACCATAATTATTTCTACCTCGATACTTGTCGCCCTCAGGACTTGTTTTTAACCAATTTTCAAGAACTTGCAGAGCTTTTTGTAAAATATCGTACCCGTATTTTTCCAAAAGCGTTCTATACTGTTTTGGGGTCAAAATAACAATTTCTATATTAGGAATTTCAAATTTTATATTCTGCAACTGAGGGCGCCCGCCTTTTCTACCGTTTCTTATGCTTGAATATTTTCTCATTTTTCTCCTTTCGTGTCAGGTTTCCCCTTTTTTCTTACTAGTTCTATAACGGTATACTTCATCATGCATTTAGAACTGTCTCCGTTAAAATATAATTTATTTAACAAACAAGATGAACATCTACATCCTATTTCAAAACAGTCAATAGCCGTAGGTGTCCAATTTTCCGCGAGTGTTTCACTACATGATACATTGTACCTGTATTTCATAAGCCCATAAACCTCTTCCATATCAGTCTTAATTGTGATAATTATATTTGACAGAATTTAACATGTATGCTTAAATATAAAGTACAAGCTTACATATTTGTACATATTGTAAGACGATATGATACAAATGTCAAGTAAATATTTTCATGTTGTAAAATTATGAAATTAGACGAACTTATTACAATAATTACAAATCAAACAGGAACCGCTGTTAATCAATCTTTACTGGCTGAATGCCTTGGTATTACAAGACAAACCGTTAGCAACAGAATAAAAAATGACAGCGAAGTAACTGTGAGCGAATTAAAAAAAGCAGAAAAATTTTTTAATATAAATTTACTGTACAATAATATTCATGATTTTAATTTAGCTTATATAGATTACTACACAGACGTTTTTGCCAGCTGCGGAAACGGAAGTATCGTTTTTTCAAGCGAGAAAACTAAATTACCGATTCCTGCATCACTTATAAAGGGATATTCAAAAAATAAACTATATTCCGTTATTAATGCCTCCGGAAACAGCATGTCTCCAACAATTAATAATGGAGATAAGTTAATTGTTGAACATTGGAACGGTGACCAAATTCAAGATAACAAAATATACGTATTCTGCTATAACAACGAGTTTTTTGTGAAAAGATTATCAAAAAATATAGATGAAATCATTATAAAATCCGATAATCCTGAGTACAGAGTAAGAACAATTGAAGCAGATGCCGTATCGGATTTAATATTAATCGGTAAAATTGTCACAACAATTCAATCATTAGACTAGCTGCCTGTATATTTAGTCCCGATATACATATTTGTCATAATTATACCTGATAGCAAAAAGTTCATTCCAGAGATAACTCCTACAAGCCAAATAGCAGCAGAGGGAAGAATCATTATTACACACACTCCGAATGCGAATTGAACCAATGAAAGCAAATAATTTGCTTTTGAAAAATACATTAAGTTAGTTGTTTGCAATGCGAATGCCACAGAAGAGATACTTTCCAACAAAAAAAATATCCCAACTAATGCTAACACCAGCATAATATTAAACATTGGAGCAAAATATAATAAAACTCCCGCAATCAATAAACAAAGACCTGAAATTATATCCAGAATGTAATGATGTGAGGCTTTTCGCATAATAAAAGTATTAATTGCTTTATAACCGCCATATATAATATAAGCCAAACAAATCATAAAGCCGAAGGATATTGCTGTAACCTTTGGTAATACTAATATTCCCAATGCTAAAATTATCAATAAAATTCCTGAAGTTATTACGCTTGATATAAGTCTTTTTTCTGTCATTTTTGCCTCCCAAATTAATTTTTGTATGAGATAGAAAATTTTTAAATAGCCATTAAGACAATATCTCACAGATTATTCTTATAAATATAAATTTCATTTTTTATTTTACAGAGTTATATTTCCAAAGTATATTTAACATTTTAGCTTGAAACACAAAATCAGCAAACCTGATAAAAGTGAAAATTAAACCCCTTGCCAAAAAAGAAAAAATATTGTAAACTTATGTTAAGTTACAATCCAATTAACACAGAAATGCTAAACACCCCAAGATTACAGAAGAGATTGAGTCTTAAAGGAGCTGTGCAAATTAGTTGCCACAGTTTTTTGGTCTACAAAGAAGACGGCGGGAAAACGTTCTTAAAGACAGGTAAGGATGAAAATATTCAAAAATCTGTTGTGCGAAACATGATCGAATCAAACCCATTTATCTCTAAAATGCTGAGAAGGTACCACATCAAGCCTTCTATAGACACAAAAACTCTAATGGAACTTACAAACGGTCATATGAATGAAACGTGTAATATTGCAATGGGAGTATATTCAATACTTTCCGAAAAAATTAAAAAACAGGTTGATAAAATTTGTTTAAAAGAAGCTTCTATGCTTCATGATTTGGGGAAAATTCTTATTCCTTCCAAAATATTAAACAAACCCGCAAAATTAAATACAAAAGAACGCAAGATTATGAATATTCATTCCACTCTTGGATATGAATTGCTTAAGACGCAAGATATAAATCCTGAGACTTTGGCACTAATAAAATATCATCATCAAAATTTAAAACATTCAGGATATCCAAATTTACCGATTGAAAATACGTCTTCCGATTTAGGCGTACAAATTATATCCATTGCGGACAAGTATAGTGCGCTCAGAGAGCCTCGCTGCTACAGGAAAAGACTATCAAGGCTTGAGGCTCTATTAATTTTATACAGAGAAGTACGAGAAGGAAAAATTTTGCCGGATGTGTTCCAAGCATTAGTACGTTATGCTGAAAAGTATGACAATTAAATTATCATAACAAAATGTGTATTTGTTGTATAATTGAAAGAAAAAGGAGAGGTTAAAATGCAAGTTTCACTTAACTGGTTGAATGAATTAGTTGATTTAAAAGATATTTCGGTAGAACAAATTGCTCATGAGCTTACTATGAGCGGATTAGAAGTTGAAGAAATTGAAGAATTAAAACCAAAATTTACAAATATAATTACAGCGAGAATTGAAAAAATAGATAATCACCCAAACAGTGATCATTTACATTTAGTGACAGTAAACACAGGAAGTGAAGTCAAAACCGTTGTTTGCGGTGCACAAAATATACAAGTAGGACAAATTATTCCCTATGCATCTGTAGGAAGTAAAGTTCTAGACAGAAAAAGCGGAGAACAATTTGAACTTACTCCGGCTGTTATCAGAGGAGTAGAATCACAAGGTATGCTATGCTCTGATGACGAACTTGGTGTTTCTGAAAGAAACTATCAAGAAGAAGACGGAATTCTTGTTCTAAACAGAATATTCCCAAACATTGGTTTAGGATTGAACGTTGAAGACGTTTTGGGTTTTGAAAAAGATTATATTCTGCATACAGCACCTACAGCCAACAGAGGTGACCAAATGTCTGTTATCGGAATTGCAAGAGAATTAAGTGCTTTATTTGATAAACCTATGAAAACAACAGAACTTAAACTCATCAATAAAGGAACCGATTTTAAAGTAGAAATTCAAGATGAAGATGTTTGTAAATATTATTCAGTGGGCATTTTAAACGGAATTAATATATACTCGTCACCTGATTGGATGCAAAAAAGACTAGTAGCATCAGGAATGCGCCCTATTAACAATGTTGTGGATATTACCAATTATGTAATGTTGGAGTTCGGGACTCCGCTGCATGCTTTTGATTATGACAAGCTTAATAAATATCTTTGCGTAAGAAGAGCAAATGAAGGAGAAACTTTAGTTACTTTGGATAACGTTGAAAGAACTCTAAACAATGATACAGTTGTTATTTCTACAGAAAAAGAAGCCGTTTGCTTAGGTGGCGTATTCGGAGGTAATAATTCCGAAATTGATAATAATACAAAAAATATTGCCCTTGAAGCGGCTTATTTTACCCCGCAAGCTAACAGAAAAAGTGCAAGAAGCGTAGGATATCGTTCAGATGCGTGTGCAAGATTTGAGAGAGGTATTGATATTCAAGCAGTACATAAAGGACTTGCAAGAGCTGTTGAATTACTTGAAAAATACGCAGATGCGAAATTTGCCGGTTTTGTTGAAACAGGAAACTATAAACCCGAAGCCATTAACATAACATTAAGATACGCTCAGATTAAAAGAATTTTAGGCTGTGACATTGATACAGAAAAATGCTTAACTATATTGGAAAGACTTGGTTTTACAATATTAGGTAAAAATGATGCTGCATGCAGAGTAGAAGTTCCGTCATTCCGCGCTGACGATGTAACAAGAGAAGTTGACTTAATCGAAGAAATTGCACGAATAAATGGTTATGACCAAATTACTCCGACTCTTCCAAGCAAAACAAGCACTGCTGATATTTCAATTACGGAAAGAGTTATTAACAAAGTACATACTTTAATGCATTCTTGCGGTTTAAATGAAATGCAAACTTCTTCTTTGATAGGAGAACCATTATTAAAACAATTCAATATGACTTTTGATAAAGAAAAAGCAATTTATGTTGAGAACCCTGCATCAGAAGATTTCGCAATGTTAAGACAAACCCTTATGGCAAGTATTCTGAACTGTATGAAATATAATTACGATAACGGTCAGAAAGATTTTTGGGGTTATGAAATCGGTAGAAGTTATTTAAAACTGGGTGAAACCGACGAAAAGCATTCAGGAGTAAAAGAAACACTTACGCTTGCAGGTGTTTTAACAGGAAATGTACAAAATTCTTTATGGCAATGTACAGGTAAGGTTGATTTTTATACAGTAAAAGGAATCGTTGATAAAGTTTTGGAAGAATTAGGCTTATCAAGAAGGATTAAATGTTCTATACTTGCCGACTCTCCAATCGCAGAGTCGCATAAATGTTTACATCCATACAAATCAGCAGTTCTCATGCTACTTGGCAAACGACCAGAAATTGTCGGATATTACGGAGAGATTCATCCTGAGCTTAAGACAAAACTTAAATTAAACCAAGATGCGTACTTGTTTAAATTGGATTTAAATATGATTGTTTCAGCATATAACGAATCCGTTATTAAATATAAAAAATTGCCGCAATTTCCTGAAGTACAAAGGGATTTAGCAATAATTGTACCAAAAGATACAACTTGGGATGAAATTGAAAGAGTTGTAAAAAAAGGTGTTACAAACAACGTATTTAATGGATGCGAAGTCTTTGATGTATACCAAGGTGAACACGTTCAAGAGGGCTTCAAGTCTGTCGCGTTTCGCATTAAAATGCAAGATGCGAATTCTACAATGACAGATGATGTAATAGAAGCGCAAATGGCGAACGTTCGCTCTGTTTTGAAAAAGACATTCTCGGAACTTAGTTTTAGAGAATAAACTAAACTTTTTCTTTGCAATATCGTTATACAATATGTAAAATATTGTAAAAGGTAATTTTTTGATAAGGATTTTAGTATGAAAAAAGTTTTAATAATATTGGCTATGCTATTTATATTACCTGCTTTTGCAGACGTTATGCCATACTACACTAATGCTATTCCTAATAATGCAATAGGTTTTTATCAGACAGGGGAGAATCTTGTAATTTATTCAAAACCAGATACAAATTCAAAAATAATCAAAGAATTTGATTTTTCATATAATCCTGAAACTATGCCTGATGGTGTATTTGGCGTACTGCTTAACGAACGAAAACTGGGTTTAATATACGTAACTGACATCGGAGATGATAACTGGGTAGAAATAGTATACAATAAGGTTACAGGCGCAAAAGGATGGGTGCAAACTGAAGACAGATTTCAATTTTTACCGTGGTTAAGTTTTTATAATATGTATGGCCGCAAATACGGACTTAGGCTGTTTAAAGATGCTCCTGATGAAGTTCGCATTCTGCACTCCAAGAGTGAAGATGAATCACAAAATGTAGGAAAACTTAATTATGTAAAACATATCAAGTTAACTGCGGTGAGAGGTAATTGGGCACTTGTGTCAGTTTTGGATATGGATAAAACTCTAAAAACCGGATACCTTAAATGGCGTGGCATTGACGGTAAAATTTTTGCATTTCCGAATATAAAATAATTAAATTGTTAATATAACATTAATATTTCTTGATTTTTTCAAAATTACATTAAAATAAGAATAGGGATGAATAGTCATTCCCCTTTGACCATCTTCTCATGTTATCGAGGAGGTGAATGGAGTTAAAATATGATTAATTTTGAAAAATTCACTAATTACTCACAAGAAATCATTTTTGCGGCAAGCGCGAAAAAAGATTTTTACAAAAACACTGAAATCCAGCCGGAACACATAGTTATGGCGATGATTGAAGATAACGGAATTGTCAGAGATTATTTGGAAGAGTTAAAGCTTCTTAATCAAAACTTCATTAATGCAATTGTTACTAAAATAAAAGAATTTCCGACAATATCAAGCGGGGTAGCAAACCAGCAAGTATTCTTGTCCCGTGACACCAATGCATTACTCGAAATAGCAACACAAGAAGCTGAAACACTAAAGGATGATTTTGTCGGTATAGAATGTATACTAGTTGCAATGACCAAACTCGAGGGTTCTAACATACAGGAACTTCTTAAAAAGTTTGGTGTTAACACAAATACCATACTAAATGCTATGAAAAAAATAAGAGGTAATAAAAAAGTGGACACTAAAAACGCAGAAGAAAATATGAAAGCCCTTGAAAAATATTCAACAGACTTAACAGAACGTGCCAGAAAAGGCAAATTAGACCCTGTTATAGGTAGAGATGAAGAAGTGAGAAGAATTATTCAAGTGTTAAATCGAAGAACAAAAAACAATCCTGTTCTTATAGGTGAACCTGGTGTTGGTAAAACTGCAATTGTTGAAGGACTTGCACAAAGAATAATAAGAGGAGATGTTCCCGAAAGTTTAAAAGAAGTAAAACTCATTTCTCTTGATTTAGGAGCTTTAGTTGCCGGTGCAAAATTCAGAGGCGAATTTGAAGAACGTCTAAAGGCCGTGTTAAAAGAAGTTCAAGAATCAAACGGTGAAATAGTTATGTTCATTGATGAACTTCATACAGTAGTCGGCGCAGGTGCGACAGAAGGTTCGATGGATGCCGGTAACTTATTGAAACCAATGCTTGCAAGAGGAGAGCTCAGAACTATAGGTGCTACGACTGTAAATGAATATCGTAAGTATATTGAAAAAGATCCGGCACTTGAACGTCGTTTCCAACCTGTACTAGTAGACGAACCTTCTGTTGAGGATACAATATCAATTTTACGTGGTTTAAAAGGTAAATATGAAGTTCACCACGGTGTTCGCATATTAGATAGTGCTTTAATAGCAGCAGCGCAGCTCTCTGACAGATACATAACTGACAGATTCCTGCCGGATAAAGCCATTGATTTGATTGATGAAGCTGCATCCGCTTTGCGTATTGAGATTGATTCAATGCCGGAAGAAATTGATGTTATGCTAAGACAAAAAATTCAGCTCGAAATTGAAAGAGAGGCTTTAAAGAAAGAAACTTCTCCTGAGAGCATTGCAAAGATTGATAAATTGACTCAGGAAATTAATGAGTTAGGCGAAAAAATTGATTCGTTGAAATCTCAATGGGAAGTTGAAAAAAGCACCATTACAGGAGAAGCGGGGATAAAAGAAGAAATTGACCAAGTTAAAAACAAAATAGCAGAAGCAGAACGCAACACAGATTTGCAGACTGCTGCAGAACTCAAGTATGGCAAATTGATGGAATTGGAGAAAAAACTTCAATCAATCCAAGGCAAAGAAAAAAGTGAAAACAGACTTCTCAAAGAAGAGATAGATGGTGATGATATTGCGGCTATTGTTTCTAAATGGACAGGTATCCCTGTAACAAAACTTGTTGAGAGCGAAATGCAAAAACTTCTTCGTATGGAGGACGTTCTTCATAAACGTTTAATAGGTCAGGAAGAAGCCGTTAATACCGTATCAGATGCAATTCGTCGTGCCCGTTCAGGATTGAAAGACCCAAAACGTCCGATAGGTACATTTATTTTCTTAGGACCAACCGGTGTCGGAAAAACCGAACTTGCAAAAACTTTGGCTGAATTCTTGTTTAATGATGAAGATGCAATTGTTAGAATTGATATGTCCGAGTATATGGAAAAACATAATGTAGCAAGATTAGTTGGTGCTCCTCCCGGATATGTCGGATACGAAGAAGGCGGACAATTGACAGAGGCTGTAAGGCGTAAACCGTATTCCGTAGTGCTTTTTGATGAAATTGAAAAAGCGCATCCTGATGTATTCAATATAATGCTTCAAATCTTTGACGACGGAAGGTTAACTGATTCTAAAGGCAGAACGGTTGATTTCAAAAATACTGTAATAATTATGACTTCAAACATTGGAAGCGACATAATTCTTGAAAATTCAATAAGTAACCCTGGCGGTAACTTTGATGAAACGAAAGAAAAAGTTAATGCTGTTATGAGAGAACGATTTAAACCGGAATTCTTAAATCGAGTTGATGAAACAATATTCTTTAAGGGACTCACTATGCAGCAATTATCCTCGATTGTTGATATTCAAATTGAACATTTAAGAAAACTTCTTGCAGAACATAGTCTGACTTGTGAAATTACTGATGATGCAAAAGAACTCCTTGCTCGTAGAGGGTTTAATCCAATTTATGGTGCTCGTCCGCTTAAACGTGTTATAAGACAAATGGTTGAAAACCCTTTATCAAAACTCATACTTGCTCAAAAATTCATTGATGGCGATAATATAAAAATCAATGCCAAAGATGATGAAATTGTATTTAATAAATAACGGATTGAAAGTCTTTATAGTGCTGCTTAAAAACTAAGCAGCACTATAATTAATGCACTAAGAACCAAAACAGTAATGACAAATGCTAATGCAACTTTTATCAAGGGGTTAAAAGACAGATTGTCTTCTGATTGAGAATTAAATTGTTTCATAACATTTTTAGTAAAATCCGGCTTTGATTCTAACTTAGTTTTTTTAAAGGAATCATTCATTAGCTTTCTTATATGATAGGTATCTTCCAGCTCTTTACGAGCCTTTTTGTTACTTACTGTAAATTTTTTAATTTTAATATTTTCTTCCGGTGGCAATTCATTATCAACATACGCAGAAAGCTTTGTTTTAAAATTCTTATACTCTTTTGCAGGATAAATATTTGTGGCATATTCATCATAATCATCAACGAGAGATTCTCTCATATCTTCATATAAAGAACTTAAAATATTGTATTTTGCTCTGCAGGTAGAACAGCCCAACAAATGCTCTTCAACTTTATTTTTTAAAGTTTCAGTCAATTGGTTTTCGATATAAAAATTAATTAAAACATCCATTTGTAAACATGTAATTTCCATTATATAAACTCCTTTAACTGTTGCTGTAATTTTAACCTTGCCCTTGCAATTCTTGATTTTACCGTACCTATCGTAGTATTTGTAATTTTAGAAATATCATCATAACTTAAACCCTCGTATTCTCTTAAGATAATAACGATTCTGAGTCGGCTTGGCAGACCCAAAAGAGCAGCTTGTATAATTTTATCCATCTCGGAGAACAAGCACTTTTCCCCGGGTTCACATCCGATTTTATCCTTGATTTCAAGCAATTTGTCTTCATTGTGTTCTATATTTTTTTCAGAAGAATTTTTTTTTAAGTAATCATAGAACGTATTAGTAACAATTTGGTTCAACCATGGCCTGAAGCTTTCTGTATTTTTTAAGGTTTTTATACATTTTGCTGTTTTAATTAAAGCTTCCTGCGTTAAATCAGCGACGTCCTGCCTTTTGGTAGTCAAATAACTAAACATTGTAAAAACATCACGCTGTATACGGCGAACCAACTCTTCAAGAGCTTTAATATCACCATTTTGAGCAAGTGCGATAACCTTATTCATTTCTGCTTTTTTATGTTCAAAATTTTGCATGACTTTGTCATGATATCTGAGGCATAAACAATTTTTTATTCCCTAACAGAGGAAGAATTAAAATTTGTATTTTATGCTAATGTTAAAATAATGTAAAGTTTTGTAAATACGTGTTTTTCAAGATATTACTCTTTTGTAACAAATTATAAAATTTTTCTGTCAAATTTTATTAAAGTTTTTTTTATTTATGTCGTTAATACATGATGTTAGTATTTTTACTTAATAGTATAAAATATAGTTTTACAGCAACAGTGAAAGGAGTAATAAAATGGCAGGTATATCCGGATATGGAAAATTAAACCCAAATTTACAAATAGTTGCAAAGAAAGCTGTTAAAATTACGGAAGATGATCAAACACAAGTAAAAGAATCAAGACAGGATACTCAAAACAAGTCATCCGAAATAACACATGAAAATTTACTATCTGTACAAAAATTTGATGCAAGAAATTTAGCAAGTTACAAGGGCATTGTAATATACTCACCATCAAAAGAGGAAGACGTAGAAGCATTAAAACGGCAACAAACAAAACTTGAAAATCAAATTCGAGGCATAACAGGAGTTATCGCTAGATATGAAAAAGAATTAAAAGATTTACTTAGACTGCAAGAACTTTGGCATAAAGGTGACGCACGCTCACAAGAAGAAACGATAGAAAATAAAAAACTCTTAGAGAGTTTCACTATGAGAGGAAGAAGATTAGATAAATTAGATCAATATATAAGTGATTGTAAGAATAATTTGGAAATTTTCAACAATAAACTTAAAGAAACGAAAAAAGAATTAGCACAGTTAGAAAAAAAATTACAAAAATATGACACTGAAAGCGCCTCAAATGCCTCTAATGCAAGCAGAGCATCAGGCGCCACAGGTTATGAACAATAAGAACTGAATTATTATTGCTTAACCCATTTACGTAAATTCGGTCAGAATTAACAAAATTTTGTTAATTCTGACCGAATTTTTTTGTCTATTTGTATAAAAAGCAAAAGAAAACAGGTCGGTTAAATCCTTCCTGTTAAGATTTTACACTAGCCGAAATATAAATAGCAATTTAATTGTACCCCAAAATCTCCGAAAAAACAATTAATATAAAAATAAATTTACGTAACTTTTTCAGAAAAATTATACAGATTCCCTGTAATACACCCTTACAGCAAAAAACTTACCATGCCTACTTTTATTAAGTTATGTAACGATTATATATGTTTTATATACGACTTTGTCAATTTTCTTAACATTTGTGTTTTTATATATGTAAGAGGACGACTATGAGTTACAAATGCGATTCAATTGTTAACAAAAGTGAGGCAAATGCTCTTAAGGAAATGATTTTCCGCAGGGTAAGAGAACGCAATGAGAGCATGGGCGAAGAAACTCAAAACGATGTCATGGAAATGGCAAGAGAATCTTTTGTGAGCAAAGATAATCCTTTTTCACAAATAGCAGCTGCGGCAACAAAAGCTGTTGAAGAAGAGCCGAAAGCCGAAAACACAACTCCTCTGAAAAAAGAAATAGGATTTCCTCAAAAGCAGCTAAAAGCAAGGGCTGTTGAACAAAAAAGAATTTTAGAAGAAAATATAACAACTTCTACTGTTCAAAATAATATGATAGAAGCAAGAAATACACTGAGTTCAAGAAAAAGCTTTATTGGTGCATTAAACTTTTTAAATTCCCAGGCGGCAGTTTCTTTAATGCGCACACGAGGGGACAAATTTGAAGTAGTTGCATAACTTTAATATTTGAAAACATTATATTTTTAAACTAAAATATATATATGTTCAGAATATTATTAATATTTGCTTTAATGTTATTTAACCTGATTCCGACACCGGCAGAGGAGCAGGTTAAAGAGTCTTTGAAGTTAAAAGGACAGGTCGAATTTGATGACAATCCGGTAGAAACGATTTATCTGGATGACACCATTGATAAGCCGGAGGTGAACATCCCCCAGCACTCGTTGACCCTGCCGGTGGGGGTCTTAAATATAACTTCAAATACCAATACCGCAAGGAGCGCGCTAGCTCGTTCAATGGTGAACAGAAACAGTCTTGGTGACATTCTGCCGCTTAGTGGTAGTGCTGTTGCACATTCTGGCGGTATAAGTTACGGAACAAAATGGGGTGAAGAACTTTCTTATTCTCAGTTGGAATCCACTGCAAGTATTTTTGTGAGATACGATTCACCTAAATGGTATTCTTTTACAACATCAATCAGACAATCGGCAAACAGAGATATAGACAACCAATACGGGACTTTGAGAATTTCTCCGGAATGGCATATAACTGACAGATTAACGTTAAAAGATTCTTTTACAAACTATGTTAGCGGACAAAAGAACAAGAATGAGTTAACCATAGTGTACACGCCGGCATTAAAAAAATACGCTGACTCGCTAAAGTTTGAATTAGGAGTAGCCCAATCATACTACCGTACAGGGAGGCAAAGTTCATCAGTCTCCTTCTCAACGGGTTTCAAGTTGTAATATATAAGGAATTTTTGTATAATCAAATCATGACAGGAATTGAACAAAAACAGAGAAAACGCGGTATCCAAGTAAAAAAGAATAACATATCGCAATCTAAGCAAAATACTAAAACAACAAACCATTCAGGATGTGGGTTTTATTATTCTTTTTTAACAATAGTCTTATTGCTATGTCTTATCCAAATTACAATAAGTGCTGTGCTTAATGTATCAAAGGTGATTTCATACAAAGCAAAAATAATTCAAATAACTAATACTCTCGATGCTGCTATGGCACTAAATGAACAATTAAAAGATAATATCAAGAATTTTTCTAACGTAGGCGGATTGGAAGAAATCGCAAGAAACAACCTTAAAATGTCAGGTGCAGATGAGGTTCTTGTAATTATAAATACCCCCAATGAGGAAAATACTAAAGAAGATAAAGCAAAATATTCTTGGTTCCAAAAACATAATAAATAAAAAATATTACAGATTAAACAACTCGTTAGAAAAAGTATCAAAAAGATACTATACAAAGTATTCTGTCATTTTAATTAATTTATAAATTTCATCAAGTCGTTCTTTGCGATTAATATACCAATAGCCTATTAAAACTTCAAAAGCTGTAGCGAGTCTATAATCGTGCTGAATAGCTCTTCTTGCAATCGGAATTGGCAAATTCCTTCCCCTTCTTGCAAACTCCCTTTCTTCTTCGGTAAGAGAATAATATATATATTCTAACATTTCTTTCTGAAATGACGCCTTCACTCTATTTGTAGTCATTTCATGCATTTTCTTAGCATTAGAAGTTTTAAATACGACATACTCCCGTACATAAACTTCCCAAACAGCATCACCAAGGTGAGCATAATTTCTAAGTGCTAACAATTCGTCCATAATTGCATTTTACCACAAAACATGCTAGTATTGCACTGAGAAAAGGAGCTTAAATATGAAATTACAGCGGATTAATAATTTTGGAACGTTCGGTAAAGGATTATATTTTACTGCGACGAAAAATATTTTATTCGATAAGCAAGCTAATTTCCTTTATAATCCAAATACGAAAGTAACAAAAGAAGGTGCAAAATACATCCAAGATTTGGAAATCAGCAAGAACATAAAGAAAAAATTCGCGTCCACGTCATTAATCAAAAGCCTGTCCAAAAAATATGATACATTTATAGAATATAAAGAGTTTGAAGAAACCGGAGTAAATAAAAAAACATTCTACACCTCGATTGCAGATATTATTTGGCGCAAAGACAACATTGTAATAGAAAGAGTTTGCGGTTGCAGTGAAAAATCGATAGAAAATGCAACAGATATTATGTTTAATAATTTAAAAAAAGGATTTACTAAACAAATTAGAAACTATAAACACCTTTTTAAATAAAAAAAATATTTCTATATATTTATTCTACAAAGAAATTTTTAGCAAATACTCTTTACAAATTTTTTTTATCTGGTAATATAATTAATGCAGAGGGCGTTGAGCTTGCTGTTTTAAACAATTTAATCAAACTGAAATAATCCTCAGTAGCTCAATGGCGGAGCACTCGGCTGTTAACCGAGGGGTTGTTGGTTCGAGTCCAACCTGGGGAGTTTTTTATTACGATTAAGTCCTTTGGCGAATATGTCAAAGGGCTTTTTGTACTCGTAGTTTATGTTTTCGCCCTCTATGGTCAAGTTCTGAAGTACATAATTTAACAACTGTTTCTTTTCGGAATTATCACCATATTTGTATAAGTCCTCTGCATCGGTGCAAATTTTTAAGAAGTTTGCACCCTGTTCAATAAAATTGATATTTGCTTTTTCATAAGCGGTTATATTGTTTTGTATAGTCAAAAGTTCTTGAGTCCATTTATTGTGTTTTTCTTGCCAAAATTCCTCTGAAATCTTTTTATCTAACTTATCAAGATAAATATTATCAATCCTATCTCTCAAGATTTGCTTTTGTTTTTGCAAACTGCTTAATCGTTCTTCGCTATATGCTTTTTCATCTTTGAAACTGTCTTTTAATGCTTGTAATATCCAATCGCTATGTTCTTTTGTGATTGAAATATTTGAAATGGCTTGTAGTAATTGCTTTTCTATTTTTGCCTCTGATATGTATATGTGTTGTTGCTCGCATTCACCTCTACCGCCTGTGCAAGAATAGTAAATATATTTACCCTTTTTAATTTCACCTGAAATATTGCATCCGCACTTTGAACACTTTACCATGCCTGCAAATAGGAAGTTTTTAGCAATCATGTGTTTTGGTTTATTGTCTTTTCTAAATGCCTCTTGAGTGCGGTCAAATAAATCTTTTGTTATAAGTGGTTCGTGTTTACCCTCGTAAATTTCGCCCATATAATCAATAACACCATAGTAAAACTTATTCTTTAATATGTGTTCAATTTGTGTTTTATAGGCTTTTGGAGTGTTCGGCTTATATATAAAACCTTCTTCAAATAGTCTGTTTGACAATGCCCTCAATGAAATATTACCCTCTGCATAGAGTTCAAATGCTCTTTTTACATAAGGTGCGGTCTGCTCATCTATTATGCATTGTTTTTTATCAAGTTTTTTATATCCGTAAGGTTGTTTGCCTGTAACATAGCCCTCTTTAGCCTTTTGAGTTAAACCTTTTTTGACTTCTTCACTTAAATTTTGAACATATTGACGAGCCATTAAAACCTTTATGCCATGCATAAATTTTTCGCTTGAGTGTGATGTCGGAGAAACTATACACCCCTCTTTTACAAAGTGTAACTCAAGCGGTAAGGCATCGACTGTTACATAATCGGGTAAATTTCTGTATAAACGGTCAGTTTTTTCAACTAAAATCGTGTTACATTCCTTTGAGTTTTTAAGGAATTTAAGCATTTCATTAAAATTTGTTCTGCCTTGACATTTTGCGGTTTCAACATCTTCAAATTCTTTTAAGATAATCATATTATGCACACTTGCATAATTCCGCAATAATTCTAATTGAGCAGGAATTGAAAAACCCTCTTTTTCCTGTTCTTTGCTTGAAACTCTTGCATATATAACAACTTTTTGTATTTCTTTATTCATGCCTGATACCTCTCAAAAGTTGTTCTAATTCTTCTTTTTTATAAAGTCTATAACGGTTTAGAGGATGTCTATATGGTTTTAATTTTCCTGCTTTATCCCACCGTCTTAATGTGGTTTTATCAACCCCTAACAGTTCAGCAGCCTCTTTGATTGTCATGTAGTCCTTTATATTCATACACTCATTATACATCAAAAATAAACATTATGCAACATTATGCAAATATATCTTAATAAAAAACAAAAGCCCTATAATTTTGACTACTAAAAAATAGGGCTGAAAATAAGTAATTATAAGGTTTTTACAGATAAAAATAATTGTATTTTAATGACTACATTTTTATTAAAATATTTATATATCGAGATAGTCAGTTACCTCGCCTACTGTTTCGGGATTAGTAAACAGTAAAACTTGTTCTTTTGACTCAACGGATTTGCGTTTTGGATATAGATACCCCATTAAATCAAGGTTTATTTTAATTTTTAGGTCAATAGGTACTCTGTCGTTTTTTAGTATGCTTAAAAGGCTTTCTAATGGACTGTAATCACCCATTAAATCCAATAACTCTTGAGTTTTCTTGTTCGGTGTTCCTTTTTGTCTGCCACCTGTTTTATTGCCTTGTTTATCCATAATTAAATTATAACAAAGGGCATAAAAGTCTATTCATATCTACTTTAGACCTAATAATATCTTAAAGTGCTTTGAAAAGTTTGCGTATTACTAAATTTTTTAGATTGTTCAACTATAACTAATATTATTTGTTTCAAATACTCTGCGGCTGATTTTTCGGGTATATCTTCATATTCTAATGCTGAATAATCAGCGTTTGGATTGTAACCTAATATTTCATGTGTCCAGCCTGTCTTTTTTGCTATATCGGCATTGTTTGCATTTGCAGTTTGCCATATTATATCCTCGTCATAATCAAATGCAGAGCGTTCTATCATAGCATATTTATTATTTTCATAATCTATTACATAAGCATCCTCAAAATAATAAATATTCTTATCTTTTATTGGTATCAACTCATTACCTTTAAGATATTTTATCCAAAAGAACACTGCACCTTTTTTAATATTGATTGATGCTAAATCAAGATAAACTTTCGGTGCAATTTCTTTGTAGTCAATATTTTTTATACTGTCTAAATGTATTGCATATTCAACTCCATCAACTTCAATTTCGGGTATGCCGTTTGGTGTGTACATTGATATTTCTTCACCCCAAAAAGCAGCACTGCTTGAATTCTTTGTATAACGACCATTAACTTTGCTTATTACTTGACCTACCTTTAAACCTTTTTTATCTGCAATAGAGTCTTTTTTAATTCCTGTAATTGTTAAATTACCGTCAATAATTTGGAGTTTTACACCGATGCCACGAATTTTAGATTTACAATAATGGTTATAATATCTGCCATTTCTTTTAGGACTATTTGCTACTCTCTCTTGCCATTCCCTTGCTTGTTGTAATAATATTTTGCCTTGATATTCTTCGTAAGTCATAGAATATGAAGGAATACAAATCATTACCAAACATAAAATAATAAGCAAATTTTTAAACATAAATACCTCTTTATTTAATAGTGTTTATTTTTTTAAAATTCTTGGCTTTTACTTCTATAAGATTGACTCCGTACTTATCACATAAGATTTTTGCACGATTGAAATATATATAATCCTTATCAGACTTTAGAATAAGCACTAAACAAGGTTTTTTACCTGTATTATGCGAATACCAAAGTGCTTGCCCAAATCCCTCATACCATTTCTTTGCCCAATCAAACTCACAGGCATGAGTTTCTGTAAGACAATCCACCCTCGTTTTATCGGGTAATACATATTCCTCTATACCTTTACAGTAGGCATGAACATAATCAGCCTCATGCAACTTTTCTTTTGTAGGTAATAAACTATCGCCATTCTGATTAAGTATGAATATCTGGCACAATACAGGTATTGTAATCAGTAAAACTATGATAATTATAAGTAATATTGCTAATTTTTTCTTTTTCAAATCTAACCACCACACACTTTACAAGGTTTTCCACCATGTTTGATTGCTTCTTTTTTATCAACTTTTGTACAATTTACCGTACATTTTTGAGCCCATTGGCAATTTGGCTTGTGAAATTTTAAAGTTTTCCAATTAAATACAACTGTTTCTGCAAAAACTGCCGTTGAAGTCATAAATAGTGTAAAAACCGTTATCATGCCTGTAAATATCTTTTTCATTTTATTTACTCCTTAATCACATATTGTAAAATTGTGCGTTGATTTAAACGCAGGGTCATATAAGTCAAAATTTACGCAATTTTCTGTATTACCTTTATATAGTGTTCCTCTTGGAATTATATCTTGCCACCCTTCACCATTTACATAAAAAGTATCTTTGCCTGTAAATCCGCAAGAATACTTATACAAGGTTTCTTTACTCTGATAAGTATATTTTTTTGCACTCGGATTGCTTGATACTTTTATATAGTTTGAAATTGGATTACCGTTTATCTCCGCAAGTGAAGTCATACAAATTTTATCTATTTGTGTCGTTGTTAATGTCGCATCAAAAGGTTGTTTTGGCATTTCTTGTGTTGTTATTGGTTTTTTATCTTTATTCTCATCTTCATTAGTGTTTATGATGTTTACAAAGATTATAAAAACAAGAACGCAAATTATAATTATTAAGGTCTGTTTATTTGAATTATCCACAACTATTGTTCCTCATGTATATCTATTTCAGTAAGTGTTGCACCGTTATAATAACAAGTACCTTTGTGCTTTAATTCAAGATTAAAAGCATTTTTTGCCTTAAATGGTATTGTTACAACAGTATTCATAGGGGCTTTATATACACTACTTGAAATGATGCTTGATTTGTAGGTAGAAGGGAAATTTAATCTTGCTTTAATTTCAGCTTCACACATAAGCAAGTACTGACCATTATCTATTGACTCTGCCTGTTCTTTTACACTTTTAGGAATAACATTTGCATTTATTTCTTTTTCGTTAACATAATATCGCTGTATATCTCTTATATGGTCTATATCTCCACAATCAGCAAAGAAAGTGATTGAATTGCGTGTACTTCTATCATCTGCAACATCTACTGCCATAACTCTTGTGCAATTCGGGTTTTGTGCAACTAATTCAGCAGCTTTCGGTGCAAGTTTGTTTATTCGGTTTATTGTTGCTATACCGTATCTTTTAATAGTTTCGTCATATCCTTCACCAAATTTTGTAGGTATTGGATAAATTGCAGTATCAGAAATTTTTGCTTTTATTGCATTTCTGCGGTTTTCTTCTTCTTGTTGTTTGCGTTTAATTTCTTCTCTTTTTTCTTGCTCTTTTACAATAATTTCAAGACTATCAATTTTTACTTTTATTTCTTCATTATTTGGCTGTAATGCTAATGCACTTTTATATTGTGATAAAGCATTTTTATATGATTTTTGTTCAATATTATAGTTAGCAGTTTGCAAATAATTTTCATATTTTGCCGTTTTTAATTTTTCGTTGCTATCTTTGTATTGCAGATTTTCAAATTTTTCTATTACGCAAGACCATTTTTTATTTTCAAAGCAATCTAAACCCTGTTTGTATGTATTATTTCTATTGATTGTGCTTGAAATAATTGAAAATAAAATAACTAAAAAAATAACTCCTGTTACGATGCCAATATTTAATAAATTTTTTTTATCCATTGTTATTTCCCCTTATGATTTAGACCTTTATCGTTTGAATATATTATTTTTGTTTGGCAATTTTTTTATTTAGAAATTCAATAAAATTAGTTGGTTTTTGTATGAAAGTGTATGTAATCGTGCTATCCATAGCAGAAGATTGAACTACTAAAGAGCCAAAACCAAGTAATTCGCTAATTATATCTGTCTTTTCTGATACAACGCTTATTTTTTCAAGTGGAATTGCTTTTTTATCAATAAAAATTACTCCAAGACGAGAATATAAGCATCCGTTTTTGTATTCTATTTTGTCAAGTTTCCAACGTAATGTCGCCCACCCCATTATAAAAATAGGCAATATAACTGTAATTATAGTTAAAAGTGAAACTATAACAGGCATTACCCAGAAAAACCAATGTTTTTCTGCAATATATGTTTCTTGATTTTCTAATTCATTACTTGAAATTTGTTCCATTTTTACCTCACTTATATTTTAAAATTCTTACTTATCGTGTATAACTTCTGCCCTGTTCTATATCCTTTAAAAAGTACTGTTACATGTCCGATTTGCCAATATTGTAAAAACATATTTTCTGCGGCTTTTTTAGTGTCATAATCCAAATTATTCCAAGCGTATTCATCAACTTGTATTTCAAGCATTTTGCCATAATCATCACTCCCCATGTCAGTAACTTTTTTGAATATGCCTGCTTTTTGAAATTCTCTGATATATCCTTCTATTTTTTGAATTTCTGCTTGATGGTTAGCTGCTTGTTGTTGTGTTTGTGCCGTTTGTGTCTGTTGTGTTGGGGTACTACTTGTTGTGCTATCTGAATTGATAGCATTTATACACCCACGACCAATAAAAATAATGAAAATAATTGCAATAATTACTTGACCTAATGTTGCTTGTTGCTGTTCTTCTGCCATACTTACCGCCTTTTGATTTATTAACACCTTATAATTAACTACTTTTATAAAAATAGTTGCTTATGATTATCTGCCTGAATAGTAACACAAATATAAAAATAAGTAATCATGTATAACGGATATTTGCAAAACCCTAATCTTAATTGTTTATAGCCCGTTATATGTATTTTATTTTAGTAAAAGTAGTGAGGTGTGATACCTATGATTTATAGCGACAAGGAATTTATCGGAAAAACTATACAAACTATAAGAAAGAAGGCTAATATCAAGCAAAGTGAACTGGCTGAAAAGATTGGTATTAGTGAAAAACATTTGAGTAAAATTGAAACAGGTAAAAATCTGCCATCATTAGATAATTTTTTAAAAATGGCTGAAGTTTTGAATTTTAGTTTAGACGATTTTGGCATAAAATCTAATATTTATGAAAATGAATACAAACAAACTTTATTAAAAATTGCTTATTCTGCATCGGATTATGAGGCAAAATCTTATTGTGAAATAATAGATACACTAAATAAAATTATGAAATCTAAAAAATAGTACTATACAAATAATTATTTGTAGTGTACCTTTTGAAAATTGCAAAAATTTTTGTGAGCCGTAGGACATTTTAAAAGAGAGAGGTTTTATCACCCCGACACTTTCAGAGTGATGCAGTTAGTGCAAGTTTTATGGGAAGTATATTAGAAAACCCTCACGATAGAGGGTTTACATAAATCTTGCACTATTTGCACTAATTGGCTAAAACCTATATGTAGATTTAATTTCAAGACCTTTTAGCATATACCTTGTTCCTTTGATAGTTGCGGTAAATCCCTTATTTTCCAAACGCTCACGCAACATCGGTTTAGGTTCTGCGAAAAGTCCGTTATTTTTACACCATTTACAATACAGAGCATAAACATCACCTAACTTTGTATTATTTTCAGACTCACAAAAGCAATCATCAATAAAACGTCTTATGAGGTCTGCGTAGCCTTGATATTCCTCATTAGCCTCAATGACACATAGCGGAGGATTTAAGCCCTGCTCACGATAATCTTGCAATCCCTCTATGCACCAATTAAGAACACCGCTCAAAACTTCATCTTGCTTGAGTTTTGCTTTCAAACTCTTATCTTGTTCATCAGGTGAAAAATGCCTGTCAAACTTGATAACATTGACTCTACCGCTCTTAAAAAGTGTATCGTCATTGACTTGTGGCAAGTGGTTAGTATTCATAAAGATTTTAAATACAGGCTTAAATTGCATCTCTTTTTCGTACAAATTCCTTGCGGTTATTGTATCACCGCCTGTAAAAACCTTAACTTGTGCCACATTTAACACCATATCTTGAGCAGGCTCTGACAAGTTTATAAATCTTGCACCACATAACCTCGCAACATCACCGCTTGCAGTTCTACTGTCAGAAAACTTTTTTACGGCAAGCGTTTCGGGGTTTACTTGCTTTGCATAATCCCCTAACATATACATAATAGTTTCAACAAGTGTGCTTTTACCGTTGCGTGTTGTACTTCCATGAAGAATAAAAAATGTTTCTTCTTTTGTTTCAGCGGTCAGAGAATACCCCAAAGCCCTTTTAAGAAACTTTATTTTGTCGGGGTTATTTTCCATTATCTCGCCCATAAACTTCTCAAAAAAAGCCTTTGAAGCATCTCTATTATAGTTTACATTGGCAATCTTGCTTAACAAATCCTCTGCCCTATGTTCCCTAAATTCTAATGTTTTCATATTTAGAGTGCCATTGTTACAGTTAAATAGGTCATTATTTGCATCAAGTTGCTCGTTTCTAATGGGGTATTCGCTTTGTGAGTCCTTTATAATAGTATCTCTGCGGTTTTTATATCCGAGTGAGGCAATATATTTTCTGAAATTATCAAGTGCCTCTCTCTGTTGTTCTTCACCACCTAACTCGTTAAACAAACCGTCATCACAAGAATATAAATATAAGGCATCTTTAAAATGTTTAGCCCACTTATTTACAATGCTTGAGCCGACATCATCAACCCATACTTTGCCGTTATGGTACATCCATGAGCCTCTTGTAACATTGTATCTTAAAAAGTCCATTATCACCAATGCAAAAAGTTCCCCTAAACCTTTATCATCAAGTGAATACTTATGTGGAGGCAATTTTAAAGTATGGAATTTTTTATACAGAAATTCAACTTCAGGTCTTGTTTTTTTGATAACATATTTATATTTATCAAATGGTGTAAAATTATCCCATTGTGGTTTTTCGTGGTGCAATATATCATACAAAAAATAGCGGATTGCATCGCCTTTTTCCATATTTTTTGTGTACATAAGGTATCGGATAATATCACCGCCCTCTTTGTTGCCGTTGCCACCGAAACACCTGAAAATATTTTTATCTTTGAAGTACACAAAATCATCTTTATGCTTACATATCGGGCAATTTTTAAACATTATATATTTGCTTGTCTCTTTTGCTATTTCGCCACATTCGGATTTCAAAAAAGATAGGAAGTCAAATTTATCAATTTCCGGCTGTAAATCAATGTCATATTTCTTTTCTTCTTCCTTGTAGTTTTGTGTTTTTTCTTCGGGTATAGTTGCCTGAATATTTAATATATCGTCAATAGAAAATGTTGCATTTTCATCAACATATATTATCTCTTTATTTGTTCCATAAAATAATCTGTCCGCGTTTGTACAACTTGTATCTGCCTGTGGAAAAAGTTTTACAAGAGTTTCTATTATCAATTTGCGTTCTTTTTCGCTTGTAATTACCCTATCGCAGAGAAATGCTACTCTATATTTTTCTTTTTCTTTGCTACTGCTAAAACTATGATAAATAAAGCAAATTTTCAGATTATTTTGTTTACAAATATTTTGAATATCATCAATGCTCAATATTGGTGCATCCGCTTTTTCGTTATCAATATCAACCAAAAATAATTGTTGCTGCACCCAATTTATTGCACCAATACCACCGACTAAAACACTCGGACTGATTGTTTTACCGTCAGTTATTGCCCTTAAAATATCGTCTAAATGAAAATCCTGCGGTGTTATTCGTCCTTGTAGTCTTGGTTTAATGCTTGCCACATCTTCTTTTTTTGGTTTTTCTTTAAATCCTACGGTGTCAATGTGTAATTTTATCGTCATTTTATCCTCCTTATTATACTTAAACTATTGCTATACTTGTGTTTCTTCATGCCTGTATTATTGTTTGATATAATAGACATAGGGTTTAAATTAGTCATTATTTCCTTTTTGCCGTTGATTTCAACGGCTTTTAAATTGCTCATTTTTCCACCTCCTCAATAATTTCAGGTCTTACCGTTACAAAAGCATTGTCTTTTTTTGTTGTGGTGTAAATCATAAAGACATCTTTGCCATGTATCTCAATATCATTGAGCTTTAAAGGTTTTTCATAACCTAATCTTTTTGCTAAAGCAGATACAAAATAATCTGCAATAGACTTTTTAATACTTGATAATAAATCAAGTTTTTCAGTTGTTTCTACGATTTCTTTGTATCGTACTAACCGTTGTTTTTTTGTCATTTTGTTGTCCTTTCTGCCTGTTGTAAGGCTTTTTGTCTTTTATCTTCAAGTTTTAAAAGCAATTTTGCGAACCCTGTAAAATTCTCAAGCATTTCAACCGCATCAGTATCAGTAATTTCAACCTCGTAATATGGCTGAAAATGTTGCTTTGTCATATTGATGATGTCATTCGGTTGTACGGGCATGAAATTCCTCAAATACGCAAAAACGAGCGACTTAACCCTTTTTATCGGGTTTCTGTCGCTCGCTTGCTTAAACTTACTATTACAATTTAAAAAAATTGCTTGCTTGCTTTTGCTGGCTTGCAAAAAGAAGGTAAAAAATCTATTTTATCAATTCAAACTTGTTAAGAAAAACGCTTGTTTTATCCTTATTACTCTTGATGACATAAACATTTTTCAATTTACCTTTTTCTAAAACTTCTAATTTTAATGGTAACTTGCTAATATCAAGTTTTAAAACATCTGCCGTCATTGTTTTTACCTCCTTTTTCTTTTATTATAACTTTTGTCAAAAAGTTCAAAAAGAGGACAAACATTATTTTTTTTAAAATTCTTCAAAAAAACTAAATCAGAGAGGCAAAAGCATTGTAACAGTAAGTCTGTACGGTTTCAAAAAGTTCATAATTTTTTAATCCCTTTAATTTTTTTTTGCCATATTTAACATAATCATCGTATGAATTTTTTTGTGCTGACATTATAAAAGCCTGTTCTGCTACTTCTTTTATTAAGTCTTTTTTAAAAGTAACCTCTTGCGGAATGAATTTATATTTTTTCAATATTTCAAAAATAGTTCTATTATATTCTTCCGAGTAGTATTTTTTTATTCGTTTATTTGTCTTTTTTAACCTGCGTATAACCCTTTTAACACTTTCAATTTTATCTTCATCTTCGGTGTCATATTTAATATTATTATCTTTTAGGTATTTTAGTATTGCTTTATTATAAGTAAGTCCATGAACTCTGCGTAAATATAATATATCTCTATACATAATAAAATTTTTAGCATCTAAAACATCACTATACATAAGACTATATATGTTTGTTGGCATAAATGCAGGGATTTTTAGTTTATTTGCTAATTTAGGAATAATATAAGATAACTCAAATATTTTCTTTTCTGTTACCGTAGGAGGTTTGTATATGTGATATTGCACGGTTAGTATATGAATAGTGCTATCTATTGCACCTCTTTGAAATTTTATAAAATTGCATACATCATCAAGAGTTTTTATTTTTGCAATCGGCAATCTTTTATCTTTGTATTTTTTATTTTCTTGTTCAATTATGACATTAGCCTGTTTTATAAATTCTTTTAAAACTGCCTGATATTGTTTTAGTGTAGATTGTTCCCTGCTTATACCCAAATAATCTATATAAGCATCTATCCTTGAATATATATCTCTATCCGTTGGATTTACGGGCATTGGTTCTCTCAAAATGCCTTGATATTTCTGAGATTTATTAACCATATTTTTACCTTCTTTATTATTTTTTACTATCTTATAACAGTAATTTCAAGTTTTGTTGCAAAAATGTTGAAAAATTTTTGATATTTTGTTGTCAATTTGTGTAAATCCTTACATAATAAGGTTTTAGCATTATTAAATTACGCTGCCAAACCTAACAAAAAAGTTCTGAAATCGTACACTAAAGTGAGTTTTTTATTGGAAAGGCCGTTTTTAATGACGGCCTTAAATATCGTTCGACAG
>CAMZGT010000011.1 GCA_947306495.1 uncultured Acinetobacter sp.
CGCCACGTTTGATTTCACGAGTCATTGCACGTCTTGCAGCTTCTATCTGACGGCTTGTAATCCAACCGGGTTCAAGAGCTCTAATTGCGTAACGACCAAATTCGAAATCAACACCTCTTGTTTCGGTGCCTTTCATTCTACCTTTTTGCATTTTGCGGTATTTTGTCTTTTTTGGCATTAACATTATTATTGTTCTCCTAATTTTATTATTTTGTTTCTACCGCTTTACGTTTACCGCGTCTGCCTTGGAAACGTTCTCCGGTTGCTTCTTTTGAATTTTTTGATTTGATGTTTAGATCAGCTTTTTCGCCAGGCATTAAATTACCTTTGAAAATCCAAACCTTAACACCTATTTTACCCATAATTGTATCTGCTTCGGTGAAACCGTAATCTACATCAGCACGTAGTGTTTGTAGCGGAATTCTGCCTTCTTTTGCCCATTCGGAACGAGCAATTTCCGCACCGCCTAAACGACCAGATACCATAATTTTGATACCTTGAGCACCTGCTCTCATAGTGCGTTGCATTGCTTGCTTCATTGCACGTCTAAATGCTATACGTTTTTCTAATTGTTGCGCTACAGATTCTGCAACTAACAGAGCATCAACATCAATTCTTGCAACTTCAACAACATTAATTATTACAGGCTTGCCTAAGTAATTTGAAACTTCTGTCTTTAATTCTTCAATACCTTGACCGCCTCTTCCAACTACTATACCAGGTTTTGCGGTAACAATAGTGATTGTTGTGCTTTGCGATTTTCTATCAATTAAGATATTTGAAACACCTGCAGCATACAGTCTCTTTTTAATAAATTTTCTAATTTTAGCATCTTCTGCTACATTTCCTGCATAATCACGGAACTTAGCGTACCAAGTACTGTCCCAAGGTCTGATTATACCTACTCTGAATCCTTTTGGATGTGTTTTTTGTCCCATTTTCTATATTCCTCTATTTTGTTGCATCACTTACTTTAACTGTGAGGTGAGATGTTCTTTTGAGTCTTTTGTATATACGACCTTGAGCTCTTGGTTTACCTCTTTTATATGTTGAACTTTCATCTGCGAAAATTTCTGAAACTTTCAATGAATCAGCCTTTACACCTGCTTGCTCTAAAGCATTTGCAGCAGCTGCTTTAACATTCTTTTCTACAACTCTTGCTGCAAAATAAGGCATAAAACGCAACATATCAAGAGCTTCATTAACAGCCTTACCTCTTACTTCGTTAATAACTCTGCGAAGTTTTCTTGCTGTCATTTTAATATCAGTTTGTCTTGATTTAGCTTCCATTTTTATTTTCCTTTTTAGTTAATTAATGCTAACTTTACTACGGTCTAACCGCGTTTTGCCGTCTTATCTGATCCGGCATGCCCTTTATACAATCTGGTTGGTGCAAATTCACCAAGTCTATGTCCAATCATTTGTTCTGTTACATATACCGGAACGTGTGTTTTGCCGTTGTGAACAGCAATTGTGTGTCCCAACATATCAGGAACAATCATGGATGCTCTTGACCAAGTTTTTACAACTTTCTTTTCTGAACTTTCATTCATTTTGTTTATTTTCTTTTGAAGAGCTTCTTCTACGTATGGGCCTTTTTTTAATGAACGTGCCATTAATTTCTCCTTTTATTTTTGTTTACCGTGAGTCTTGAATTGTGACTCGTGAGCCGTTACTTTAATTTTCGATTCTGATTCACAGCTCACAAATCACGAATTTGAATCATCTTATTTTGTTCTGCGTCTTACAATAAGTTTGTCAGAAGCTTTACCTTGTTTTCTTGTCTTATAACCAAGAGCCGGTTTACCCCAAGGTGTTTTCGGATGTCCGCCTGGACCTGTTTTACCTTCACCACCACCGTGAGGGTGATCACAAGGGTTCATCGTTACACCACGAACTGTAGGTCTGACACCCATATAACGTTTTCTGCCGGCTTTACCAATCTTAAGGTTTTTAAACTCTGCATTTCCTAATGTTCCGATTGTTGCCATGCATTCTTTTCTTATCATTCTCATTTCGCCTGAAGGTAATTTTACTGTTACATAATTTCCTTCTTTCGCCATAACTTGAGCGAAATTACCTGCTGATCTTACAAGTTTTGCACCTCTGCCCGGAATCATTTCAATATTATGGACGATTGTACCTAACGGAATTAACTCAAGAGGTAGTGCATTCCCTGTTTGTACAGCCGCTTCCGGCCCTGAAACAATAACGTCACCTACATTTAAGCCTTCAGGTGTTAAAATATATCTTTTTTCACCATCTGCATAGAATACTAATGAGATTCTTACATTTCTGTTAGGATCGTATTCTATTGTTTTTACTGTTGCAGGAATTCCGAATTTTTCTCTGCGGAAATCTACTATACGGTAAGCTTGTTTAACACCGCCACCTTTATGACGACATGTGATTCTACCGGTATTGTTACGACCGGCAGTCTTTTTAATATTCATCAATAAAGATTTTTCAGGAGTTGTAGTAGTGATTTCTTGGTAATCACTCTTTGTCATACCTCTTTGTCCCGGAGATGTCGGATTAATTTTTCTGATTGCCATTTTTATTTTCTCCTATTATTATCTTTTTTGGCTTCTTTCGTGAGTCGCGGTCTGTGACTCTTGAACCGATATTCTAAATTTAGATTCACGATTTACGGTTCAGAAACCACGAATCTTTTTGACTGAACAAAGGTCTATATTGCAGTCAATTCTTCTATTGGGTCACCTTCAACAGTAACAATAGCTTTCTTTGAAGAATCTGTTCTGCCAAATTTCATACCCATTCTTTTTTCGTGCGAAGGCATATAAACTGTTTGTACCTTCTTTACTTTTCTTCCCGGAAAAGCTAACTCAACAGCTTGAGCTATTTCTACTTTTGTTGCATCTTTTTTTACTTCAAAAGTATATTTCCCGAGTGTTGTTGCTATCATTGATTTTTCTGTAATGATAGGCTTTTTAATAACATCATATAATTTTTCTTTACTCATTGTTTTATCCTTTACTATTGAAGTCTTTCTGTAACATTATTAACAGCCTTTTCAGTCATTACAACAAAATCAGCTTCTAGTAAGTCTTTTACGTTTAAGTTTGAAGGTAATAATAATTTTACTGAAGGAATATTACCTGCTGCCAAACTCAAATATTTATTTTCTTCTGCAGTTGTATCTGCAATTACAAGAATTTTACCGCTTAAGTTAAGTGATTTAATAATTCCTGCCATTAACTTTGTTTTTGGTTCAGTAATAGCTGAGAAATCTTTAACTACTACTAATTGTTCTTCTCTTGCAGAAAGTGCAGATTTAAGAGCTAATTTTCTTGCTTTTTGCGGCATGTTGATTTCATAGTTTCTTGGTTTTGGTCCAAATACTACACCACCACCTGCAAATAACGGAGAACGAAGTGAACCTGCTCTAGCGCGACCTGTACCTTTTTGTTTCCAAGGTTTCTTACCACCACCAGATACTTCTGCTCTTGTTTTTGCACATGCAGAACCTTGTCTTGCATTATTTAATTGTCTTCTTAATGCCAAATGCATTACATGTAAGTTAGGCTCTACACCAAAAACTTCTTTTGCTAATGTGATTTCGCCTAATGCTTCACCGTTTGTGTTTAATAATTGTTTTGTCATTTTTATATTTCCTTTTGCTTTCCGATTACCCCTTGTCAATTTCTTGGCTTTATATGGCAATAGCGGATTTGTAATTTTACTTTACTATGCATTCCATTTTGTTCTTGAAGGAACTATTGTTACCAATCTGCCTTCACAGCCAGGGACAGAACCTTTAATCAAAACTAAACCGTTTTCCGAATCAACCTTAACTAATTTAAGTTTTGTTATTGTAACTCTTTCATTTCCCATGTTACCGGCCATTCTTTTTCCCTTGATAACACGGCTTGGAGTTGTACCTGCACCGATTGAACCGGGTTCTCTGTGATTTTTTGAACCGTGAGCCATCGGTCCTCTTCCAAAGTTCCATCTTTTTACAGTACCTTGGAAACCTTTACCAATTGATGTACCTGTTACATCTACTTTTTGAACATCATTCAGAACAGATAATTCTATTTCTTGTCCGACTTTATAGTCAGCAGGGTTTTCTACTCGAAATTCTTGTAAATGCCTGAAATTATCCAATCCGTTTTTCTTAAAGTGACCAAGTTCTGCTTTTGTTAAATGTTTTTCTTTTGCAGCTACTGTTCCTACTTGAATTGCATTGTAACCGTCAGTTTCTAATGTTTTAACTTGAGTTACAACAATTTTACCAACTTGAATAACCGTAACCGGGACTGCCAAACCTTCTGAATCAAAGATTTGAGTCATTCCAACTTTTTTACCTATTACACCTAATGTCATGTGTCTTTCCTTTCCGACATAAGTACACACAGATATTTATCTGCAATACCGTTATGCCTTTCATCTTGCGAGCGCTACTAATCTCTTTACCAACATTTGGGTTCTCACCCACGAAGCTTTAAAGTCTGACTTTGGACTTTGTTATTATCCTCCGTTGTAGTTCACATTATATGCATAATGCTAATATTAAATTTTCAAAGGCCAGTGCTTAAAATAAGATTATAATTTAACCTCTATATCTACACCAGCAGGTAAGTCAAGTCTACTCAATTCTTCAGTTGTTTGTTGAGTAGGATCGTAAATATCGATAATACGTTTATGAGTTCTAATCTCAAAGTGTTCACGTGATTTCTTATCAACGTGTGGTGAACGTAATACACAATAGATACGTCTCTTAGTTGGTAAAGGAATAGGACCGGCAACTTTAGCGTCTGTTCTTTTTGCTGTTTCAACAATTTTTTCAGCTGATACGTCAACCAGTTTGTGTTCGTATGATTTTAAACAAACTCTAATTCTTTGTCTTGTACCTGTTGTCATTTTTCATTCCTTTATTTTTGTATTAACTTTCTAGTCTCAATAACGCAGCTGAAACACTTTCAACCGCTTAAAACCAGGCTATTACTTTCGACTATAGCAAGATAATCGTAAAACAAACATATTACAGTGTCAACAAGTCTTTTAAAGTTTAATTCATAATTTACAAAAATTTACAATTACCAACATTCAAATGTATTAACTTGCAATATTTTTTTCAGTAAATTAAAATGATACTGGTCGAAATATATTATTCAAGTTTGGAATCTTGAAACAGAAAGAAGGTTTAAAATGAAAAATGGACTTCATCCGGATTATAAGGAAACCGTTATCAAATGCGTTTGCGGGAATGAAATCGAAACAGGTTCTGTTGTAGATAACATTACAGTTGAAATTTGTTCTAACTGCCATCCGTTCTACACAGGTCAACAAAAAATTCTTGACTCAGAAGGACGTGTTGAAAGATTTAAAAAACGTTACGGACAAAAATAGTTTTAGTAATAAAAAAGGGGCTCGCCACGGCGAGTCCTTTTTTATTATCGTTTTATTGACAATATTGAATAAATCAATGTACAATTAGCGTATGGCAATAGTGTATTTATCATTAGGCTCGAATTTAGGTGATAGAGTAGGATATCTGCAGCAGGCTGCCAGTTTAATCGGTGGTCTTGAAGATACTAATATTGTTATGACATCTTCATTTTACGAAACAGAACCTTGGCAAATGAGTACCGAAAATTGGTTTGTAAATGCTATTATTCAAATTTCTACTTTACTTGACCCGGAGAAATTATTCCATGAATGTTTAAGAATAGAATCTCAATTGGGTAGAGTAAGGAACGTTAATAAAAGTTATAAAGACCGGACAATTGATATAGATATTTTGTTTTATAATAACGAAGTTATTACAACCGAAAATTTAATAATTCCTCACAGATTTTTTCACCGAAGGGCTTGCATGTTGGTGCCAATGCTTGAAATTGCCCAAGATTTTGTTCACCCTCTTTATAAAAAAACAATTGCAGAATTATATGAGGAATTGGAAGATCCTGAACAAGTCTATCTGTACGGCACTCGCAACGGAGCCGATATATAAATGACGACAGCTGTGATTGGTGCCGGAGCCGCAGGTTGTGTATGTGCGTACTATCTTTTAAAAGAGGGGGAATCTGTAACCATATTTGACTATGCATCTCCGCTAAAAACACTTCTTCCGACCGGTGGCGGAAGATGCAATTTAGCTCATGCCGAATATGATTTTAAGGAACTTACTAAAAATTATCCGCGTGGTGAAAAATTTTTGTATTCAGTTTTTTCAAAATTTTCCACATATGACACGATTACTTTATTTGAAGAGCTTGGAGTCAAAACATATGTTCAAGAAGACGGTCGTATTTTTCCGGAATCAAACAGTTCTAAATTAGTTGCAGAAGCTATTCTAAGCAAAATCAAAAATGCAGCTTTTATAAAAGAAAAAGTCTCAAATATTATTTCTTTATCAAACGGCTACAAAATTAAAACATCTGACGCCGAATACTTTTTTGATAACATTATCATTGCAACGGGGGGATTTAGTAAAACAGCACAAATTAAAGGGATAAAAAATAAAATAACCGAAATAAAACCTGCATTAGTCGGTCTAAATAGTAATTGTAAAGGTTTAAGCGGTATAGTTATAAAAGATGTATTTTCAAAAGATTGCAAAATAACGGACGACTTGTTATTTACTCATTTTGGCATATCATGACCTCTAACATATAAAATTTCTTCAATCAAAGCTTATGAGGACTTTCCCTATACTTTAACTTTTGATTTGTACAACAAAGATTATGATTTGCAAAGTTTTTTGAATTCCTCGCCGCATAAAGAACTTAAAAATGTTTTATCAGAGATTTTTCCCCACAGATTTGCCGAATTTATATCAGGAGAATATGCTGCAAAAAAAGCTCATTTGATTGACAGCAAAATAAGGGATAATATTTTAGAAAATATACATAATTTTAAATTAACAATAACAAAAACAAATTTCGGGGAAGAAACTGTAACTGCTGGCGGATATGATTTGGATGAAATCAATCCAAAGACAATGGAATCAAAACTGCATAAAAATCTTTACATAATAGGAGAAGCTCTTAACATAGACGGATTTTGCGGAGGTTTTAATTTGCAAAATGCGTGGTCTACTGCTTACATTGCAGCAGAAAGCATAAATTTTAAGAATAAATTATCTTATAATTAGTACATACCACGGATATTCTTTTGACAAATCTCCCTGTGCAGATATTTCTATCATTCCTGCTTTTTTCACAGTGATACAACCCGCAATCGCAGTTTGTTCAAATTTTGCGTTCCCAGAAGTAAACTTATATCCGTTAAACTTATTATCAGTATCATTTAGAACTATTATTTTATAATCTCCATGCGACTTTTTTATTTTTAAAGAATTTGTATATGGACTAAACTCAGAAATCGAAACTATTTTATATTCAGGCAAAATCACTCTTAGCTCTTCTATTGTTAAAATATTCTTGCTCAGTTTTCCATCATCATACCTGATTTCATAAAACTTCAAATCATTATTTGAATATCCTACAAATAGTCCGTTTACAATAAACTCATAATCACAATCAGTAGAGAATGCAAACTCACCGTCTTTAGTATTGTAGTCAAAGAAATTGCCAAAACCTTTTGTTTTGTATAGATAACCTGATTTCTTACTAGGTTTTTTGTTCCAAGTTCCGGTTTCAGGATTATAAGAAATTTTTGACTTTAGTTTTATATCATCATACTTAAAATTTTCTGTGCCTGCGGCTAAATTATACACATAAAAAATACACATCAAAATTATTAAAAATCTTTTTATAAAGCTCATTGCAATAATATTATATGTAATATAAAGTTTAAATTCAACCGTTTAAAGGATAAATAGAATTATAAACGGTTGTATGCTATTCATATGAATTTAGCATCAAATATCGTAGGCGGAATATTATCATCCCAAATAGGGAGCGGACAAGGAAACATCACAAATGTTTTCAACTTGAATGATAAAGCTTTTGCTGAAATTTTGGAAAAGCAACTTAATAATCAGTCAATAGATAAAACAGGTTTTTACCCTGCAGGTATGGGAATGCCTGTAGGATTGGATATACAAGATCCGGATAAAAGTTTAGAAACCACAGAGATAACAGATAGAGAATTTAAGCAAACCGGCTATGATAATTTTGCAAGAAGACATGCTGCAGAATTCTATGGTAAATGTGCAGGAAATGTCGTTATTAATTTATCGGAATTCGTAAATGATACGATAAAAATAAATTAGTTATTATAACTGTCACATGAAAAATATGTTTATATTATAATAAAGCTATACGAAGATACAGCTTTATTTTTGATTATAAGGAGGTCAAATGGGCAAATTAGAAATTACTAAGGAAATCGAAGAAAAATGCTGCGTTCACCGCGGTGTTAAAGGTTCTCCTGCTCCAATCCCTCAAGAAGGTGAATGGACAAAGTGTAAAGAAATTAAAGATATTTCAGGTTTAACTCATGGATGCGGATGCTGTGCTCCGCAACAAGGTACTTGCAAATTAACTCTTAACGTTAAAGAAGGTATTATACAAGAAGCATTAGTTGAAACAATCGGTTGTTCAGGCATGACTCACTCAGCTGCTATGGCAGGTGAAATACTTCCTGGAAAAACTATTCTGGAAGCTCTTAATACAGACCTGGTTTGTGACGCAATTAACGTTGCAATGAGAGAATTGTTCTTACAAATTGTATACGGCAGAACTCAATCAGCCTTTTCTGAAAACGGTCTGCCTGTTGGTGCTGGTCTTGAAGATTTAGGTAAAGGCCTTTGTTCTATGTGTGGTACAATACATTCCACAAAGCAAAAAGGCGTCAGATATCTTCAACTTACTGAAGGCTACATACTTAAGCTCGGTTTAGATAAAAACAATGAAGTTATCGGATATCAATTTATCAACATGGGCAAATTTATGGATGCTATCAAAAAAGGTGTTGATCCCAAAGAAGCATTTGATAAAAACGTAGGAACATACGGAAGATTTGCTGATGCGGTTAAGTATATTGACCCTCGCGAAGAGTAGGGGTAAATATATCGGGATAACTGTAGAACTAAAAAATTCTATTGTTCCTACTAACTCCGCCTAAATGGTAAAATTATAAGAATAAAGTAAAGGAAAATAAATTATGACAGTAAAATTTGAAGGACAAGATAGACGTGAAGCTACTCTTAAAAAAGTTTTACCTGAATATGGTTTTAAATCATTAGAAGAAGCTCGTGATTTATGTCTATCAAAAGGCATCGATGTTGATGCTATCGTTAAAGGCATTCAGCCAATCGCTTTTGATAACGCATCCTGGGCATATACTCTAGGCTGCGCTATAGCTATCAAAAAAGGACTTAAAACTGCTGCAGAAGCTGCTGAAGCTATCGGTTTAGGATTGCAAGCATTCGCAGTTCCTGGTTCAGTCGGTGACAGACGTCAAGTTGGTATCGGACACGGTAACTTAGGCGCTATGTTATTAAGAGAAGAAACTAAATGTTTTTGCTTCTTAGCAGGTCACGAGTCATTCGCTGCTGCTGAAGGTGCAATCGGCATTGCTCGTAACGCTAACAAAGTCAGAAAAGAACCTTTAAGAGTTATCTTGAATGGTCTTGGTAAAGATGCCGCTCACGTTATTGCACGTATCAACGGTTTCACTTCTGTTGAAACAGAATACGACTACAAAACCGGTGAATTAAAAATCGTTAAGGAAACTCCTTTCTCAGATGGAGAAAGAGCAAAAGTTCGCTGTTATGGCGCAGATGACGTTAACGAAGGTGTTGCTATTATGATTAAAGAAGGTGTTGACGTTTCTATTACAGGTAACTCAACAAACCCAACTCGTTTTCAACACCCTGTTGCAGGTACTTATAAAAAATGGTGCTGGGAAAACGGAAGAAAATATTTCTCAGTTGCTTCTGGCGGTGGTACAGGTCGTACGCTTCACCCTGATAACGTTGCAGCAGGTCCTGCTTCTTATGGTATGACTGATACTATGGGTCGTATGCATGGCGATGCACAGTTCGCAGGTTCTTCTTCTGTTCCTGCTCACGTAGAAATGATGGGCGTTATCGGTATGGGTAATAACCCAATGGTTGGTGCTACAGTTGCAGTTGCTGTTGCAGTTGAAAATGCTATGAAAGGATAAAGAAACTGATTTTAAATCTTTATTCTGATAAAAAAAGTTGCTTTGCTTGATATTAGTAAAGCAACTTTTTTATAAATTTTTATAGACTACTTTTTTAAAATGTTCATTCTTTTGTAACCGGCTCTCATATTGTCATAAATAGCTCTTTGAAAATCACTTGCTCTTTCCATTTTTTTCATATCAAGATAAGTTGTTCCTCCGCCCGAACTAATTAGCAAAAGATTATCTTTTTGAGCCAATTTTAGTTTAAGTCCATGATGAGCCGCAAATTGTTCTAAACTCGGATAGCATTCTTGTAAACGCATTCTTGCATAATCACCAAATTCACCTACAATATCAATATGATTCTCAAGTTTGCCCATTTGAGCAGATTTGTTTGCATAAATAAAACTTTTCAAAAATTTTACGGGTTTTATGTCCATAACCGACTCCTTTTTCACACTTTTTCTTCACTTTTATATTCTCTTTAAACAGGCTAAAGTGGAAAAATTGCCTAATTTTGTTAATTATTTTACAAAACTTTACATTTATCATTATTTTTCATTAAACACAATGAATGTATTTTTTATAACCTCATACCCTTTCAGAAGAGTTTTATAATCTACCTTTTCTGAAGCAGAGTGCATGTTATAAACATCCGCTAAGCCTAAAAGCATTGGTTTGAAAGTTTCCCCTTTTGAATTTTTATGCTGGCAATAAATATGAGTTTCAGCTCCTGCATGGAATGAAGAAATATCATTTTGAATACCTGCCCGTTTGCAAGCCTCTGTATGAACAATTGCGATTCTGTCATCATCTGCTTTTTCGAATGGTGGTAAATGTGGTTCAAATTCAATTTTCGCGTAAGCTAATCCTTCGTATTTATGGTTGAATTTTTCCACGATTGTTACCATAAGTGCTTTTAAAGCCTCTTCTTTTGCAACTGAAGCACTTCTTATAGAATAAGATGCCATTCCAAGAACATTTATTATATTTGTAGAAGTTTTTTTCATAATTTCTGTAATATAATCATTTGTCTTAATAACATTTTCAACAATAGATGCTACTGAATTTTGAATACCGCCTGCAACAACAGCACCTAAGTTACAAGATGTTATTACTCCGGTTTCATCTTTATAAAAAACTCCCTGAGGGAATTCTGCAAGAAGTTCTGTCAACAGTTTTGCTGCATTTAACCTTGTTTCATCACCGATATCTATACCTGAGTGTCCGCCTTTTAGTCCTTTTACAGTAATTTTTGCATTTGTATAACTTGCACCTGAAATCTGCAATTGACCAAGTTTATCAGCGTCACAAACAAGAACATATTTTGATAAAATCTTATCAAATTCCACATGTTCAATACCGCTCATGCCTGTTTCTTCATCTCTGGTAAAAGTAATTTCCAAACCGCCATGGGGGACACAAACAAAACTTCTATTCTCAGCAGCAGCAAAAGATGACTGAGGTGAAGACGCTTTTGCCAGTTCTTTTGCCAACATCAGAGCACAAGCTACACCAACTTTATCGTCAGCGCCAAGGGTTCTCCCTTCAGCGTGTATAAAGCCATCTTCATCAATATAAGGATGAACAGGACTGTCATCTCCTACAACATCCATATGAGAAGAAAGCATTATCGGCTCTTTTGTTATATCTGTAGCAGGGACATGGATATATACATTTCCGTATTTATCAAGCTTTGCATTAATATTGTTTTGCTTGCAAAATTCAATAATCCAAGCAGATACGTTTTCTTCTTTAAGGGATGGTGACGGAATAGATACCAAATTGCAAAAAATATCTAATACTTCATTTTCTTTTCTTAGTTGTTCTAAATTAACTCCCACGAAAAAACCTCCTATTTGTTCCTTCTCCGCCTATTTTAACTTGTGCCGTTCTTAAACATTTCGGACATCTGCCGACATAAGCGGTTTCATCTTTATTCTTATATAATCTTCCGTATGTATTGCAACATTCAAACCATATACCTATGAAAGAACGCTTCGTTTTATTATCTTCTTCCACGTCTTTCCCTTCCTGTTTCATAATACAACGGCTTAAATATACTTTGTGTTAAAACTGAAACATATTCGTCATTCATATGCGCATAATCAAAGATTATCAGTCCGTTTAGACAGTACTGTCTTGCTGCATGAATTTGCTTTATCAAATCAGCATTTGAACCGTTCATAAATGTTATAAACAAACCTGCATACAGCTTTGTTTTAGAAGTTTTATTTCTGATAACATTTCCTATCAAATTCATTGCCGTTTTATCATCACAAGTAAGGAACAACGGTGTAAATCCGTCTACATAGTTCATCATAGACCAAGTACGCCAATCCTGCATTTTTGTATCCATTGCCATTTCTCTGTTCGGGAAAATAACGGCTGTTATTGAAATATTGTTGTCACGACATAATTGCCCGATTTTAGCAACAAAATCCGTTACCTTCTTGGCTCTGTAATTTTTCCAATGATACCACATTGGATCGGTTGCAGCTATATCAATAGGATCAATACCGTACATTTGCGAAAACTCTTCTCTGGCAAATTTTGTGTAACCCCAATTGGACATATCATAATTGGAATAATTCGGTGCAAGCGACTGAGGATACCTTATATAATCCAAATTAATTCCGTCAGGTCTGTATTTTAGTATAATTTCATTTATGAGGTTAGATAAAAAATCCTGCACTTCAGGATTTGCCGGATCGATAAAATAACCGTTATGTTCCGATACAGAATAAGGTATTGTTTCTGAATCAGCATTTCTTTTTTGATAATTTGCCCACTCAGGTTTTACTGCTAAAATGTAATTCGGATTTGTTTCAGGAGGTTTATTTCCTACATAAAAAGATTCAAACCATATGTGAATTTTTATACCACGCTTGTGTGCTTCATTTATCCAAACCCTTAAAGGATCAAATTCTGCAAATTCCGGATTTTGTTTTATAAATCCGTATTGTTCCATTATTTTTGAAGGAAATATTGTCTGACCATGATAATACGTTTCCAAGAAAACGTTGTTTATGCCCGAAGCAGCTATTCTGTTCAAAACGGAAGTAATTTCTTCTATACTGTGATATGTCGGCCTTATCCAGACACCTTTTAATTCATAAGCGTTATAAGGAATAACCGTAGCCATTGCAGCATCAGCATACTCTATAGCCTTTGATGCAAATCTTTGAGAATTTTCACCGTTACGTTCAGCTCGCTGTATAAAATCTCTGGCTCTGTCAATATTTTGTTGAGTTTTTCTATAATTATATGATTGTTGATTTTGTGCATAATATGCCATCATATCCTGAACTTCCCCAATTCGTGCTCGCGCAGAATACAAGAAAGTTTCAGATGTAATGTAAGAGGTTATAGTTTTGTTTTCGGTATCTATATATATTTTTGAGCCTACCATAACATTTTCATTTATCCATTTTTTAGCACTTCCATGCCCGCTTATTACCAAGCCGTCTGAAGGAATAAGTGAGTCTGCGCCGCTTAATGACGAGACAGTGTCACCCGTTATTACAGCTTCTGTGCCAAACTCATTTGTATTGGTTCTAAATCCAAACATAGGAGTGTATACAACCAACTGATTAGCACCCCTTAGTCCCGGATAATTAGCACCTTTAATGTTTGTTACAGCTTGAGGATCAATCGAATCTACCCTAAAAGTAGACTGATTGAAAATAACTTCATGTTTATTCGGTTCGTATGGAGAAAAGACATCTTGCGCTGTAGCTTTAACGCAAAACAGCATAATAAATATTGATAAAACAATGCGATATATTCTCTCCATCCCGTAAAACCTTCTCTTGAAATAATTATAAAACTAAATTAAATTAAAGACAACGGTGTTGATAAATAAAACCATTTATTATAAATTGAATTTATGGAATTAAGTTTTTCTAATCCAATCAAAATTTTGGAGTACTTAACTTCGGAGGAGGCTGACTATCAAGAATTAGCAGATTTTGCTAAGGATTTTTCCATGCATATCTCTGAACTTCATACCAACAAAGAAGGACGTAAATTTCAAGCAATAACGCAAATCATATTAGAATGTTACAAACTAATTCACGGTTTTAAATATACTCAATGGATTTCTGAAAATAAATTGGAATATGAATTAAAACAAGGTGAACAACCTATAGTTTTCAAAAGAATAAATTCTCAAGGTGAAATATGTGAATATAAAATTGCTAATATAGACCAAATAGATTTTGATAAAGAACTTAAACATGCAGATGAATTTGAAGTTTTAAAACCAAAAACAGAAAACAACAAAGAAGAAAATGAAGAATTTCAAAAAGTTCTGACACTGTTGCTAAACGGAGAAAATGTTTTTCTGACAGGTTTTGCTGGAACAGGTAAGAGTTATATACTAAGTAAACTTAAAGAAAAATTTAAAAAGAAACTAACCATAACAAGCACAACAGGTATAGCTGCGGTTAATATTAAGGGACAGACCCTGCATTCATGGGCAGGGGTAGGTTTATGCAGAAATCCTGTTCACAAAACTGTTGAAAAAATTAAGACAAGAGTATCTACGTATAAGCAAATACTAAATTGCAAGATTTTAGCGATTGATGAAATTTCAATGCTAAATATTGAGACTTTTGAATATGTAGATGAAGTTTTAAAAAATATACGTGATTCCAGAGAGCCATTTGGCGGAATTCAGGTTCTATTGATAGGTGATTTTTACCAATTACCGCCTGTTGAAAAAGAGGATAGCATTGAAAAACATTTTTGTTTTGAATCTCCTATTTGGGAAGATATGAAATTAAAAAATGTTGTACTAAGGGAAAACTACCGTCAAAGTGAAGAAAAATTTATTCACGCTCTTTCTGACATGCGTACAAATTGCCTAACAGAAGAAGATGTTGAGCTTTTAAAAACAAGAGAAACAAATCTTGATACTTTTGAAACAGATTTGCTGCATATATTTTCAACTAATGAAGAAGCAAACAGGTACAATCTTGCTAAGTTTAATATGATTAATGAACCTGTAAAAATATTTAAGGCTGAAGATGGTGTTTATCGTGGTAATAAACCTGTGTATGAAGGATTTACGGAAAACGAAAATTATGTAATGGAAATTTTTGGCAGAAATTGCAGAGCAGACAAAGAACTACCGCTTAAAAAAGGTGCCAAAGTAATGCTTTTAGTTAATACGGATTTTAACAGAGGACTTATTAACGGCTCTTGCGGAATTATACAGGAGTTTAACGAAAATTCTATTACAATAAAATTTGATAATGGTGTGGTTGCACCTATCGGAAAACATAAATTTGAGTACTACTATCACGATAGAATTGCTGCAGAGAGGACTCAATACCCGCTAAGACTCGCATATGGGATTACAATTCACAAATCTCAAGGAATGACTTTAGATGAGCTTGTTGTTGATTGTTCACGTATTTTTGAACGCGGACAAGCTTATGTTGCAATGAGCAGAGTCAGAAAATTGAATGGTATGTACTTAAAATCTTTCGGTCCGGAAAAAGTTATGGTAGATGAAAAAGTTGCTCGATTCTACCAATCACTACAGGAAGTCGGATCTGTTAAGCCGATAAACGGAGTGCTGTTTGATTTTGATGAAAACGGCACGCCAAGAACAAGCAATGATGATGTAAGAAAACTGGTAAAAGATTGTGTTAAAGAATTTTCCGGCATATACGGCAGAAGCGGAATTGCTAATATACTCTATGGCAGCAAGAGTATAATCGATAACGAATTTCATGCGACAGCTGTTAATTCTAACTTTTATGGAGCGGTTTCAGGCTGGCGCAAAAAAGAATTATCATCATTTATAGATAACATGGTTAATGAAGGAATTTTTGATACTCAAGGTTCTTGTTTCGGACCTCCTTTACTATGTTTTAAGGAGGATAAATAAAATGAAAATAGAGCCTTTTAAAATAGAAGAATGGATGAATAAATATGAAGCAAGTGCGAAGTATGATTTAACAACTACCTGTATAAAGCCGTTGTCAATAGAGGATTTATCTATTTTTATAGGGTTTAATAACTTTGATGTTTTCAAGACACCGCTAACTTATGGTGATATAACAGGTTCTGAACGATTAAAAACTGCTGTAAAAAGTTTATATAAAAATCAAAATACTGATAATATAACAATAACTCATGGTGCTATTGGGGCAAACCAACTTGTATTTTTGTCTTTGATTAACGCATGGGATAAGGTTGTTTCGATTGTCCCTACGTATCAGCAGCATTGCTCTATACCCAGACAACTTGGTGCTGATGTTCAGTTGTATTTCTTGAAAGAAGAAAACAATTGGCTGCCTGATATAAAAGAATTATCAAAACTTATTACACCTGAAACAAAGTTATTGTGTCTTAACAATCCTAATAATCCAACTGGTGCAGTTATTCCTGATGATTTATTAGAGGTTATTGTTGAGCTTGCAAGAAAGAATGATTGCTGGATTTTATCAGATGAGGTTTATAGGGGTTTGAATTTAGCCGGTAACAATTATTCAAAATCTGTTGCCGATATTTACCCCAAGGGAATTTCCGTTGGTAGTATGTCCAAAACGTATTCACTTCCAGGGTTAAGAGTCGGATGGATATGCGCTTGTGCAGATTTGATTAACGAAATTAACCATCAAAGGCAATATAATACAATAAGCGTAAGTGCACTGGATGATTATTTTGCTGCATTAGCTTTAGAAAACAGGGATTTAATAGAGCGTAGGAATTTAAAGTTGGCGCAGGCTGGCATGCAAACCTTTATGGACTGGGTATCTGGCGAACCACTTGTTGAATGTATAGCGCCTGAAGCTGGGACTACAGCACTTTTGAGGTACAAAAAAGACATTCCGTCTAAAGAGCTTTGTTTCAAATTACAGCAACAAACAGGAGTTGCAATCCTTCCGGGGGAAACAATGGAGATGGAAGGATATTTGCGAGTTGGTTTCTGTGCAGAAAACTTAGATAAAGCATTGAAACTATTTTCCTGGTATTTGCTTGGGAGTTAGTTTGTAAGTCAGATTTACAAATCTGACAACAAATTTATCTATATTTATCCCCTTATTGTGCTTCTCTCGAGTGCTCGAACAAACCTTGTAGGCCAATTTTCGTTAGGGTTAATTGAACCAACCAGAATAGTTTTGCACCCTAACCTTTTCCCGGCAACTATGTCAGTTAGCGGTCTATCTCCTACCATTACACATTCCTTGGGTTCGAATCCCATCTCCTTTAGGTATGCTCTCATAACTTTTGGGTTAGGTTTTCTTGCTGCGCCAATTACTCTGCAAGGTGCTATTTTAGATGCGTTTTCAATATATTCTTTGTTAAAATTGTTGGAAATAATTGCAACCTCAAAATCATTCATAAATGTATTAAACCATTCTATAGTTTCCGGTAAAAATGTTCCTGATTTTGAAACCATAACGGTAGAATCAAGGTCAAACATTATACATTTGATTCCCTGTGCTTTAAGTTCTTTAAAATCAATTTCATATACGTTTTTTAAATTGTAATCAGGTTTTATGAACATGCGCAGCTTTCTTTTTCTAACGTGCTACCCTTTATACCGACAGTTCTTACCAGTGCCCACTCGTACTCTTTTGGCTCTTTTGTAAATTTGACCAAAAGCTCGTGATTAGTGTTTGCAAGTTCTTGTTCTTCACCTTTCAAGTCTTTAATCTCAGTAGCTTGTGTTACAAATTTTTCAGAAGGTGTGATTATTTCAATATCTTCGTTTTTAAAGAATTTATTTTTAGTTTTTATTTTATAGTATTCGCCTTCTTTTCCCCATACTTCGCATAAGAAATCTGCACCTGCAAGTCCCTTAGATATATCATAACTGTATCCGTCAGCAGGGTACTCGCCATCTCCAAGATAGAATCCTGTCGTATAACCCCTGTTTCCTACTTTTAATAATTCCTCAAAATACTTGGAAGTATCTGTGTTTGGATTTTTGTAAACTTCATCAATTGCTTCGCGATATGCTTTAGCTACTGCTGATACATAATAAAGGCTCTTTGTTCTACCTTCAACCTTAAATGAATCAATCCCCGCTTCAATCATTTCTTTAAGATGATTAACCAAGCACAAGTCTTTAGTCGATAAAATATGTGTGCCTTTTTCATCTTGAATAATTTCTTGGTATTCACCCGGGCGTGTTTCTTCTAATAGTTTATAACTCCAGCGGCAAGGCTGAGAGCAGTTTCCGGAATTTGCTTTTCTTTCTCCACCTGTCATATAATCGCTAAGCAGGCATCTACCTGAAAATGATACACATTGAGCACCATGAATAAAACACTCCAACTCCATATCGGGTACTTTTGATTTGATTTCTGCAACGTCTTTTATAGGCAGTTCTCTTGCCAAAATACAGCGAGTTGCACCCATATCTTGCCAAAATTTTACTGCTTCATAGTTTAAAATGTTTGCCTGTGTTGATACATGAATATGAGTATTTGGCATGTATTTTTGTGCCAGTCGCATAATCCCTGGATCGCTTATAATCAAAGCATCCGGATTAGATTCGACTATTTTATCCATGCAGTTTTCTAAAGCCTTAATATCACTATTAAAGCCAAAAATATTCAAAGTTAAATATGCCCTTGCTCCCATTTGATGTGCGGTAGAAATTGCCTCTATTAGATTTTCCATAGTTATCAATTCGCCTTTACGCATAGCACGTAAACTAAAATCTACCACACCTAAATAAACGGCATCTGCACCGTATTTAATTGCATATTTAAGTTTTTCCACATTGCCTGCCGGCATCAACAATTCCGGTTTAATCATAAATAAATTATACACCAAAATACATATATAAATACAAACAATTTTTCATACATATAGTGGAGTTATAAATCTTTAAAAAATCAAGGTATTATAGAATAGGTTTGGTTTAATAAGAAAAGATGGATACAAAGACTTTAATTAATCAATACGTAGGTATTGTACAGAAAGTTGCTCGCGTTGAGCACAAACGTATACCTAACCATATGATCGAGTATGAAGAATTGGTTAGTATAGGTGTTATTGCCATTCAACAACTAATAAAAGATAAAACAGAAGAACAGCTTGCACGTTATAATGAAGCTTACATAGGTACTGCTGTTAGATGGGCTATAAGAAATGAATTACGACACAGATATAAATGGTATACACTAAAACACAAAGGTGACAGTGATGAAGGAAGTGATGGTTACACTTCTGATTCTATGTCAGAAGAAAATAGTTCCGATTCGGAAGATATGGGTTTTTCTATTTCTCCGACAAAAGTTAGGGAAGCCGTTTATGAAACAATTTTGTCTATAGACGGACTTGCAGCAGCTGCAACAGACAATGCATCTCCGTTTGATTTCATTAAAGACCCTTCGGCTATGCCTGATGAACAAGCTGAAATCATTGAAATGAGCAAACTTATTAAACAAGCCATAGCAAAATTACCTCAAAAAGAAAGAACGGTTGTAGAATATCGGTTCTACAGAAACATGCAAGCAAAAGAAATTGCAAACATGATAGGTCTTTCTCCATCCAGAATAACCAGAATTATTCAATTCGCACTAAACCAAATCCGAGAGTATTTAAAATCCAGAGGAAGAGTGGATTATTAATACTTTCTTAATATAAAACTGCTTTACTCAATATTTTCATTGTAATATAATATTCCTATAAATTATGGGAGAAGGATTTTATATGAACAATCAAAGAATAGCAGTTATCGGTATGGGGATGTGGGGCAAAAACATTGTCCGAAATTTTTACAACCTTAATGCATTAGAAATGGTATGTGATTTAGACGATGATTCTCTAAAAACCGTTCAGGAACAATTCCCTGGCGTAAAGACTACAAAAGATTATAACGATATCATTAATAACCCTGAAATAACAGGTGTTGCCGTAGTTACACCAAGCCATACTCATTTTAAGATAGTTAAAACAATGCTTGAAGCAGGAAAAAATGTTTATGTAGAAAAACCTATATCTACTGTTGCAGAGGAAGCCAGACAACTTATGGAACTCGCAGAATCAAAAAATCTTGTTTTGATGGTTGATCACCTGCTGCTTTACCACCCTGCTGTTAATAGGCTAAAAATGCTGATTGAAGAAGGCGAATTAGGCGAAATTGTTTATGCGCAAAGCGACAGATTAAATGTTAATTACCATAAGAATGATAGAAGTGTAATGTGGGATTTAGCGCCGCACGACGTTGCGATGGTTGCCTACGTAACAGGCAAAAAACCCGTCAAGGTTATTTCAGCAATAGGTGCTTCTTCAGACAGAAATAATATTATGGACATTACTCATCTCGGAATAGAGTTTGAGGATGGTATGATTGCCCATATTTCAGACAGTTGGATTACCCCGCAAAAGCATGTTAATTTGCTTGTTCGAGGAACAAAAGCTACGGCAATATTTGACGATTGCGTTCCAAATGATAAATTAAAAATATATGACAACTTTATTCCTGCAAATACTCAGAATGTTGCATTGGATTACCTGGAAATGGAACCGCTAAAGCTTGCTTGCCAGCATTTTGTAAATTGCTGTGCTACAGGGCAAAAGGCTCGTTCAGACGGAGCTAACGGCTATGAAGTTGTAAATATTTTAGAAGAAGCAGAAAGAATAATGTTAGGTTCTAAAAAAGAAGAACTTGATAAAAAAGACTTTGCTTTATCAAGAATGAAAGGTTAATTACTTTAATCTTTTAAAACATTATTCGAATCTAAAATAAAAATTAATAGAGGGAATTATGGCAAATTTTATTTCAATTTTTAGAATTTTTGTAATGTTTTTTGCAGTATATTTAATATACTCATTTGAAGGGGATGTGAATGCTTACATATGGGCTTTAATCTTGACCATTGTTGCATTCTCTCTTGACGGAGCAGACGGATATGTGGCAAGAAAACTTCATGAAGAATCCAAATTCGGCGCTTTATTGGATATTATGGGCGATAGAATAGTTGAAAATACTTACTGGATTCTGTTCGCAGTTATGGGATGGTTAAACATATTATTTCCACTTATTGCAATTACGAGAGGGTTTATAACCGATACAATAAGAAGTGCCGCTATGGAAAAAGGATTAACACCTTTTGGTATGCAGGTTAATCCTATTTGCAAATGGATTACTGGTTCAAGATTTATGAGAATAACTTATGCAGTAGCAAAAGTTTTAGCTTTTGTCTTAATAGTAGCAGCAAAAATTCCTGGAATTGCATATGCTGATACAATTTGGTCGGTAGCATATTGGACAGCTGTTGTCGCGATAGTATTTTGTGTGGTACGCGGGTTACCTGTAATGATTGAAGCAAAAAGAGTAATAGAAGGATAACTCAACGAAACTGCCAAAACTAAACTACGCTCATTAATCAATAGTAACACTCTACCTGAGCAAGTGAACTCGGGATGGATGGTAAATGTTTTTTATTAATTTTTTACATTTACAATAAGAAATACCGAGTTCACTCGATTAGGCCGAGCCATAGAATTGTTTAGCGAATGGAGTTATAGCCCCAAGAGTTTCTTTAGTCCCTTTCTTTGGCCGCAAAGAAAGGGACATATTAAATTTATAGATAAAAATAATTAATACAACAAAAATTATATTTTGTTGTATTATACTAAATATTGCTGAAGGAAGTTGTATGTCAAAAATTAATGTTGTTTTATATGAGCCGGAAATCCCGGCTAACACAGGTAATATTGCAAGACTTTGTGTTTGCACCGGAGCATCTCTGTATCTTGTAGGTAAATTAGGGTTTGCACTTACAGATAAATATATTAAACGCGCAGGTATGGACTATTGGCAAAATGTTGATTTACATAAAATTGAATCAATGGAAAAGTTATATCAACAGTTTCCCAATGGAAGATTTTTTTACCTTACTACAAAATCTAAAAAGAAATACACGGATATAACGTTTAAAGACGGAGATTTTCTGGTATTTGGTCCGGAATCGAGAGGACTTCCACATGAATATGTAATCCAAGATACGGCAATTACTCTTCCGATGATTGAAGGTCAGAGAAGTCTAAATTTGTCAAATTCGGTTGCCATAACTGTATATGAAGCCATCCGACAAATCGGATTATAATAAGTGTAAGAGAATACCCTCCGCTTGAGAGAGGGGCGAAATCTTTAATTTTTGTGTAAGGTAATAATATGTCACAATATAAAATGCCTAATAGGGAACAAAATTCAAATAAAGGGTCTTTTGGAAAGGTTCTTAATATTTCCGGATGTGATAATTATATCGGCGCAGCGTATTTATCGTCCATATCAGCATACAAAGTTGGTGCCGGTCTTATAGCGCTTAGTTCAACCGATAAAGTTATCGATTCAGTTTCTAAATTTCTTCCTGAGGCCGTTTATTTAACAAGAAAAGAAGGATTAATGCACGCCAACAAATATGGCGTATTTCTCATCGGGTGCGGGCTTGGACTAAGTCGGGCAGCGAAAAAAGATTTTAAAAATTTTGTATCTGAAGCAAGAAAAAATAACATCCCCACAATAATTGATGCTGATGGTTTAAATATAATTGCCCAACTTGAAAAAATAGAACTTCCGCAAAATACAATTATAACACCTCACCCAATGGAAGCCGCAAGACTATTACATATTGACCTAAAATATTTATTAGAAAATTTAGATAAATGTGCTTTAGACTTATGCGAAAAATATGGTTGCATTACCGTATTAAAAACTCACAGAACAATAATACGCTCAGATATTGAAAGTTTCGTAAATAATCACGGAAATTCTTCTCTGGCTAAAGCAGGAACAGGTGATGTATTGGCAGGTATTATAGCAGGGTTAGTTGCACAAAAAATGACTACGTTTGAAGCCGCAAAACTGGGAGTTTACTTACATTCAAGAGCAGGTGAAATCGCATCTTATAAACTAACTGAATACTCTGTGTTGGCTTCTGATTTAATTAACTTTATACCTGATACCATTAAAGAAATTTTATAAACTTATTCAAAGCGAATTCTGCCTGTTTGATTAATAACAACAGGTTTTCCCATTTTTTTGATATAGTTACAAGTCAAAACATCTTTATCATAAGGAAGTATTTCCAAACATTTATCAGCAGGGGCAAGAACCGCATAATCAGCTCCGGCTGACATCATATATTCATCTGTTGCAACTTTATAAGTTTTATCTTCTCTTGGATTATCAATATCTATAGGAATTTCATTACCATCTTTATCAATAAAGCTCATGCCTGACAATTTACCTTCTTTTTCATTTACGGCATACTTAAGTCCTGAAACAGCTAACAATCCAGGTTTAAATCCTTGACTTTTGTAGGTAGTTTCTACTGTTGATTTGAACATATCTACCAGTGTTTTCTCAGTGATTTCAGCAAGTGCCATTTTGTCGTAGAAAGGAGCTATGTCTTTTATATCGCGAGAATCAATTTCTCCTTCGTGGAAATAATTTCTTATACCGCCGTTATTCCACAGACCAATATCAGCCCCCATTTCTTCCTTCATTACGTCACATACGAAATTTGCATGAGGATTTTCTTCAATCAAAGTTTTAGGAGGATTTGGAGCAGATTCTACAACACCTACTTTTTCAGGAATTCCAAGTTCTTGATCAAATATATATTGGTGAATCATATTTTTATGGAATAAACCTGTTTCTCCGATATTATTCTGAACTTTTTCTACAACACCATCTTTATCAAATATCAGATTCAATTGACCAAAATAGCGTCCGTCTTTACCTGCCTCTGTTAATATAACAGGCTCACCGTTTTTTGAATATATTAAATTTTCTTCTTCAACAACACCTGATAACAGTTCATGTGTATGACCGCCTATTATAACATCTATACCCTCTGTTTTTTGGGCAACTTGTACATCTCTCTTATGGCCTAAATGTGAAACAAGAATAATCTTATTAATGCCTTGTTTTCTCAAAAAATCAACTTCATTTTGAATTTCAGCAATGGTATCATCTAACTTTTTAATATTACAATCTGTGTGATAATTAGGGTGAGTTACTCTATCAAACATATCTTCAGGAGATGCGCCTACTATACCTACTTTTTCTCCGTTTACTTCCACTATTTTGGAACGCTTAATATAATCTGCAACGTCTGCTCTTCCAAATTTCTTCACATCCTCAGATTTTTGATTTTCCAATCTTTCCTTTTCCATATTTACAACCAAATAATCACCATTAAATTTATCCATCGAATTAACTAAATCCGACTGACTGGAATCCATTTCATGATTTCCTAATGCAGAAGCTTCTATTTTTGCAAGATTTAAGAACTTAGCGGTTGCGTTATGAATTTTAGAATTTTTTTCATCTCCTATGTCGTTATCACCTGCCGAAAGTCTTATATCTCCTTTTAAACCGGATAAAATACGCATCATATTATTCGTTTGTCCATGGGTATCATTTACATATCCTATTGATAATTCAAAAAAATCTTTGTAAGGAGATTTTTCCAAAATATTATCAGTTTTTTTATCTGATTTGAATGTTAAACATGTTTGAGATATTAAGCTTTTGCAATTGATGGGATTTATATAAAAATTTAGATTCATAACACACCTTCTGCTTATATAAATAGATAAAACATCTAAAAATAAAATTTGTCAGTTGCAGCAGAAAAAGTTACAATTGTTTACATTGAAAGAGTTGTTAAAGCCTTTCTTAAAACTTCTTCCGAATTCGAATCATCAGCAATAGTTGGAAGAATCTTTTTGATTGCATCTTCTATTTCATTATCTTCATATCCAAGCGACAAAAGTACAGCTTGAGTATCATTAATGGCTTGCATTTGCGGAAGATTTAACGATACAGAGGCTTTTGGTAATTCTGTCTTCATTAGCCTATCTTTCAATTCCAGAATAATCTTTTGAGCAAGCTTTGGACCAACTCCTTTAGCTCTTGTTAATTCTTTATAATTTCCGTCAATTACTAAACTTATAACATCACAAGCATCAAATTCATTTAACAGCGCAATTGCCATTTTTGCACCGACTCCCGATACCGATAATAAAATTTGGAAAATATCTCTTGTTTCTTTGTTTAAAAAACCATACAACGACATGCTGTCTTCACGGTGAAGCATATGAACATAAATTTTTTGTGCTGATTTGTCATCAGTAACCACTAAACTAAAATCTCTGTCTGTTACCTCCAAAAGATAGCCGATTCCTAACACATCCACCGTAACATAAGTTCCTTTTGAATTTCTCTTTTTATCCGAAACATATCCTTTGAAATAATCAAACATAAACGACTCCATAAAATTATACCAATATAATACCAGAAATTCTTTAATATTTAAATAGTTTTCAAGCTAAAAAAAAGCTGCAATTTCTTGCAGCAAACACATATGTGTAATATGTTAAATAGAAATCTTTTTTAGAGAGCCATTGCTCTATATTCCAGATTTTGCTCTCTTAAATCCGTTGGTTTTTTATAGTCAAACGGAATATATATGTCTATAGAACTGTTTGGCAATTCCTCCAAGCCGTATGATTCAATAAACCTTTCATCAAGTTTAAGCGTGTATTTACCTGGAGCAAGACCTGATATATAGAATTCTCCGTTTTCAGTTACAGTAGAATAATTAACTTCTTCACCATTATCATCAAGAAGAACTACAATAAAGTCTGTAATTTTTAAATTTCTGTCAAAATCATCAGAGATTTTCAATACACCGGATACAGATCCTACAGTACTTACTAACGGTAATTCCAACTTAGTAGTTAATCCTTTTTCAATTTTAATCGTTTTTGAAATTACATCGTTTGTAAGCGGAGCAACCGTAATTGGCAAAGAATCCATATCAAGAGAAATGTCATAAACTCCGGATGGCAGCGATGCAGATGCAACTCTGCCCCATCTGTTCGTATAGAGCATATCACTTGACCAACTTGTTTTAATAGGAATATTTTTATATGGAATATCAACATTTTTGTCGTATTTACCGTTTTTATTTGTATCAATGTATACAAGTGCTTCAAATATACCCTTATCCGCAAACTCATCACCAACAGACTTAAATCCGTGATTGAAGATTTGTAAAGCATCATTAAATACAAAATAAACAGAATGCCTGTTTGTTGTCGGTGTGAACATATTATCAACAAAATATCCGCCGTTTTTTGAATATTGATAACCGACATTCATCATTTGTCCGGACTTAGAATGATATCCTACGTTAACATTAAAGTCGCTTCCGCTTTGACCGTAGTAACGGAAGCCCCACCCCAGCCCTAATGTCAAACGTTTCCACGTTGGGAATGTATATCCGAATCTAAACATATTATAATTATTTTCGTATTTGCCACCTTTATATTTAGTAAAATCATGTCCTAAATGGAAAACGCCCTTATTATTTGGAATAGGAACATCTATCTGAGCATAAATATCTTTATAACGAGAATAATAATTTCTATCCTCTGCTGTTTCATGATAATATCTTGTGTTATACAAACTTTGTCTTTGTCCGCCTTGAACTTTTGCCCAACGTCCTATATCTCTTGATACATTAAAATCATAATTATAGTTTTTATTTTTACCTAAGTCATTTGAACCGCGTTTGTGAAATATGTTGTATCTTACATCTGCTATTTTAGGAACTTTTGTTGATGCATTAATATTATATTCATCAAAACGAATAGTTCCCCCTCTATAGTGATTATTAATATTAGAATAATACTTATTGTACCCGCCGGAAACACTTGTTGAATTGAAGCTTAACGAACCTTGAGCACGTCCTCCTGTTTTATCATTATTTGAAGTAGAATCAGAACTTGCTATGTAGAAATCAGGCGAACTGTGATACGCCTCTAATCTTGAAAATGCCGATTTAGGATTTAATATCCACCATTTATATTTGCCCAAATCTTTAGTGTACTCAGCCGTACCTTTAGCCATATATCCGGGCTTTGTTGTATGTTCTCTTATATCATGTGCAATACTTGCACCTGCAGTAACTCTGGCTTTGAGATTATGATCCTTTTCATTTACATATTCTAAGCTGTTTAATGTCGTGGCACCTTCTTGGTAATTCACATATTTTTGTGTACCGCTGACCAACAATGAATCGTTCGTAGGTACTTTGTATATTAAACTTGAAGAAGTTTTTTCATATATCTTATCACCGGTAAGCTTTGATTCAAAAGTTATATTATCTTTCAAACCTTTTTGATAATAACCGCCGGCTGTAACCTTCTTATTATTACCGCGATAAATATTTCTACCTTCTCTGAATAATCTGTTTTGATAACCCCAAACACCCGCATATGCAGAGTATCTATCTTCTTTTGCAAACGGTCTGTCACCATATATTTGATATTTCTCTTCTTTTACAGTTTCTATAGTTCCGTCTTCGTTTATTTCTTCTACCTTTACTGTTTTAACTTTTTGAGGGAATGGCATATTTTCAAGCGACCAGTAACCTGAATATGTATCCAAAACTACCGGTTCTTCACCGTTCACTGAAACTTGAACAGTGCTTGTCGGTTTAACATATCCGCATAATTTTTGCGGGGGTTCTTTGTCGTATTCATAGTTGAATATTTGTGCACCAAAAATATTGGTACCTATTTCCGCATCAACATCACGACGGCCTTTAACCCTCCCCAATTCATACCAATAATCTTTGTCGTTCTTTTTTAAATGAAAATTATTCATATAAGAAGCAGAGGCTCCACCAAAGAAAAATGCATCTTGTCTGTAATGGAACAAATTTGCTTCAGCTCGATATTTACCGCCAAATGCGTTACCCAAAGCACTTATAGAAGTATTTCCTGACACAGTGTCATTAATATCTTTATAACCATTCCATTTTGTAGACATATTATCATTTACAATATTACTGTTAAGTCCGATTCTGTTTAAAGAAATTATTCCGTTTTTCTTCGGCAAAACAACATTAGGGTGAGCTTTTGGCCCTTTATCCTCATTCCATTCATTTGTTGAATTATGTAATATGTTTAAATCTCTGGAAACATCTGCGCTCAATGTTAGTGATAGATAATCTGATTCCAGTTTTATTCCAAAAATCTTTTCTGCAGTTGATGTGCTTATAAAAGCCTCATTAAATACATTTTCCATCAAGCCTTGACGGAGGAATATCGGATTTTTCTGAATAACCGCTCCGTCTAACACAACGTCATTTGCAGAAATAGAACCTGATTTGCCATCTGCTGAAATGAAGGTTATATGCTTATCAACACGGTTTGCTTCATACTTTATTTCAAACATATCAGCAAGCTGCTTAAACGGCACATATATTTGTTGGTTGTTACCAACCATAATTTCTACGTCTTCATAGATTTTATCATTTATAGTTATATAAGAGATTGTTGAATCTTCAGCAAAACACGGCAAAGCCAGACACATTGTGCCTGCCAAAACCGCAATTATTAAGTTTTTTCTCACTCTATTCAACATACATCTTTCCTTCTGGAAAGTTCTCTCTTTTTTTTATTTTTAGGCTTCATTGCCCATTTGATTTTTGGCTTCCATCGCCAATGTTCTATTTAACTTTTTAATTTATTTTATTTACTATACGCAGTAAACACTATCGTTGCTTGATAGCTGCCTGCAGCATCGTGACCTATAGTATATGTTCCTGCAAGCGGAGTTCCGTTTATTGTTTGTGTTAGAACCCCTGATGTTCCACCATTCACTCTTACTTGCCAACAATTATCATATGTTGCATGGTTAGGAACATATTCAACAGTCATTGGATTATCAATTTCCATGCTAATTGGATAAACAATTACATTCCTGTTTAATCCGCTTCCGTTTTTAGCATTGTCAATATCATCAAGAGTTGGTTCTGCTGAAACATTTACAAAAACTATACCTGTTTGATCATTGATTTTTGTAAATGCAGATGTCGAACCGCCAGTTGTAGGTGTTGTTGCTGTTAGAATATAATCATATCCACTGTCATCATCATTCGTTTGAAGTTGAAAAGACGCACCCAACCCTGAATGAATTCCTGTTTCTACAGCAATATTTCCGGCATTGTTTTCTGTAAGTTTTTCAATAGCTACAGCCGGTTCGGCAATGGTTAATAACCGTTGCCGAACTTGCGCATAGCCAAATGCTTTTACAGTACTTGTTAGTACTGCCGTAATTAATATTAATGATGTTAATAAATTACGTTTGTTCAATTTTATCTGCCTTATAATGTTGTATTTGTCATATACAATTGAGCTTTATATGTACCAGCTGTATCATGCAAAGAGAATGCACCTGCTGCACCGCCAACTGAATATTGGAATGTGCCGGTACCGTTCTTCATAGTATAAATAACTTGTCCCTTTGTTGCAGTAGAATCCCAAGCTGCAGTTATACCTGAATTTTCTTGGTAAATATCATGTGTTGGAGCTGTAACAGTTACCTTAAACCAAATTGTATCTTCTGTTGCACTTGCTGCAGGAGTTGCTCCTTTTGCAGCTTCTACTGTTGCTGCAGTTGCTCTTGTACCTGCACCGTCTTTTGTGAATATCAAATACAAATCATCAGCAGTTCCTGCCTGTGAAAACAGAGTCGAATATACACCTGTTACACTCGTTTTTCCTTGAAGATAAATATTTCTTGTTGTTGCATTTGAAATTACTTGGAAACGTGCAATTCCGGGAGATTCAATTGAAAGAGCTGAATAATCTTCGTCAATTGCTGTTGTTAAGTTTACTGTCGGTGTTGTTGTAGTAATTTTCAAGTAATCGTCTACACCTAATGTGTACTGAACTGTTGCATTTAGAGATGCATCAGTAACTGTTGCCATTGCACCTGTCATACAGAGAGAAAGTGCAAGCGTTGTAAACAAACCTTTTGTGAATGTTGATTTTCTCATGTGGGGTACCTTCCTTTCTTACTTAAATTTTTTCACTCTTGATTTGTATTGTTGCGTCTTTTTTTATTGTCTTTTTATTATTGTTTTCATCGAAGTATGTAAACATATATCTCAATGTATATTCACCTGCTTCTTTGATATTTTCGGTTTCGATTTTTTGTTTTGCGACATAAGTCTTTCCTGCACCAACTACATTGCCTTCTATCGGATACTCATGCAGAAGTTTCTTACCGCTTACAATTTGGACTTTTCCGGCATATCTTATTTTGCTGTTACCTTTTGATAAAATTTTAACTTCAGTGTACTGCCCATCTTTAGCTGAAACAACGTTAAAGCTTTCTATTTCAGCAGTTTTCTTAAAATTACCCTTGTCAACGTAGACAGGAACACCTATTCTTGTCTTTAACACTAACTGTGCACTTATACCATAAGCATTTGGTATATTAGTTTCTTTCGGTTGAACATCTTCCAAAAATAATATTGCTCTGGACTCACCATCAGGTAGATTTTTAATATCAACAATATTTACACGAACTTTTTGTGTTTTTCCCGGAGGAACTGTAAACTCTGAAGGCACAAATCTTATCTTCTTGGATATATCATGCGGATTATCAGGATTATTGTCGGCCATATTCATTGTCGCATTATCGTTTATAGTAAAATATCCTGCATACGCTTTATAACGCGTCGGCTGATCACTGCGCCCACGTACTTCTAATGCTGTAGACACGTAATTATTTCTTATTTTATTAGCATTTATTTCCAATCTTGTAGGAGATACCGTAATAGTAGCAAATGCAGGTATACTTAAGCCGAATGCGATTAATAATCCTAATATTTTCTTTCTCATTACTTTTCCCCTTCTCTTAAAATATATTTAATATTATTTGTATAATTGCCTGCATGAATAACTGTTCCATCTTTACTTTCAGCAGAAAACTCAACAGACACACTCTCATTTACTGCAGGAGCCTTTCCCCTTGCAAGTATGATTTCACCTTTGTTTTTTGTTATCAAAGCTCTCTCTTGAAGCCTGTTTGTCACTTTCCCTGTAGCAGAAACTGTCCTTACATAATAATTTGCATTAGTATCACCAAAATCACTGGGATCAATAGATAAAATCCAATCTGTGTTTGAAGTTATATAAACCATTGTTGCAGACTCGGTTGGGACTTTTTTCCTTGGTGTAAATGCATCTTTTCCGCTTACTGTTATCCTTGGTTCTTCAGAATACAAATTAAGTTCTTGATGCACCGGAACAATAAATTGCATATTGAAAACTGTTGTAGAAACAATTTGCCTTGTATCAATATCCGTCGCCTGAACTTCAAGATTAATTGAATATATTCCCGCCGGGACTATACCGTAATCCTTAATTTTCGCTGTCATACTTCTCGGAACACCAAGGGTTTCATCAAAAAATACATTTGAGTATTCATTATAATTAAACCAAATATCCTGTTTGGTGTTATTTATATAAAAATACCTCAAAGGAATTTGAACACTCCTGTCATAATTTGAAACACAATCCTCCAGCGGTCTGATTGCAATGTAATAACTTGCACCGTCATCACTGTTTATACGTATAGAACGCTCTATGTTATTTGTTGTAACAATAGTATCACCCTGATAATCCAAAATTACCATAGAAGCATCCACACGGTTTAAACTAAACGTGCAAATAAAAAACATTAGCGCTATGAGTAAATACTTTTTCATGAAAATTCTTTCTATTGGGATATCCTATCCCGATTGTAACGATTTGTAACAAAATTTCAATCCTGATTTGAATAAATATCCTCTGTTTAATGTAGTTGGATTTTAAAATTTACACCATTTGGATGAAATTTTATTTTGACTTTTGAGCAAATATTATCCTTTCATATGCATGTATAACGGCATTTTTCGAAAAAACTTTAGAGTTTTTTTAAAAAAGTTTACAAATATTTACATATTGCTAAAATGCAATAGTCATATATACTATAGACAGGGAGAGAAGGAGATTAATCTGATATCAGGTTAGTTTTGGATAAGGGGAGAGATGATGAATCTTTTAAAAAGAGCTCTTTTGCTTTTTTGTACAATTATATTTTGGGGAAATATTTGCAATGCAGAACAGGCAAGTGTTGATTTTTTGTTAGAAATTCCTGCATATACAAAAATCACGCCGGTTACAAGTCCGGTTCTTATTGCAAATATAACTGACAGAACCGGAAACCTTCAAGCACCTTTGAGCAGCAAATTTAAAGTTATAACAAATTCTGTAGACACTAAAACCCTCTTCCTCCAAGCAAATATAATTACTGAAGCAGGTAATGAAAATGCCATTTATCAGCAGGGTGGAAGAGTGTATATAGCATTTGGCAGTCTGACTAAAATCCCTAAATCATCATCTCTTGCAAATTGTAAATATAGTGCTGACCCGAAAAGCAGCCCGGGAATTGTTGCCTATCCCATAACCTCTATTGTGGGAGCAGAGCACAAATATATCCCAGCTAAAGAAAAATACGAAGTTTATGCAAAGACAGGAGTTTCTTACATTGCTGTAAATATTGGTACAAATGTAAATAGAACTTCTTTCTCCAGAAATGACCCGCGAGGATTTTACCAAGCAATTCTTTCCTTAACAGAAGCGGATATATAACTTATGCAGGAATACAAATTGCAAACGTATGAAAAATAATTTGAAAAAGAAAAATTTAACAAAAATAGGACTCTTTAGCATTTTTACGATATTAGCAAGTTTTTCTTGCCGAAATTTTTCATATGCGGAAATTTTTGAACCTGTACCTATAGCTTCAAATTCAATATATTTAGATTCATCTAAAGTCCCTCACCCGATATTGGACATTTCATCAATCCCGACACCAAGTGAATATAAACACGGAAAACGGAGCGTTCTCCCTGCTCCGCCTCAAACTCTTCCGGAAGTATTTGTTGAAACCAAAACTGCTGAGGAAGAAAAAGAATTTACACCATTTGCAGAAATGGATGCATTTGCCCCGCCTTCACAATACGTACCTGAATACTCCTACACAAAAACGTCAACAGAATCAGAAAATATTTATACAGAGGTTAAAGAAGAAACTCTTTCTCCTAACATCGAAGAATATTACGCATCTGCAACAGAAGATAATACTCCCGAAATCAATTATGAAGGCAAAATTATTTCAGGAATTCAATTTAGAGGTTTAAACCTTATAAAAGAAGAGCTTTTAAAAGCTGCAATACAGACTAAAAACGGCTCCGCATTTAACTCCTCAACTCTCCAGAATGATTTACAGAGAATTTATGCTCTCGGATATTTTACAGATATTATGAATGTTGAACCGGAGCTTAATGATGATGATACGATTAATTTATGCTTTACAGTAGAAGAAAACATTGAAGTTAAAGATGTTTCTATAACAGGAAATACGGTCTTTACAACAATTGAACTTATGCAATACGTGAAAAATTTAAAAGGATTGCCCCAAAACCTTAGTTTAATTAATGAGTCTATTGAAAAAATCAATAATCATTACCATGAAAAAGGATATATTTTGGCCAATGTAAGTTTCGTTGACGATAACGAAAACGGAGAACTTATTCTTGGAATAAATGAAGGAAAAATTGATAAGATTGTATTTGAAGGAAATAATAAAACAAAAGATTATATTATAGAAAGAAACATTTTAACACAACCTGAAACTGTCTATAATGAAGAGATTGTAAAAAAAGATTTAGCAAGAGTTTTTGCCACTCAAATATTTGATGATGTAGAACGAGATATTTCACCAAGCACAGAAAAAGAAGGAGAATATACAGTTACCATCAAAGTTAAAGAAGCATCCTCGAACAATGTTTCAATAGGGGCCGGTATTGATAATGCACTTGGCGTATTTGGGTCTGTCGGTTATAACGAAAAGAACTTTATGGGAAGGGGACAGCGAGTTTCCCTTATGGGCATGGTCGGTTCCGGCGTACTGCTAAGCGATGCTTCAATAAAAAACAGGATGAACTACAATTTAGAACTGAATTTCTTTGAACCATATTTTATTAATGCAGACAACTCATTGAGCGCAAAAATATTTTACAGAGATTTGGGCAGTTATCAAGTACCTTTAGCAATAGAAAGACGTTTTGGAGTTAACGCTGTCGCTGAACATAAAGTAGCAGGATATGACAACCTTTCAACGAATTTAGGAATTGGATACGAACACATTCAATTAAAGGAAGGTGACGAAAGTAAAATTGCTGAATTATATAAAAAGTCAAAAATTCCGTTTTCTAAACGTGAAAAAGAGCTTACGGGAGGATCTTTCCTAAATATTTCACCGGGAGTAAAATATTCAACCCTTGATAATGATACAATGCCAAGAGAAGGTATTATAGCTAAAGCATCGTATATAGAAGCTCTTGGATTATCCAATATACACCATACAAACGGCAGACTTGCCGGCGGGGTAACAAAGTATTTTCCTGTTGCGAAAAAATCAACTTTCTCGCTCGGTGCCAGAGGCGGTATGAAAGTTCACGGGAAAGATATGCCTGAAGTTATGGCTTTTCGCTTAGGCGGACCGTATTCAATAAGAGGCTTCAAGATGAACGGTGTTGGTACGGGTGAGTCTTTCTTAATGGGAAGCGCAGAACTTCAAACACCAATCCCTCTGTTCGACAAATTTAAATATGACATACTTAAAAATATGAGATTTGCATTCTTTATGGATGCAGGTAAAGTATTTAATCCGACTATTTCCAGTGAACTGTATGACAGACCTCTTAGTGCAATCACAGCTGGTATTGGATTAAGAGTATACATTCCGGGACTTGGACCAATCTCTGTTGATTATGGCATACCTATTACTAACCCGGGACATTACGGAAATACAGGCGGGTACTTTACATTTGGAACAGGAGGTTTATATGACAGCTACTAAATTTGTAAAGAAAATGGTACTATTTTTAGCATTCTTAGGTATATATCTGCCTGCTTTCGCCGGTGGAGTAGGATATATAGATTATGAAAAAGTTTTTGAAAATTATCAATTCGCAAAAACTTCTATGAGAGAGATAGAGACAAAAGGACAGGAAATTCAAAAATATCTTGAAGCAAAAGAAGCAGAATTTAATAAACTTGAATCTCCGATACAAAAAAAGAAATTTGAAACTAGTGTTCAAGAAGAGTTAAAAACAAAAGAAGCTGCTTTTAACGATTTTAGAAATAAAAAAGAAGAACTTGTGTATCAAAGAATACATGCCGTAACGGAAAAAGTCAGGTTAGAAAAAGGACTGGATGCAATTCTTGATGCAAGATGCATATTTTCAGGCGGAGTTGATATCACTGATACATTAATAAAAACTTTAAATAACACAAAATAACATAGCAAAAAAATTTTTTACAACTTTTATAAATTGTATAATTACAAATGTATTAAGTTATACTATGAAAATATCCTTCGACACAACAAGAAACTCAAATATTTTTAAAAAAAACGACATCTCTCATGAAAACACAAAGCTTACAAAAAGAGAGTCGGAAGTTGCATTGCTAAAAAAACAAAATAAAAGCGATGCTGAAATTATGAATGATTTAAACATTAAAAGACGAACTCTCAGTCAGTACGATTTTTCCTGGAGAATAAAATTACAAAAAAAAGCGAATTCTACACAAAAAAACTTCAATGAACAAATAAAACTTATTCAAGAAACACTAAATCTAGAATCTACGGAAGATGCTTTCAATATAGTTACCAGACTTTCTTTTCTGCCAAATAAAAAGAATATTGAGAATTTTAAAATAAACATAGGTAAAAGTGCAAAATTACTGGAAATTACAAAAGACGAATTCTTAGACGCCGCTCAAAAGCATCCGCAACTTTTGGTAATAAGACCTGAAATACTAAAAAAAAATGTTAATGAAATATCTAAAATTCTTAATATGACAGTTCAAGATTACATCCAGCTTTGTTTAAAAATCCAATCACTCTTTTATTGCAATCCCGAAACTATAAAAGAAAATATCAACAATTCAGCAAAAAGACTTGGAATCCGGAATAATGATTTTATAGATGCTTCAAAGAAAAATCCATACCTATTATCCGGTAAGCCCGAAAGTATTGAAAATAGTGTAAAAGAATTGTCAGAAGCTTTAGAAATTCCCAAAGAAGTATGTGTAAAAATTTTTTTAAAAAATCCTTCTCTTTTTTATTGTGATGCACAAAAAATATTTAATAAAATTACTGAAATAGCAAAGTTTATGGAAGTACCAAAAGCAAAAATTATAAATATTATAATAAAAAGACCTAATTTGTTAAGTTTATCGTTTGATACAATTAAGAAAATTGTGGAAACAGGAGCAACTACTTTCAAGATAAATGAAAATGAATACAAAAAACTTGCGTTAAAAGCTCCTACTCTTATGTGGCAAAGACCCGAAACATTAGAAAATAACATTAAAAACAGCGCAAATTTGCTTGGTATAGATAAAGATATTTTTTTGAAAGCAGCATTGAAACGTCCTGAATTGTTCTATTTATCACCTGCTAATATAAATAATAATGTGGAAGAGTGCTGCAATAAGTTAAATATCAGCAAAAGCAACTTTATAAAATCTGCTTTAAGACAACCAAATCTATTCTATCAATCACCTAAAACTATCGAAAACAATATTAACAAGACAGCAGAATTATGTAATATAAGCAAGTCTGAATTGGTACAATCAGCACTTAAGCAGCCTGCTGTTTTTGTCATGAAACCTGAAACGTTAGCAAAAAAACACGAAATAAAATCTTATTATAATAAACTAACTGATTTTATTCCTGATAAGCCTGCTTTTTACTTGGTTTCAGACGAAAAATTATTCAACGGAATTTTAGCATACATCACAACCAGATTAAAAAAACAATACACAAATTCAGGAATAAAAAAGATGGAAGAGTTTATTTTGTCTAACAAAGAAAAAACTTTAACATATAACATCCCAAATGAAAAAATTACAAATGAATTTATTAAATTTGCTGAAAAATTTTCCCAGGATACCATTGGCAAAAATATTTTCAGGTTCATTACAAAATGATTTTTACACGTTTTTTTCCGAATGCACATCTTTTTCAAAATTAAAAAAACGCATTATAGGATGAATCATGTGGTGGCTTATCTGAGGTGCAAGTATCGCCAAGCCTATTATTGATCCGATAAACGTGCCCGCTTCAACAGTTCCCTTTATTAAATTATATTTTTCCGGTTTTTCTTTTGATAATAAGTCTTCTCTTAATACATCTTGCATAAATTTGTTATCAGGCTTTATTTTAGTCAAAGACTCTTTTCTTTCGTTTAAATTCTTGCTTGCATACTTATAATATTGAAGATATTCTGACATATTTTTAAATTTATAAAACTCCGGATGAGTTTTTCCGAAATATTTTTTACCAAGCTTGTAAGATGAATTTTTAAAAATAGGTGGTATAACAGCTAAATACACAACTAGGCATATAGCTTGATATAAGAATTCTTTTGCCGATGCATATTTTTTTGTATCTTCACTTATATCATTATCTATAAGTATAAACCCGGGGCGTCCTATTGATTTCAATGTGGTTTCAATAGAAACCCGTGCTGCGGTATTTTGCGTTATATTTGCCAATGTAGAATTTGAAAGTCCGTTTGCAATAGCACTTATCATAATCCACCTACTTTCATTCCGTTTGATACCGGATAATATGATTTAAGTGGTTGTTGCTTAATCATATTCTTATTCAAAGTGGTTTCCAAATTCAGCCTACAATTAGGCTTTTTAGAATTTTCTATTTTATTCATTATGGGTTTAATAGTTAAAGAACATACGAATGGTATAATAAATAATGCCGATACACAAACCCCTATAAAAGCCGTTGTTGATTTCAACTTGGGCAAATTTTCCTGTGCAAGTTTTTCAGCTCTATTTACTGCATTACAAATGTCTTCCGACTGTCCCCCAAAAATGTATTTTGCGTACATTTTTTTTGACATGAAATATTTCTTATCTGCAAGTTTATTTGATATATAATCGGCCACAAGTCCGCTTAGATAATAAACAGGAATTGCAACAAGTTCAGTAAGTCCTTCTCTTGTTGCGGTATAGCGTTTTGTTTCATAAGATTCTTTCTTATCTGTCATTGTAAAAAGCGGACGGAAAAAACCTTTAGCAGCTGCGATACCCATTGCAACAACAGCAGGACTATTGTTTTCTCCAAATTTTGTTAATATTTTTTCTAATCGTTGGGTAAAATTCATGCTTATATATAACAGTTAAAAAAATTTTTACACAATAACTTAACGGATATTATAATTTTTGTGAATACAAATATGATATGGAATTATCTTTTTCATGTTATTATTAGATTATGGTCTTAAAAGTTTTTAAGGAGATGTTTTGAAAAAAGTTATTGTTTTAAATTGCAGCCCGAGGAAAGGCTTTAATACAGCTCAATTGCTAAATGAAGCAAAAAAAGGGGCTGAATCTGTCGGTGCGGAAACTGAATATATTAATCTTGTAGATTTAAATTATAAAGGCTGCATGAGCTGTTTTGCCTGCAAAAGGAAAGGCGCTAATTTAGGCGGATTATGCGCTTGGAAGGACGAATTAAGCCCGGTTCTTGAAAGCATATTAGCTTCAGATGCCGTTATTATCGGCAGTCCTATATATTATTCATACCCTACAGGAATGTTTAGAAATTTACTTGAGAGGATGTTATTTGCAGGAGGGACTTACCTGTCAGATGAAAATGGCGGTTGGAAGAGAAACTTGACTCGAAATATTCCTGTCGGTTTAATTTATACAATGAACATACCTGAAATCATGTTGGAACAATTTAATTATCCTGCGATTTTATCCCCTAACGAAGCTTATTTAAAAATGATTTATGGATATTGTGAATCTTTAAAAGTTTGCGATACTTATCAATTTAGTGATTATGCAAAATATGATTGTAACGTTTTTGATGAAGAACACAAAAGAGCAGTAAAAGAAACGCAATTTCCGAAAGACCTTGAAAAAGCTTTCAAATTAGGTAAAAATTTGATTAATATTTCTTAAATGACAAATACATAATGTATAATACTAAAAACTTATAGTACAATTAACGTTTTGTTATTTTGCTATGATGCGCAAATATGATTTAATTTTTTCTAATTTGTATTTAAAAAGTCCTAGCAGTCCGCTTTTTCTGGCACATTCCGGATCAATAAGCACAACTTTTCCGTCTTTTGTTTTTCCGAATTGTTCACTTCGAAAATCTACAATTTTATACCCTTGTTTTTTTATTTTTTCAACTAATGAATATAAATCTTTTGATGCAACATCCTTTGAAATTTTTTCCTCTACATAATAATGACAGAAACTTTTAGGAAAAGCTTCGTCATACTCTTTAACCGACAAATCAAAATTCTGAGGTTGCCTGCCTAAAAAATGATCTCTTGAAGTAATTTTTAGAATATCACCATCATTCGTTTCAAAAACAAATGCAGTTTGACCAAAATCTATCATCCCGTTAACTTTCAAATTTTTCAATTTTTTACTATTTGACAAATCTTCTTGTATTTGACCCAAAGTTTTCATAACATAATACTTATAGCAAGATAGGATTCTTATAACTTTTTTATCGGAACTGATTTCAGACACAGCTTTATCTAACGGAATCGTATTATCGAAAAAGCAAGATTTGATAATATAACGTCCATCTTCATTTCTGGCATACGCATATTTGTGAGCTACACTAACATTTGAGGTTATCATTTTCTATAACTATTTTTACTACTGTATAACTATTTATGTTTTTAGGCTATTTCAAAGTGGTTCATAGAACCTTAACAATTGAATGATATAACAAATTTTAATTTTAATCAATTGAAAGTTTAATGCATGTATGTGTAAAAGGACAGTTGGTGTAAAGGTACTGTCTGTTTGAGAATTGTGAACAGGGAAATTGATAATTAAAATGTAGATATTTCTCTTAATTTTTAAGAAATTTTTATAAATCAAGCAGCAAATGTAATTCTTTAAATCGTTTGTAAAGTTTTGTGAAGGTGAATTTTTCAAGATATTACTTCATTAAAACGATTTTAAAAAAAATTTTTTAAATTTATTAAAGTTTTTTGAAATTTTGCCGTTATCACATGATGTCAATATTTTTTTACATATAGGTATAAATAATGTACATTATGTAATTTTTCAATTATTGCTGAAAATAGTTGTTCTTATTGACTTTTAGAAATTACATTTTTTTCTTGATATCCAAATTTTTGTCATTTTTTCATTCTCCACTTCTTGAAAGTGTTGATTTTACTGCGTTTCAATTTTCATTTACATAATGTATATACTTTTTACCTATCGAAACGCTACAAAAAAGTATAAGATACAGTAGACACATTAAAAACGAAAGGAGCTACAAAATGGCAGGAATATCAGGATATGGAAATTTGTATGAAAAGTTTTTAGCAGACGTAAGAAAGACTGCTCAAAAAAAAAAGCAAATGCACCAGGAGCTAGTGGAGCTACGGGTGCTACTGGTGCTGATGGTGCGTCAGGAACAAGTCGTTCTGATGGAGTACGACCGGAAAATGCAGATGAATTAATTAAAACATATTTCGATTGTTATTATAAAGTAACGAAATTAAAAAATACAATTAACTCTTTAAGTCATGAAGTACTTTCTCTTAAAGAACTAATAATAGAGCGACGCAATAAGGGTCAGCGTACAGAATACGCGGAAGAACGTATTGAAAATATTGAACACTGCCTGCCTTCATTAGTTTGTGAGTTAGCAGATGCGCAAGAAGCACTAGAAAAAGCTGAACGTAAATTATATGCAATTGGTGCACATAAATGAGGTGACAAACATTGGGAATGGTAAACAAATATCAACAGCATGGGTAGACTTCAGTCTACCCATTTGATTTTATTCCGGTTGACTAAAGTCAAACCTACAATTGAGTGAAAAAGGGTACAAGAATAGTGCAAAAAATGAGTAAAAAAGTGCAAGAAAAGTCACTTTTGGAGTAGTTTGAGTCAACTCATTTCCGACCTTAGAAAATAGGCAAAGTGCGGGATTCTTCGGTGCTTTGTACCTCTCATGTAAAAGAACAGTCGGTTTGACCTTCTTTAACACCTATTTTGACGGAGCCCATGGAATTCGAACCCATTTAATTATGCAACTTTTAGAGAATAGCCTAATTCTTTAATAATCTTTAATGCCGTAGAAAGCTGTGGTTGTTGTTCGCCATTAAAAATTGCATAAAGATTACTTCTTGATATACCTGTCTTTTTTGACATTCCTAATATTGAATCTTTTGCACGAACGGCATACTCTAATGCTTTTACAAAAGCATTCAAGTCATTGTCTTGCAAAAATTCTTCAAAACCGATATTTATCCATTCTTTTATATCTTCATCAGTTTTTAAATCATCTAAAATATATTCGTTAAATTTTCCTGTATTTTTCATTGTGATAACCTCCATTCATCAAGAAGTTTTTGAGCACGCACAATATCTTTTGTTTGGTCGGATTTGTCACCACCATTGATAAGCAACACAACAACTCCGTTGACTTCTGTGTAATAAATTCTGTAACCTTTACCAAAGTCAAAACGCAATTCCGAAATATCTTCCGATAACTTTTTATGGTCACCAAAGTTTCCTTCTTCTATGCGTAATATTCTTTGGTTTATGCGTTTTCTAAAACTTCCGTCAAGAGAATTCAACCATTCTGTAACTGGTGCTTTTCCGTTTGGAAGTTTCAGATATTCAATTTCATAAGTTTGCATAATTATATTGTACTGCATGCAGGACACTTTGTCAAGATTTGTAATAAAAAAGCAATTTTTAAGAAGAAAAATACTTTATATAAATATACTGGAATTAATGAGGATTCTTAAATGGGATTAAAAGTTTTAAATCCATTAATAAAAACAGTTGCTAAAAAAGCTTATGTCGCACCAAAAATGGAGGTGCGAACATTAGAATCCCTCGGCTTGAAAATGGAACAGCTTACTGGTGATGTTGCAGCTTTTAAAACTAAAGAAATTAGATTAGGTGATGAATTATTTAACTTTTTACCATGGAGAGGACGTGGTTATAGAAAGTTGCCTCCAACAGGTAAACCACCGGTATATACTGCAGAAGCAAAGGCTTCAACGGAAATGTTTGTAGAAAAAGGATGGATTGAAGAACCTTTGCCAAATGGGTTTCGTATCGCCTATGGCCCGAGTAGAGAATCATTTGATGGAAATGGAATGTTTAGAACTCATATAAATGGCCCTGATGACCATGAATTTTTGTACTATAACGAAGAGTCAAAGGGCATAAAATTTATGGTAGAACAATTAAAAAAAGTATTTTCTGAAAATCCAAATATAACCGAAGAACAAAAAGCTAAAACTTTATATAATTTTGTTGATTCTTGTTATACTAGAGGTCGTTCGCACTGGGTATCTCAATTTAGTCATGATTTTATACCAATAGAAAATACTGCTGCAGCAGGAGCAGGGGTATGCAGACACAAGTCTTTTCTAGCAAAAGTGTTGGGAGATAAATTAGGATTAAATGTTGCTATGGCAAGAGGATGGTATTTCCCAGATAAAGTAATGGAAGAGTCACATATGTGGAATGAAGTTAAAATCGGAGAAAAATGGTTTTTAATGGATGTAGAACAAGGTCGTTTTGTAGATCTTGCAAAATTCCCTGAATTTTCAGATTTTTATATGTATGGTCCTCATTAATATTTAACATTGATTTTCAAAAGTGACATTTCGGAATGGCTATTGTTTAAGTACAATAGCCATTTTAACGATTACGCAAATTCAATGCAAATTAAAGTGAGTAGAAAAAGTCACTTTTGGAGTAGTTTGGGGGTAAATATTTTAACTCACTTCCGACTACGATGTCACCCTGAATTTATTTCAGGGGCTTGCCGGAATGTAGTAGACACGCCAAGCTGGTAAGATGCTGAAACAAGTTCAGCATGACAGTTTACCTATTTTCTTCCGACTCAAAAGTGACATTAAAATACAACAAGAAACCCTTCCCACCAAATGGCCTGTTAAAAGGTAAAAAAATATGTAAATGAACAGTTAGTTTGATTTTTTTAATCAGTTAGTTTGATTATTCCGGATTTTTTGTTTGTAAAATTTTGTCATAATTAAGCAATTTTTTTGCTTTAGAATACTTTATATAAATAGTAGAAGAATATAGGAAAACTATGTCTGTAGGTACAAATATTCAAACAGTAAATTTTAATAACAATGTCCAACCTAAAATGCAAACTAATTTTAGGGCACAATCTTCACCTGTCAAAGATTATCCGCCTGATACTGTTGAGATAAACGGTAAAAATAAAACAGGAATGTCTAATGGAGCAAAAGTAGGAATAGGCTTAGGTATTTTGGGTGCGGCTGCTCTTGCGATTGGACTAATTGCAAAAGGCAGAGGTTCACAAGCTAAAGAAGTTGTAAAACATATTGATTTTAAAGAAGCTAAAACAATTGAAGAAGCACAAAAATTTGCCAAGGATAAACTAGGTGTTATGTATCACGATATACACGACTTAGAAGTTATTAATTTTATTAATGAATGGATTACAAAAGTACATAATAAATGTTCAATTATTGATAAAACTTCGTATCCCAAGTTTGTTGCTAGTTCTAATGAAAAACAAATAACTGCACCTTTTCTTATGACATCATCAGTAAAAGCAAATAAAAAATTTGAAGGTCATATTTTAGGTGTAAATATGAAAACATTTAATAATTTTGACGAATTTTTAAACAGTGTAATTTGTGATGGTTCAATCATTTCTAAAAACAATAATGGAAAATTTACCATTGTAGATAATGCATACAGAACGGATTTTGTTAATGATGTTATTAATAGAATGAATAATTACAATACTAAAACAACATTTAAAGAAAAATTGCAATTAATATGCGATATTCAAGGTATATCTGATGGTGAAGTTATTAATGGCAAATTACAAGAAAAGGTTACCTCTCTATACCATAATTTAAATCATGAATTAGGACATTTACGACACCAATATAGTGCAAAAAATTATGAAGCAATGAAGAAAGTAGAAGAATTTAAGGATAATAATTTACCAGTATCAGATATAACAAAAGAATTTTTGAATACGCCAACTATTCAAAAAACAGCAGGTAAAGTATCCGCATATGCTCAAGAATCTCCATTAGAATTTGTCGCAGAAGCATTTGCTGACTTAATGGAAGGAAAAAGATTGCCTGATGACGTAATGGCATTGTATAAAAAATACAATGGTCCAATGATTTAATACAATTTTGTATGAATTTGAGTGTGTTATTACAAACTCGAATTTCAAATTGGACTTTCCGAAATAATCAAACTAACCGAAATAATCAAACTAAATGCCAAATTGAGCTATTATTGATTTTAAGACGAATTTCATCGCAAAAAAACAGACCGAAAAAAGACCGTTTTCGACCAGTTTGATTTTTTTATTTTTTTAAACTTCCGACCGCTAAAATCACTATAAACACTAAAACACACGAAAATAATCAAACTAACTGAAATAATTGTAAAAGAACAGTCGGTTTGAGAAGAAAAAACAAAAACTTTGATAATTGTTATGGTAAAAAACTTGAAAGACTCTGTTTTTGTTGGGTTTCACCCAACCTACGCACTGTGTGAAAAAATATAAAAATCCTTGAAAAATGACAAAAATATCAAGGATTATATGAAAAATAATAAAGAAAAATCAAAAATTAATTCCCAAAATTCCAATTTTAAGCCAAATATTAAGAATTGTAAATACGAATTCTTCAAGATATGACTAAATCATGTCTATTTTGTCAATTTTTCCGCACACTCATTTATATAAACAGAGCAATTTTAAAAGACTTTTTGTTTTTATATGCATGTGTAGTTATATTACAAATTATGAAAGGCATATTAGTATGAATAACATTCAATTAATTGGTTTAGGATTAAATGGGAATAAAGTAGTTAGACCTATGGTTCAGGTAAAAGAGCAAGTTTTGAGAGAAACAGCTGATAGGTTTGGTTCATTAATAAAAGATTTAGGTTCTGCAGATGCTTTTGTAGACATTATGCAATATAAACCTTTTTACCAAGATAAATTAAGACTCAAACGTGGTGAACTTCCAGTATGGGGTGGTATAAAGGTTGCTTTTGAAATAATAAATAAGGATTATTTCCCAAAAACAAAAAAGGATGAGGCTATTAAATTTTTGTCTGACCTTGCAAATAAGATGAAAGAAGTAGAGCAAAATCTCATTCAAGAAGCTAATAAAAAGGACCCTGTTTGGTCCAATGTTATAGAAGAAGTAATGCTGGCACACAAAAAAGAAATGACTAGCTATGCTGAGCAAGCAGAAAAAATGGTAAAATTAGGAAAACTTGATTCTAATCCGTTTGTGTAATTTATTATAAAAGAATGTATGGTGCAATTTTTTGAGGCAAATATTTCAAAAGTGACATTTCGGAATGGCTATTGCTTAAACACAATAGCCATTTAAGCGATTTCAAAATTTCAATGCGAAACAAAATGAGTAGAAAAAGTCACTTTTCGTCCGATTTGAAATTATAAAATTAAAATACTTCCGACCGCTAAAATATAATGTTTATGGGGATTATGGCTAAAAATCTCTAACTACCTGCACGGCTCAAACTGGACTTAAATATACACTTCCGACTCAAAAGTGACATTAAAATACAACAAGAAACCCTTCCCACCAAATGGCCTGTTGTAAAAGAACAACTAGTTTGAGTCTTTTGTACGATTAGTTTGAGAAATACGAAAAGTTTTTTGTAAAAGTTTTGTAATGTTTAGGCAATTTTTGGAGAGAAAAATACTTTATATAAATGTAAGATATTTTATAAGGGGAAAATAATGGGATATTTAACAGTTGGCAAATCCGTTGTCGGAATAATTGAAAGAAATTTACCAAAAGCAAGAATTTTTGCAAAAGCAGAAAATCCAATGCAAGTAATCGGGCAAGATGTAAAATCACTTTTAAAATCATTACCTCAAGATATACAAGGGGAAGCTAAAATGAATTGCTTTAAAAACTTTATGATAGCTTCTATGGCAAAAACTAAAGGCAGTATTGGATTGGATAAAAAGGCAGATTTGCTTACAAATTTATCAAGTAAATATAGCAGACGAGAATTAAGTGAAATCGCTAAAGCTGACACACCTGAAGCACTAAGTGATGCACTTAAAGGTTTTATGGAAAAAGTAGAAATGGACTTACCGGAAGTTTATACAAAATGGCTCTGTTTGCCTTCATTTACACCCAAAATCGCTCAAAAAGGATTTGGTAATTTAAGAAAACATATTTTATCAAGTATGCAAGGAAATTGTAGTCAAGAAGAATTTTTACTATTAGCAAGTGCAAAAAATGAAATTGAGTTAACAAAGGCATTTCAAACTGTTTCAAAAAATATACAAAATGCAAAATTTAAACAAGGTGTACCTATTGAAGTGGAGCAGGCAATGTATGATTTTACTAGAAGAAGAAATGATACTTTCTTAGATATATATAAAGCAATAAAAGTTGAACCAACAAATCCGAAAGTTGCAGAAATTGAAAATACTTTACGCACAAAGTATGGTATAAAATTTGTTGATTTAGCAAATAATGAAGAACGTGCAAACCAAATCTTACAAGCAGTTGAGCTAAATGTTTCACAAGGTAGAAAAATTCCGGATAATATAATTGTTTCAAAATTGTTAGAAGATTCTGGTGAAGCTCTGCAACATAGTAATTTACAATCCACAGTATTGATTGAACAAAGCTCTGGTATGGATTTATTACAATCATTAATGCAAGTTGATGCTGAACATTGTGCAAATCCTCAATTAAAAAATTTTTATAATAAGGTTACAGAAGCTATTGGAGAGATGGCAAAAACTCTTTTATCGACAGAACACCCATTACATACAGTAATACATGAATTTAATCATTTAGGACAAAATCAACTATTAGCAGCTCGTTTTAGAAGAATCCCAAATGAATTTGAATCTACTTACAAGGGCTTATCAGATTATGCAGCTAAAGGAATTGTTGGAGAAATCGAAGCCGAATTACTGACTAAACAACAACTTGCAAAGTTAACGGCTGATGAAGGTAGATTATTAGAATATTTAAGCTAATAAAATACTTAATTTTATCAAAGCATTAAAAATATTTTTACATTATTTCTCAAAACGGACTTTTCCGTTTTTCTCAAACTACCCGCAAATCTCAAACTAATTGCACTTTTCAACTATTACTGAATTTGAAGTGCGAAACAATGGCGAAAAAATAGTCCGCTACAAGTCCATTTTCGTCCAGTTTGAGCCGACTAAAATCACAATGCTTCCGACCGCTAAAATATAATGTTTATGGGGATTATGGCTAAAAATCTCTAACT
>CAMZGT010000012.1 GCA_947306495.1 uncultured Acinetobacter sp.
CCTCTCACAAAACTGTCCACAGGACACTTTTGTTCGGCAGAGTGCACTCTGCCGAAAAGCCGTTTTTTTTAATGCCAATTTTTCCAGTATATTGCGAGGTTTAAGAGAAAGAGAGAATCAGAAATAGCGAATTTTTCTCAAAAATCAGAGACAAATACCCAAAAGTCTCTTTCTGGCATTATGATGGTCCATCAAAAAACTATTTCAAATACAGTAGTAGACGACAATTGAAATGTATAAAATAGTTTCTAATACTCTATTCTATTAGATTCTAGGTTTAGATGTAAATTTTTCTTAACAATCCATAGGTGAAATTTGGAAATATGTATAATAAAAGTATGAAAAGACTTACTCTTTACATCTTAATAGTTCTTTTAGTAACTTGTGGCTGCTCTAAATCTAATTTAAACAGTGACGAGACATTTTCTCAACCAAATAATCAAGAAATCACAAATCAGGAATTAAGTTTAAATAAAGAAGAACCCCAACCCCAAGAAAAAGAACAAAAGGAAGAGCTTGAAGAAAATTTACACCCAATTGACAAAGCTGAAAGGGATTGTATCGCAAAACAAGATTCAACACAAGGAATGAATGAGTGTACATATAAAGCAAGAGAAGCTTGGTACAAAGAAATATATAAATATTTGAATCTGTTAAAGACAATTACATCAGATGATGATTATAGCAGTATCCTAAAAGCCCAGTCTAAGTGGAAAGAATATCAGGAAGCTGAATTTGAAGCAGTAAGTATTATTTCAGAGAAGCAAGGTACTATGTTTCAAAATACTGCTGTGGGTCTAAAAACTGATTTAGTAAGAAAAAGAGCTTTAGACATAAAAGAATTATATAATATTTTGATAAATTAGTGACTTGCATAGATAGTAGTTATTAATTATTAGGAGGATTCTATGCTAGATATAGATTATGACAAAGAATATCCCAAAATGCTCAAATTTGTTTTAGTAAGAGAAGGTGGCTATTCAAATAACAAAGATGATTTAGGTGGAGAAACCAATAAGGGTATTACTCACACTACATATGATTCATATAGACGTGCTAAAGGTTTACCCAAGCAAAGTGTAAAGTATATGACAGAGGATGAAATGCAAGAAATATATTATGTTAACTATTATAAAGCATCCGGCGCAGATGAAATAGAAAATCCACAACTTGCAATGTATGTTTTTGACACAGCTGTTAACATGGGTGTTTCTGTTGCCAAAGATTTATACAAAAAAAGTGGAGATAATCTTGAAAAATTTGAACAACTAAGGAGAGATAAATACAATAGATATGCAGAAGCTAAACCTTCACAGAAAAAATGGTTACAAGGTTGGCAAAATAGAGTGACTCACGTAAAAGATTTCGTAACAACGGTTTTACCAAAAGAACGAGAATTGCCATTTCAGCTTGGAGTAGAAATGGATGTTGACCAAAACGGTAATGTTATATATTACTACGATATGGATGATTATCGACATATGGATAGTAAATCTTTTAAACGTAATTTCCCTAAAATTTTGCAGCAAACAATTCATCAAGTAGGTTATCCTACCGGTGGGGCTGCAAATGTTAGCAGACCTGAAGGTTGTGCAGGCACATATCACGTTAGTGGTTATGTCCGTTCAGATGGTGTTAAAGTTTCAGATTACGATAGAACTTGCGGTGCTAAGCACGCGGGTAAACAAACTCAAAGATATCGTGGGTTAAGAATCGACCAGATGACAAAAGAAGAAATTGATGAATTATTAGATGAATATATCTAGAGCATCTGGCATCCAAGACTACGCACTCCACCATATAAAAGGACTTTCAGAGAAAGTCCTTTTTTGTTGCCAATTTTTATATAAGTATAACTTTTATAACCAATTCTTATCTGTCTGTTTCAAATTGTTTTAGCGTAGTAAATTCGAATCTTTCGTATTGTTCAAAAACATTTTTTCTTTCTTTATAAACATTTTCAGATACATTTTTCCATTGCTCATAATTTGTTTCACTTCCGTATGACAAGTACCAAGGCATTTGAGGATTCATGTATTCGTCGTATTTGAAACTGACTTGAGGAAATAACTCAGTGGAGTTTTCAACTAAAATATAAACTCTCAAACCGCTTTCCAATGCACCTGATGAATATTCATTACATACAAAAGCATTATCACATACAAAATATCGGTTTCTGCTTCCACCGCTTATAACGTGCTTAGGTTGACGGTCAACCATTGTGTACATATCATAAATTACACCTTTCCAATTACCATCTGCAATTTCACCTATTAAAAGTTCTTCAATACCATCCGCATTTACGTCATAATATGTATATCCGATTTTTTCCAAAACGTTGTTCCCGCTGTGGGTTAAAACGTTATACATATAACTCATATTTTCCTTTTCTAATTTTTCAAAATCCCACTTTTCTTTGATTGCGGTTATATGCTTTGCTAAAGTTTCTTTATATAAGTCTTTACCTTTTGTTCCTTGATTTTTGAAATATGCAGAACGTTTGCTTCCTTCTATTTTTACGGTATTACCCAAATAGTATAACTTTTTATATGATTCCGGTACTTCAGAATCTTTAGCGTAATCGTATTGAATATCAGTAGGATACTTTAAAACTACATCATACAATGTACCTTTTCGGTTCCAAAAAGATTTTTTTAATAGCTCACCTATTTTTTTCCCTCCCGGAAGATTTGCGTGTTCGTATGGATTTTTGTACGCTTTTATCCCAAATGCAAAACCACCGAACCCTGCTTTTTTAGAATCTTTATGAAATATTGAAATTCTGTCTTTCTCTTTTTGAACTTCATAAACTCCTTTTAATTCATTAGGAATTGTAAGAGCAAAAAGGCTGTTTTTAACTATAACATCGCTGTTAGAACCCAAACAAAACAGAGTGTTTCCGGATAAAAAAACAATAAAAATAATACAATAAATTAGTTCCTTTTTCATAAATAATTCTTCCTTTAATAACTTTAGTATAAACCTAAAATAACTGCAAAAATATTACAAATTTAGTACCCGCTTGAACGGATTGAAACCTGGAAGAGTCCATTGTATAATCTATTTGTTAGAAAGGAGCTTTATATGGAAATCAAAGTTGTCGAAAATTCAAAAACGGTTGAATCAGATATTCTTGTTGTTAATTTGTTTGAAGGAGAAAAAACGTCAAGTGATTTAGCTAATGAATATGCTGTCGAACAAGATAATTTTAAAGGTAAATTCGGAGAAACATACCTTCTCCCTACTTATGGCAAAGAACCATTTAGAAAGGTTCTTGTTTTAGGTCTAGGCAAAAAAGAAGAATTTTGCCCAAATAAAATGAGAGAAGCTGTAGCCAAGGCTGTTAAAAAAGCTATGCAAATGGAAGCTAAGCGCGTCGCTTTTTCTTTCGAAGGAATAGATTTTGATTACTCGGAACAATTTACTATGGGAGCGTTTATTGCAGATTATCGTTTTGACAAGTATAAATCTGAAAAGAAAGATAACAAAGTTGTAGAAGTTTATGTACAAGCATCTGAAGAAGGTGTAAGAAAGGCGGAAAAAATAGCTGCTGCTATGACTTTTACCCGCAATCTTGCGAATGAGCCAGCACAGTTTGCAACTCCAACGGAACTCGCTTATATTGCTCAAGATTTTGGATTGGATACAAAAATTTATGATAAAGAAGAATGCGAAAAAATGGGGATGGGCGCATTCTTGGCAGTAGGAAGAGGCAGTGCGGAAGAACCTAAATTCATTCATATGAAATATACTTGCGAAAACCCTAAAAAACGTATTGCAATAATTGGTAAGGGTATTTGCTTCGATTCAGGCGGACTTGATATTAAACCTGCTTCATCAATGCTTACAATGAAAGATGATATGTCAGGAGCAGCTTGCGTATTGGGTATAATGAGTATAATAAAAGAATTTAATCCGCAAGTTGAAGTCCACGGTTTAATTGCTGCTTGTGAAAATATGCCAGGAAGTAAGGCATATAAGCCTGGTGATATCTTAACAGCCAAGAACGGTAAGACAATTGAAGTTGATAATACGGATGCTGAAGGCAGACTTACTCTGGCAGATGCACTCTGTTATGCTTGCGAGCTTGGTGTCGATGAAGTTATTGATATTGCAACACTTACAGGAGCTTGCATGGTCGCATTAGGTTCAAATGCAGCTGGTATAATGGGAAATGACGAGGATTTTATAAAGCGGCTTATTGATGTAGGTTCAAGAAATGGTGAAAAATACTGGCAATTACCTCTTTGGGACGAATACTTTGAGAGCTTAAAATCAGAAATTGCTGATATGAAGAATACCGGTTCTCGTTGGGGCGGAGCATCAGCAGCAGGTGTATTCTTGCAAAAATTTGTCAAAGATGTTAAATGGGCACACATTGATATTGCAGGAACAGCTTTCCTTGAAAAACCTCAAAAAGAACTGATTGCCGGTGCATCAGGTGCAGGCGTCAGAACACTTTTGAATTATATAATTGAGCAAGGCTAGTTTTGTTTATAAAATTTGTAAAGCGGTTTTTGGGAATTTACCAAAAACCGCTTTACTTTTAACCCTGTTTATAATACTATTTTCATGGTTTTATAGCCAGATAGGTTCGCCCTAGTCGGAAACAACAAATGTAAGCCGAAATACAATAAATATGTGTATATTATTGTGCTTATATTTACCCCCGATGTGACTATATAACCCGTAGTAAGATACACAGTAAAAACAAAAGGAGAATTGAGATGTCAACAGCATCACTTATCGAATTACTTGAAGCAGGAGTTCACTTCGGACACCAAACACAACATTGGAACCCTAAAATGAAACCGTATATTTACGGTGCAAGAAACGGAATCTATATTCTTGATCTCAGAAAAACAACAGGTTTATTAGATGCAGCTTGTGACGCAGTTAGAGAATATGCGGCAAAAGGAAGAAATGTCCTTTTTGTCGGAACAAAAAAGCAAGCAGCAGAAGTTGTAGCTTCTGAAGCTAATCGTTCAGGCGCTTACTATATTAACAGAAGATGGTTAGGCGGTATGTTAACTAACTTCGAAACAATCAGAGGAAGAGTTAATAAATTAAGAGAATTAGAAGATTTTGTAAATTCAGGACACGCAGAAAAATTACCTAAGAAAGAACAAGCTCAATTAAGCAGACAAGTTGCTAAATTAAGCAAAACTTTAGGCGGTATTAAGGAAATGCGCGGTTTGCCGGATATTATCTTTGTTGTAGACCAAGCTAAAGAAGATATTGCAATCGCAGAAGCTAACAAGCTTGGTATTCCTGTTATATGTTTAGCTGATACAAATGCTAATCCGGACGGAATTAACTATATCATTCCGGGTAATGATGATGCAATTCGTTCTATCCAGTTGATTACTTCAAAACTTGCTGATGCAGTATTAGAAGGTAAACAACTCAGAGAAAATAAAGCAGTAGGTGCTAAAGCTGAAGCTGTTAAAGCTTCAGATGCAGGTGTTGAAGAAGCAGAAGCTGCTAACGTGTAATTTGCATACTTGAGACGTGAATCGCACATATAAATTTCGAATCACGTTTCACAACTCACTATTCACATATATGAAAAGAAGGAGAAAATAAATGAATATTACAGCTACGATGGTAAAAGAACTTCGTGATAAAACAGGCGCCGGTATGATGGATGCTAAAAAAGCTTTAGTTGAAGTTGACGGTGATATGGAAAAAGCTATGGAAGTCCTTCGTCAAAAGGGTATCGCTTCTGCAGATAAGAAAATGGGCAGAATCGCAGCAGAAGGAAGAATCGGCTCTTATGTATCAGATTCTGTTGGCGCAATGATAGAGGTTAACTGTGAAACAGACTTTGTTGCTAAAAATGCTGAATTTATCGAATTAACAAACGGTTTAGCAGAGTTAGTTGCAAGTGCTAACCCATCTGACGTTGACGCTCTTCTTGCAACAACTTGTCCAAAATGCGGTAAAAAAGTTGAAGATGTGATAAAAGAAAAAATCGCGTCAATCGGTGAAAAAATTACAGTTAGAAGATTTGTCAGATACGAAGGCAACACTTCTACTTATATTCACAACGGTAAAATTGGTGTTCTCTTATTAACAGATGCTAAAAATGAAGTGTTATCAAAAGATATTTGCTTGCACATTGCATCTTCTGCACCTGAATTCGTTTCAAGGGCTGACATTCCTGCTTCTGTAATTGAAGAAGAAACAAGAATCGAAATGGGTAAAGAAGACCTCCAAAAGAAACCTGAACAAATCAGAGCAAAAATTGTTGAAGGTCGTGTAAACAAATTGATGGCTCAAAGATGCTTAATCGAACAACCATTCGTTAAGAATCCTGACCAAACAATTGAACAACTTATTTCAGGTAAATTATCAATTCTGAATTTTGACAGATTCGTTCTTGGCGAAGGTCTTGAAAAAAGAAGCGATAACTTTGCAGATGAAGTTATGAGCCAATTAAAAGGTTAGTAAGATAGACAAAAGATAAAAAACAGACCGATAAACAATCGGTCTGCTTTTTATTATCAGTATTGTAAATTATCCATTAAGGTCAAGTTTTGAATTAGACCCTTCTTCTTTTCTTTTGTTGCCGTCAAATATTATTGTTTCAGTGCTATCTTTTGGCTTTGTCTCCTGAATGTCTTTTTTTGTGGTGGTTTTTGGTTGAATAGGTCAAGGATTAGATGGATTAAAACGTAATATAATCAATTTCCTTTCTTTTTTATAGTAAAGATTTATCTATTACGTTTTTATATAACGACACTTTTCTTAAAAACTTTAGTGATTTGTAAAAAATATTCACAAAAATTTACAATAAACGTTAAAGAAACAAAAAATATACAAAAAACTATATTTTGAGGCATAAATGTCTTATTATTTCCCAAGCATTACCATCAATACTGATATGTCTGCCGGTTTTACTCCCCCTATGCGTGAAGCTTGGGCAAGGTTTGCAGGTTTTATTTTTTCTAATTTCTCTCTGGTTTCAGTAGAAATATGCTTAATTTGTGAATAATCAATATTATCAGGAATTCTGTATTTTTCTAATTTTTCTGAAGTTTCAACCTGAGCTTCTTGACGTTTGATGTAACCGTCATATTTAATAAGAACTTCAACTTCATCAGTTATATCAATGCTTAAATTTAGTAAACTTGTTTCTTCATCAACTTTTCTAAATACTTCATAACTTATATTGGGGCGTTTTAAAAGTTCTGCAAGCCGGATGCCTCTATCTATATGCTCTCCATATTGCACCAAAACTCCATTTACTTCATCAGTTGCTGAGAGTTTTGTTTCATTTAAACGTACAATTTCTTTTTTGATATCATACTGCTTTTTTAAGAATCTTTGATACTGAGCATCATCAATCAAACCAATACTGTGTCCGATTTGAGTAAGTCTTTCATCGGCATTATCTTGCCTTAAAAGAAGTCTGTACTCCGAACGGGAAGTAAGCATTCTATACGGTTCTTGAATATCTTTTGTAACTAAATCATCAATAAGCGTTCCTGTATACGAAGAGGCTCTTGAAAGTTCCAATGGTTCTTTGCCGTTTAGATAATTAACAGAATTTATGCCGGCAATTAATCCTTGAGCGGCAGCTTCTTCATACCCGCTTGTACCATTAATTTGACCTGCAAAAAACAAACCATCAATATCTTTAGACATTAAAGAATGTTTTGTTTGAATTGCAGGGACGTAATCATATTCAACAGCATAGGCAGGTTTTATTATGTGAGCTTTTTCAAGTCCGGGAAGTGAACGAAGCATCTCTACTTGAACACACGCGGGTAAACTTGTTGAAAAGCCTTGAATATAAGCTTCATAAGTATTTAATCCTTCCGGTTCAATAAATATGTGATGAGAAGGATTTGAAGCAAATCTAACTATTTTGTCTTCAATTGATGGGCAGTATCTTGGTCCAACACCTTGTATAAGTCCCTGATACATTGGTGATTTATCAAGGTTAGCTCGTATTATGGCGTGAGTTTCTTCATTTGTTCTTGTAAGATAACAAGGATACTGTTGGCGAACCGGACGATTAGGTTTAAATGAATAAAAGCTTAATTTTTCGTCCCCAGGCTGTATTGTCATTTTAGAATAATCAATAGTTCTTTTATCAACACGAGCAGGAGTTCCTGTTTTTAATTTTTTGGTAATAATGCCGTGCTCTCTTAGTGACTGAGATAAACCTATTGCGGCACGTTCACCAAGTCTTCCTCCTGAATATGCTTGCAAACCAACGTACATTTTACCTTCCAGCGAAGTCCCTGTAGTAAGTATTATTGCTTTGCAAGAATACTCAATTCCATATTCATCAACTGCACCTGTAATTTTTTTGTCTTTGACCCGTATATCAGTTATACAAGTTTGTTTTACCCAAATATTATCAGTAGATTCAATAATATTTCGCATATAGCGAGTATATTCTTTTTTGTCAGATTGTGCTCTAAGTGCTCTAACCGCTGGTCCTTTTGAAGAATTGAGCGTTTTCATTTGGATATAAGTAGCATCAGCAACTTCTCCCATAACACCACCCAGTGCATCAATTTCTCTAACCAAAGTAGACTTAGCCGGTCCTCCTATGGCAGGATTACAGGGTTGAAGAGCGATATTGTCAACGTTAAGCGTACATAATAAAACGTTGCATCCCAGTCTTGCAGCAGATAGTGCCGCTTCGCAGCCTGCATGCCCTGCACCAACTACTATTACATCAAATTTATTATTTATGTAATCCAAGCCAACCATATGAGTATTATACAATAAAGATATTAAAAAGGCGGTTTTGGCATCGCCAAAACCGCCTTTTTAATTTAACTATACTTCTTTGAAAATTAAAGTAGCATTGTGACCGCCAAAACCGAAAGAGTTAGAAAGTGCTGCGCGCACCTTCTTTTCTCTTGCTTTGTGCGGAACGTAATCTAAGTTTGCAACGTGCTCATCCTGATTGTCAAGATTGATTGTTGGAGGAACAATTCCTTCTTCAATTACTTTGGCACAAACTATTGCTTCTACAGCTCCGGTTGCTCCAAGCATATGACCGTGCATACTTTTTGTTGAACTTACCAATAAGTTAGGATTTTTATCTTTATCGCCAAAAATTTGTGCAATAGCTTGTGATTCTGCTATATCACCTAAACCTGTGCTTGTACCGTGAGGATTTATGTAATCAATATCTTCAGGTTTTAAACCGGAATCGGCAAGGGCAAGTTCCATAGACTTAAGAGCCCCTTTTCCTTCCGGATCGGGTGCGACTATGTCATGTGCATCAGCTGTTTGTCCGTATCCGCAAATCTCTGCATAAATTTTAGCACCACGTTTTTTAGCGTGTTCATATTCTTCAAGAACAAGAACTGCAGCACCCTCGCCCATTACAAAACCATCTCTGTCTTTATCGTATGGTCGAGATGCTTTTGTCGGTTCGTCATTACGTTTTGATAAAGCTCTGCATGAGGTGAATGCTCCGATCCCCAAAGTAGAAATAGTTGCTTCGCATCCGCCGGCAACCATAACGTCTGCATCTCCGTATTGTATACTTCTGAGAGCATCACCTACCGAGTGGGTTCCTGTAGCACAAGCTGAAACAACAGCTTTATTAACACCTTTATAACCATGCTTTATTGATATTCTTCCTGATGCCATATCGACAATAAGCATTGGAACAGTAAAAGGCGAACCTTTTGTTGGACCTCTTTGAATCATTACAAGGTGATTTTTTTCAAATGTATTGAATCCGCCTGCAGCCGAACTTACTATAACACCGATTCTGTACGGATCAATGTCGGCTTCATCTATGCCTGAATCAGCAATTGCTTCATCTGCTGCAACGACCGCAAATTGAGTAAATCTATCCATTCTTTTTGCTTCTTTCGGATCAATAAATTCTTCCGGATTAAAATCTTTATTTTTTATTTCTGCCGCAATTGTTACTGCGTGACCATCAAGCGGCATATTTTCAATTGTAGAAATTCCGCTTTTGCCTTCGAGCATTGCTTTCCAAAAATCATTTAAACCTATGCCGCAAGGAGTCACTGCTCCCATGCCTGTAATAACAACTCTTCTTTTTGACATAAATACCTCTTTTTCAAGTAAATAAATGACGGAGTAATTAAGTGCCTAAGTAGTCTAATATCAAGATATTTCAAACAGTGTAATATTATTAACTTTTATAATAATTACTTTATCATTAACTAAAAGCGGGCGAAAGCAAACACCTCCACCCGCTCTTAAAAATCTATACTCGTAATATCAATTATGAGTGAGCTTCGATGTAGTTAACTGCGTCTTGAACAGTTTGAATTTTTTCAGCTTCTTCATCAGGAATTTCACAACCGAATTCTTCTTCAAAAGCCATAACTAATTCAACTGTATCTAAAGAATCAGCACCCAAGTCAGCAGTGAAACTAGCTTCAGGAGTAACTAATGCTTCGTCACAGCTCAATTGATCTACTACAACTTTTTTTACTTTTTCTAATGTACTCATGTTTTCTATCCTCTTATTTCATGTGTAATACACTTTACTTTTTAAATTATACTTATTCAAGATAATTTTGCAATAAAGTTAAAAAATTGTTACAGAAATTAACTTATTCTTTGATTATCAGATAATGCAATATATTGTAATACCATATCAAATACTATATATATATGATATAAAGATTAAAAATTTGTGCGATAATTCTCTAAGAGATTGTAGAATGTGAGGTTTATATGGATATTAGTATTAAGAATACAGGTCTTAACGTTTTGTATGTTCTGGGCTCAGGCAGATTAGACCTTGATAGTGCGGTAGAGTACGGCACAAAAGTCAAAGATGCAATAGAAGATTCAAATGAAATTATTGAACAAGTTATCTTAGATTTTTCTCAAATCACCTTTATTTCAAGTTTTGGTCTTAAAGTAGTCTTGGAATTATATAAACATTTAAAAGCTCAAAATGGTGTTTTAAAACTAAAAAATGTTTCTGAAGGATTAATGGCATCTTTCAGAATGGTAGGATTTGATAAATTTTTAATATTTGAATAATGTTTAAAACGATAAGAGCAAAAGTTATTATAGCTACTTTTATAATGCTTGCATTTTTAATGTCTGCATTTGCTTGTCATACAATAATTTCAAGAATGAAAACAAAGCAACTTATGGTTCAAAACTATAAGTTTTCGATAGGTTCATTTGTAGAAGAAATAAATGACAGTGCGTTGAAGGCTGAAAACAATCTCAATGGTTTAGCTTTAATAGGCGGGCTATTCTACAGAACGGACAGGAGTTATGATTTAACAGATAGAGTAATTGCAAGAATATTTGAAAATTATCCTGACAGTTTGGGCGGCGGGATTTGGTTCAAACCATACATTATAGATAAATCAAAGAAATATGTTTGTTTTTATGCATATCACGATAAGAACGGTAAAGTTATTATAGACAAAAATTTTTCCGGAGAGGAATATGATTATCCTAATCAAGGGTGGTATAAGCAGATAATTGCAGAAGTAACACCTGAGCGCAATATTGTATGGACAAAACCATATTATGAGAATCAAGGAAGTTACACAATGATGGTTACTGCAGGAACAGGAATATATGTAGACGGTGAGTTGGTTGGTATTGCGACAGTGGATTGGGAAATAAGTTCTGTTATAGAAAAGGTTTCAAAAATGAAACCTTTAGAAAAAACGTTTTCTATGTACAGGCAAGGTAATGAAATAAAAAACAGTTTTGCTCTGTTTGGAAATGCTGCGCAAGATTATATTATAGCAACGAGTGATCCGAATCTTGACAGCGAAAAACTTGTTGGACATAAATTGGAAGAGATTCCTTGGTATGCCAATAATCTGTATGAAAAAACTTATATAACTTATAACGGTCAAAAATATGTTCCGTTTGTTAATAAAATGCGTAACGGAATGGAACTTATTATATGTATTCCAAAGTCAGAAATGTATAAAAATATCAATAAATTTTACTCATATATTGTGATGGTATTGCTATTAATAGGGTTTTTAGTTCCAATAATAATATATTACAACATGAATAAATATATTATTAAACCCATTGACAAACTTACTAATATAGCCAATAAAATTGGTAAAGGTGAAGATGTGCAAATTAAAATAGAAAAACCGCAAGAATTTGTACATTTAGCTTCAACTTTCGATAAGATGACAAAAGATATTAAATATATTACGTTGGAAAGGGCCAAAATACATTCTGAACTGGCAATTGCAAAAACTATTCAATCATCAAGTCTGCCAAGTGTGTTCCCTCCTTTTCCTGACAGGACAGAATTTGATATTTTTGCATCTATGGATGCTGCAAAAGAAGTCGGTGGTGATTTTTATGATTTCTTTTTTATTGATGAAACAAAATTTATGTTTCTAATTGCTGATGTTTCAGGAAAAGGCGTTCCTGCAGCATTATTTATGATGACAGTAAAAACATTAATAAATAACTTTTCACAAATGAGTTGCAGTCCAAAAGAACTGATTCAAAATATAAACAAAAAAGTATGTGAAACAAATAAACAGGGCTTTTTTGTTACAATGCTTGCCGGAATTGTTGATATTACTTCAGGGAAAGTTACTTTAATAAACTGCGGGCATAATCCGCCGTTAATAAAAAGACAAAACAGAAAGTACGAATACCTTAAACTGGCATCAAATTATCCTTTAGGAATCTTTGAGGATGCAGATTTTGAGTTGTTTGAAACTGAATTTAATGCAGGTGATTTGATATATACATACACAGACGGAATAACCGAAGCAACAAGCATAAACAATGAAATATACGGCGAAGAAAGACTTAATAAATGTTTGAATAATATTGAAGAAACTACGCCAGACAAAATTACAGAGAAAGTTAAAGCATCGCTCCAAACGTTCACAGATTCTGCTACTCAGAGTGATGATATTACAATGCTAATATTTAAATATAACGGAGCAAAAAATCTCATAAAAACGTATAAACAGACTGCTGATCTTAAGAATTATAAAATGCTCTGCGAATGGCTGCATGATGCTTGTAAAGAATGGAATATAAAAGGTGATTTAACAAATAAATTAGATATGTGCATGGAAGAAATATTTGCTAACATAACTTTTTATGCTTATGCTGATAAAAACGGAATTTTTGAATTGGAATTAAAAAACATAAATGGCAGCATTATAATGGAATTCAGAGATGAAGGAGTTGCGTACAATCCGCTTGAAAAGCCTGATCCTGATATAAACTTGCCTCCTGAGGAAAGGCCGATAGGAGGATTGGGTATCTTTATGATAAAGAAAATTGCTGATGAAATTATTTATAAAAGGGAAAGTGGTAAAAATATATTAACTTTGAAGTTTAAAATATAAAAAGCTCCTGTAGCATACAGGAACTTTTTATCATATATTTTAACCGATTTTTATATAATAAGTCCGCCTGAAACTTCAATTGCTTGGCCTGTAACATAATCTGTATCAAGAGCCAAGAATTTAACTACCTTTGCAATATCTTCCGGAGTGCCCAATCTCTTCATCGGAATAAGCTTCATATATTCATCTGTGTTGCCTAAATCAGCTGTCATAGCTGTTTGAATAAATCCTGGGCAAACCGCGTTGACTCTTATGTTTCTTGAACCGAATTCTTTAGCAAGAGTCTTAGTTAAACCGATTAAACCGGCTTTTGATGCAGAATAATTTGCTTGTCCTGCGTTACCATGAAGCCCTACTACTGATGACATATTAATAATTGAACCTTGGCGAGCTTTCATCATATGTTTAATAACTGCGTGTGTTACATAATAAGCACTGCCTAAATTGATTTTTATAACTCTTTCCCATTGTTCTGCATCCATTCTTACAAATAGACCATCTTTTGTAATACCAGCATTATTTAGTAAAATATCAATTTTGCCATGTTCTGCTATCATTTTTTCAACAGTTTCTTGAACTTGTGCATCGTTTGATACGTCAAATTGATAGAAATAAGCATTTACACCTAATGCTTTAATTTCATCAATTGCAGGTTGAGCAACTTCTGCATTACAAATATCATTGATAATAATATCACAGCCGTTTGCTGCCAATTCTTTTGCACAGCTAAAACCAATTCCGCGTGAACCGCCTGTGATTAAAGCAATTTTTCTTTCTGTCATTAATCTTTCTCCTTATTACTGATGTCGGATGGTTGTATCCGACTAATATTTTCTCTACCCCTTTAAAAATTATATCACAAATTTTTATTGTCTGGGCGTTTTAACATATGTCTTTTTATTTAATAACTTGCAAGCACCATAGTACTCATAAGAAGTTAATAAATACTCCACCTTTGTTCCTGTAATTCTGTACTGTCCAACAGCGTATGTATTTACTTCCCGCTCTTTTTTATATCCTTCTTCTTTCAAGGCATTTGATAATTCTGTCATTTGAGCATCATTAAAGAAACATTCTTTAAAATCGCTCCATTCATTTTTGTTAAACTTCAGCCAAGGATTATATTGAGTTTTAAAATGGCAAAAATTCTTTTCTTTGCCAATAACGATATATCTATAAGTTCCTGTCCAATCAGTGAAATCGGATTCTTGGCAATTTTCGAATTTAGTTATAAAGTAAGGGTCATATTTGTATGGCAAAGAGTGTTTGCGATATCTGTTCATTCCGGTCGAGCTTTGAGCAAATACCGAACCAGTCAAAATAAATAGTAATAATATTAGTAAATAATATCTTTTCATGTTCATTTTCAATTCTACAACAAATACTCTTAAAATTATCAGATGGCTCCGTGCGAAGCATCAGAAACAGTTCTGGCATATCTTCCAAGAAATCCTTTAGATTTAATTTTGAAAGGTTTGAGATTTTTTCTTCTGTCTTCCAAAGTTTTTTCATCAATTAAAAGCTCCAGAGAACGTTTGTTAATGTCGATTTTTATTTTGTCGCCATTTTCTATAAGGGCAATTATTCCACCGCATGCAGCTTCAGGACAAATATGCCCGACGCAGATGCCTCGTGTGCCACCTGAAAATCTTCCGTCTGTTATTAACGCAGCTTTTGTTCCCAGTCCTTTGCCAACGAGAAGTGATGTTGGTGCCAGCATTTCTCTCATTCCAGGACCGCCTTTAGGGCCTTCATATCTTATTACTATGACATCACCGGCATTTATTTTATCATTTTCTAAAGCTTCCATCGCTTCTTCTTCAGAATTAAACGGTCTGGCTGCCCCTTCAAATTCATAACAACTTTTATCTACAGCAGAAATCTTTATAACAGAACCTTCAGGTGCAATATTTCCTCTTAAAATACCTAACCCTGGTTTTGTTGTGAATGGTTCGGAGTAAGGATGAATTACTCTTGAATCTGAGTATGCGTTTTTAACAATTTTACTAGTTTTTTCAAGTGAAACTCCTTCTAAATCTTTAAATTCCGGAACACTTTTTAACAGTTCTTTTAAAACAGCATTAATTCCGCCTGCTTTATGGAACTCTGTCATAGTAATATCATTTGACGGTTCAAGTTTTACAAACTGGTGAATTTTCTCTGAAAGTTCATCAAAATCATTAAGAGAAATTTGCTCTTTTGTTGATGTTTCACTCTGTATTGCATTTCCGATTGCAAGAATGTGCAGGAATGAATTTGTAGAACCGCCCATCGCGAGGTCCGCTATAATTGCATTTCTTAGAGAATCTCTGTTTATAATGTCCTTAGGACATTTGTTTTGTCTGACAAGTTCAACAATTTGCATACCGCTTTCAAAAGCTATTCTGCGTTTTTCGGAAGAAACTGCTGCGGCAGTAGCACAATGCGGCAAACTCATCCCCATAACTTCTGTAAGGCATGCCATTGTATTTGCTGTATAAAGCCCTTGACAAGCTCCTGCTGAAGGACAAGATGCTTCTTCAAGCTCTAATAAACGTTCTTTTGTTATTTCTCCGTTTCTGTATTTCCCGATTGCTTCAAATGCACCTTTAATCATGGAAAGTTTTTCACATCGGCTTTCACCATCAAGCATAGGACCTGCGGTAACAATTATTGTAGGAATGTTAATTCTGGCTGCAGCTATAAGCATGCCAGGAGTTATTTTATCACAGTTGGATAGAAGAACAAGACCATCGAGTTGGTGAGCTTCTGCTACTGTTTCTACACAGTCAGCAATCAAATCTCTGGAAGGAAGTGAATATCTCATGCCCGAGTGTCCCATTGCTATACCGTCACAAACTGCCGGTACTCCAAATATAAAAGCTTGGCCTCCGCCCGAATGTATACCCTTCTCTATTTGACGCTCTAAATCTCTCATTCCGATATGTCCAGGGACTAAATCAGAAAAAGAACTTGCAATTCCGATAAAAGGGGAATTCATATTTCTTTTAGAAACTCCTGTCGCCATTAAAAGACTTCTATGTGGTGTTTTAGCAATTCCTTGTTTAATATTATCACTTTTCATAAACATTCCCTTTAAAAATAAACCCTTTATGCTGATTTTAACATAAAGGGGAAAATAGGTTAATTAATAAGGTATTTTATAAGAAAAAATTATTATGCGTAAGTATTGATTGCTTTATATATTATTTGGTTTGTCTTTGCATCGGTTTTACCTTCTTGTGCTTTCTGTGCTGCAAATTGTAGCAATTGAGCCTGACCTTCTTGGTTTTTTGCCATTTGCTTGGCTTCTAATTTATCGGAAACATCAGTGCCAAAAATCAAGTTTCCTAATTTATGTCCTGCCCACATTCCGATTGAGCCGACTGTGAATCCGATTAATCCTCCCACAATTGTTCCCAAAGGACCGCCGCCCGAGCCTATTGTTGCACCGATTTTTGCACCGGCCCAAGTTCCTGCAGCACGACCAACGCACCATCCTGATACACCAAGGGTAGATTTTCCGAGAGATTGACATGTTTGTTTAAGACCTGTTGTTGTATCTTCTTTAAATGCGGTCATTATTTTACCTGCATTGAATATTGTTTCAAATGCCATAAAACCTATAAAATCTTTTTTGAATGCGCTTTTAATTAAACTGCCAAAATTATTAGTTATCACTGCTTCATTCATTTTAATAAGGTCTTGGGTACTTTTTTCAACTTTACTTAAAGCTCCGTTATTTCCATTCTTTGTGGCTTCTGCTAATCTTTCAGCAACAGTTCTTCTTCCTGTTAAAGCGCCTACAATCTTACCGTCCATACCTCTTGTTGCTTGTAACTCTTGGGTAAGTTTAGCCATTGCATCAGCATCACCCCTTCCGGCTGCTGTTTTCATTTTATCAAGTAATTCATTTATTTTTCTTATGTTTTCAGGATTTTTCGGATCATTTAACGATTTCCTTAACCATCCTGACCACCAGCCTTTTTTGCCGGTATCTCTAAAGGTCTGTTGTACTGCTACTTTTGCGTCTTGTACTAATGCCGCATTCTTTTTGGCAAATTCTTCCGGGATATCTTTAAAAACTTCTCTAACTTTTTTTATACCTTTCCAAGCATTTTTCGGATGGAAAATTGATTGTAAATGTTCAAACGCCATCCAGCTTAAACCACCGGTTGCAGCCCCAATAAATCCTTCTTCTAGAGCATTATTTTTTGCGTAATAGTCCGCAAGTTTGTCCATATCTTCCTGAGTTAAACCTTTTTGGAAGGAAGGGGTTTGTATTTGAGGTTCTAAGTTATTTGTTTGGTATGAATAGTTTGTAGGAATATTTTGTCCGAATCCTGTTTGATTATAGTAACCGTTAAAATTAGGATTTATATAATTCCCATACATTCCGTAATTTCCATAATTATTAAAAATCGAGTTAGATGCCTGATAGCCGTTTGTATAGCTTGGGCAATTAGCGTTAAGCCCTGACGTTCCTCCGTAGAGCATATATTCCATGTTTTGAAGTGAATTAACACAAGGAATACCCATTTTTGTACCTAACCTTAAATTTTAACTAACCTTATATATATAAAGTCATGTTTTTGTTAAAAATTGCCATAATTGTAAAGAAATGTAACAAGTTCCAAATATATGCTAAAATATATTTATGGCAGATTTGATTGAAAAACTTAAAGAAATCGGATTTAACACATACGAAGCAAAGGTCTATGTTGCGCTCTTAAAAAAATATCCTGCAACCGGTTATGAAGTTGCTAAACTTGCAAATATTCCGCAATCAAGGACATATGATACCTTGAAGGTTTTAGAGGAGAAAAACATAGTTATTGCAAATAACGATAAACCAATTGTTTATACTCCTATTAAACCAAAACAATTAACTTCTAATTTTCAAAAGAAAGTGGATTCTGCAATAAAATTCTTAGACAAGCATTTACCTAATGTAAAAGAAGACTATAATGAACCTATAATAACGCTTTCAGGAAAACAAAATATTCAGGAAAAAATTATTGAGGTTATACAAAACGCAAAGCGTGAAATATACATGGAGGTTTGGGCTCAAGATTTTAAACTTTTTGAAAAAGAACTTTTAGCAGCATACAACCGAAATGTAGAAATAAGAATTGTAGGGTATGATAATTTGAATTCGCGCTTTGGAATGATTTTTGAGCATGCATTTGCCAGAGATATTGAGATGTCGCTGGGCGGCAGAATGATTGTAATAGCGGCGGATGACTCTGAAGGTATTATAGGAAAGGTCTCTTCTTTAAAGAATGACGTTTCTGATACAAGCACTATTTGGACAAAAAATAAAGGTATTGTTTTTATTATTAAAGAATTTATAGTGCATGATATGTATCTTATTGATGTTGAAGAAAATCTTGTTGAACAGATGAAATACATTTACGGCAAAGGATTTAAACGCCTTAAGGACAAGGTGTTAGGAAATAATGCAACTTATATTATACACTAGTCGTCATATTTGTCGGAATCGCCGGATTTAAATTTTAAATAAAAAACATCCCCAGGATTTATCTCAATTTCTTCGCCATTTTCAACATATGATAACGGTGAATCTTTATAAACTTGTTGAACTCCTGAAACAAGGCGATTACCTTCTTCATTTTTTATCATACCTTCAGCAAGTGAGATTCCCTGACCGAAACCCTTTACAAAAAATCCGCCAACTTGTGAAACTACTTTTTTTGCAGCTTTACCTTTATCAATATTTTTTATTTCATTTTTTGAGATAACGTTTTTTGTATATTTACCGATGTATTCTTCTTGTATGGTTACTATATTCCAATTGTCAACATACTGGTATGGGCAAAGGTAAAAATAAGCATTGCGTTTGCCGCGTTTTGGAGGAACAACTTTATTAACTTTACATCTTAATGTACTTCCTGCTTTTAAAGCGTGTTCGTGTACGTTTACATCTTCAAGTATTTTTACATCAAACTCTTTTGAAGGATTTGCTGTGCTAAAGTGTTCTGTAGCTTCTACTTTTATATTCGTAGAAGCATTTGCGGAAATAGTTGTTAAAAAACAAATAATTAAACATATTATGAATTTTTTCATTTTATTAATTCCCCTATATAAGATGATTTTTTTGTAATGTTTCTATTACATATTTAACTGCTGATTTTGTTTCACTAAGGAAGTTATCTATTAAACTTTCTTCATTTGGTGATTGAAGGATTTTTAGCACTTCTGCCTGTAAATATTGATACATCAAAGATGATTTTACAATTGTAGAAATTAATGCTGGAGAAAAGGAACCTTTTGATAATAATTCTATTACTCTGTTAATCAGAGCGAGTTCTTCTTCAATCCATTCCTTTGTCTGTATTTTGAATGGCTGAACTTCGCCTAAAATTATTGCTGTTGTATTTGCTGTTACATTAAAGTCTATATTATCAAATTGGACATTTTTCATTCCATTAATTTTTGCGCCAAAAGAAGTTGTGTTGTAGACGTTGTTTAAATCTAATTCTTTTATAATTGACTCAAAATGTTTTATGAAAGTTGCATAATCACCTCTTGTTTCAACATCTTCTCCTGTTACGGAAACAACCTTTACAAGCTCTTTTGTATTAGATTCGGATTCTACAATTACGTTTCCGTCGCCTGTTTTTGCAGCAGTTTCACCTGATGCGTACGCTTCATTGCCTTTAAAAGCTAAATCCAAACCTGCAAAGATAACTTTACTAAATCCCATTCTCTCAGCTGTTACCAGTGCCATTATGGCAGTGGAGCCGCCTGTTTCGTATGTGGAAATTTCAGGATTATATTGCATTAATTTTTTTATTAAAGAGTCGTTTTGTGCAAAAGAAATAAAAGTTTTTCTGAATGGTTTTGATAAACTCACCGGTTCAGAACGTAAATCCATTATACAATTGGTATTCGATATAGAATTATCTAAACCCGTGTACGTTTCTGCTATATTTTCAGGGTCCAGAGCAACTACAAAATCAGGGGTGATTTCGTTCTCTTGCAAAATTCTTAATGTTTTATTTACTGCAAACAGTACAAATTTGTTGCGATTTGCTTTAATTTTTTCAATATTTTCTTTTAAAGACGGACCTGCAGCTGCAATAAGCGCAGTTTGTCCCACAAACTTGTCTTCTAAATCTGAAAGTTTGTATGCGTTACCTGAGTTTATTGTACTGATATTTTTTAAGGTATTAAATAACCATGTTCTTGTATATTTTAAGATTGTTGTAACGTCAACCATTTTCGTTTTGCAAACTTCGTATACTTTTTGCGTGAATTCAATTAATTCGTTACTTTTCACGATAGCATAGTTTTTAAGGTAGACTACTTCAACTTTGTCTTTTGTTAAATAAACCTCTTCCAATTTCTTTAAGAGTTCTTCTTGATTGTCGTATATGAATACCCTGCCGCTTGATAGGTGCTCTGAAATATCAACATTTGAAAGCACAAAGTGTAATAATTTTGTATCAGGTTCATAAATAAATATTTTTGACGGATACATATTGAAAGTTTCATCCAACAAATAGCATAAACCAATTCCGAATGTTACAATAATATCATTTGGATTCATTTCTTGTTTTATAGTATTGATGAGCATTTCTCTAACGGCTTCGCGCGGATTCTTCAAATCGTCCATCGGGATTTCGTTTTTTAAAATTACGTAGTCTTGTGATTCTGCTATACAATACGATATGTCCCATCTGGATTCTTCCAATTTCATAGTTCTTAAACGAGAAACTAAATCCGGATTGTTAATAAACTCTAAATTCTTTTCTAACATACAAAATCCTCAGCTTTACTTATTACAAATTAACATATATTTTAAGAAATGTAAACATCGTAAGGCTTTAATTTATTGTCTTTCATCAATATTTTTTTCAAATTGATTGAAAATATCGCTTCCGACGAGTTGTTCCAATTGAGAGCGTTTGTCAAAATATTGCCCGCGAGCTTTTATTTGTTCGTCCATAGCTTCTCTATAAAAAGTATCAGTTATTATAACAACCTCTTTTTTTAGGTTTTGAGATTTTTTGTATACATCCAGACGTTGGTTAACTATTTTTGTCGACATGTCATAGAGCATTCTTGACGTCATATAATCATAGTACAAGTTAACTATTTTTTGTTGAAGTTCATCAACCTTTCTTACAAGAATAATCATATCTGCATCAGTTACCTGAGTATATTTGTAATTTAATGCTTTTGTATCTTGTGACATTATGCCCAGCGTATTCCCTCCAATAAGAGCTGCGGATGCCAAAACCGGGTTCCCTGTACCTGCACCTAAGAATGTTGACATGCCCGCTATTGTTGATAAAACTTTTTTAATGGCTCCTTCGTCCGGTTTGTCTTTATCAGGATTTGAAAGTTTATATATGGCAAATTTTATAGTATCACTTTTCATTGCGGCACCTTGCCATAATAGTGATAAATCATCAAGCATTTCATTATAATCTAAATCTATTGATTTGGATATGTCTAAGGCCATTGCCTTTATACTTAAATCTGCATAAGTCGGATTTTCTTTTTTTTCATCTTTTTTTGCGATATGTTTAACGTCTGCTTTTGATGTACTCACGTCAATCTTCTTGCTTTTGTCTATTTTTGATTCGGGAACATCGGCCGTGCCAAATCGGTACATAATGTCTTTCGGATATTTAATGCTGTCTGCATTTGTGGAAAAACAAACGTTTGCAGTTAGTATAAATGCAAGTAAGGATGTAATAATTTTATTTCTTTTCATTATTACCTCCGTTCTTTTTTTCGCTTGAAGTTTCTTTATATAATACTGAATCAAAATCATATTGATATAGCTCAAGTGAATCAACAGCTCGTTTACCGGCTAATCTTTGCAGTTGAATATGATATTTTTTCGCGGATTGCTCCAAATTGAATTCTTGAATTCGCATGCCGTCATACAGGGAAGAATTTATCGCTATTTCAAGTATATCTCCGCCTTGAATGGCTTTTGAATAATTTTTACTATATAAAATCATTTTTGAGCGTGTGTCTTTAAGTAATCCAAGTGTGTTTTTATAGTTATAGTAAGAACTTATTAGCGAATCTTGTAGATTTTCAACCATGCCTGCAAGTTCTATCAATTCTGTATCGGTCAAAGGTGTTTCTTGAGGAAGATTTTTTTTGTTAAGAAGTCCTTGAGCAAGCCTGCCGGCAGAGAAAGCTGAAGTTTGAATACCATAATTAGCACCCATTAGGCTGGGAACAAATGAAGCCCCAGAAATTATTGCGGAAAGAGTTTTTGCCATTAGTGAAGAATGTATTCTTCTCTGTGATTCTGGAGTGGCAAGTTTTTTCAGGGCAAATTCTATAACTTGATTGTTCTCAATGGTACCTTTCCATAAAAGTTCCAAATCTTTTATATCATGTTCTTTTTGCTTTTCTACAATGTTAGCTATTTCTTCTGAATTGTTTATTAGTAATGAACCCTGTATTTTCTTTGTTCCGTCATTAAGTTCAATTTTCGGCTGCTCCACTTCATTTTTATTAAGCGTCACAACACCGGAGCTCCCAATTCCGAAAGCAGTTTGTGAAAGTATTAAAGTGGATAATAAATATACTCCCAATAACTTTTTCATACCATATTTATAACCCAAAATGATTAAATAAATCAACTTTTGCGAAAATTATTTTGGCAAATATTATTAACAGTTTTTAAGTTTTTGCAAATCCCCGATTTAGATGTTATTATTAAATAACTTATGGAGAGATGTGGAAAATGAATTATCACAATATTACAAAAGACGATATGCTTAATGGTGACGGGTTACGTGTAGTTTTATGGGTAGCAGGGTGTACACATCATTGTCAAGGGTGTCAAAATCCTATAACTTGGGATGTTACAGGCGGTATTCCTTATGATGAAGATGCAGAAAAAGAGCTGTTTGAAGCACTTGGTAAACCTTATGTTACCGGTATAACGTTCTCCGGCGGAGATCCGTTGCATCCGTTTAACAGAGAAGAAGTTTTTAGAATAGCAAAACGTGTAAGAGAAGAATTACCGGAAAAGACGATTTGGCTTTATACAGGTTTTCTTTGGGAAGAAATTATGGATATACCAGAAATAGCGTTACTGGATGTTGTTGCGGAAGGTAAATTTGTGGAAGAACTCCTCGATAACAGGCTGCATTGGGTAGGAAGTTCAAATCAGAGAGTTATTGATGTAAAACGGACTTTAGAAAGCGGGCAGATTGTTTTACATGAGTCATAAAAAAGAGGATTTTATCCAAGTTTCCTTGTTCGGAATGATAGCTTTGAGTAAGTTTTACGCGTTTTAGCAAGTGCAGTCTATCTAAAAACTCGGCTAATTTAGAACTTTCTTTAACTAAACTCATTTTGATTCTATATAAAGTTTGTCCTTTTTCGTGTGCAATATTCTTTCCGCTTGCTTTACGAGTAGAAATTCTTCCCACAATGTTATATCCATCCATAAAATTTTTGAGATATTCACAATTTTCAAAGGCTTGTTTTAATTCAGGTGTCCATTTTTTGCCTTTTGCAATTGCTTTCCCTTGAAAATTGGTGTTTTGGTTGATTGTTAAAACGTTCATGTGTACTCCTTTTGTTATTAATATAAATAATAAAACACGAAAAATTTTTTTTTGCTATAAAGTTTAAAATTTTGATATAAAATTATTTATATGTATGAAGAATTAGAAATAATCAGAAAAAAATGTTTAGATTGTCATAAATGTTCGCTAGTTGAAACCAGAACTAATATTGTTTTTTCTGATGGTTTGCCTAATTCTAAGCTTATGCTTATAGGAGAAGCTCCAGGTTTTTATGAAGATAAGCAAGGAAAACCTTTTGTTGGTAAAGCAGGACAACTTTTAGATAAGATTTTTATTTCTGTGGGACTTACAAGGCAAAAGGACGTTTATATTTGTAATACTCTAAAGTGTAGACCTCCAGGAAACAGAAACCCTTTGCCGAATGAAAAGGAAGCTTGTTGGGAGTATTTGAAAGCTCAAATTGACATAATAAAGCCAAAAATAATACTATTATGCGGAAATGTTGCCGTGCAATCTATATTAGGTGATATTGGTGGAATAACTCGCATACGGGGTAAATGGTTCCAAGGTGGTGAAAATGTTCATGGTGCAAAATTGATGCCAATTTTTCATCCTTCATATCTTTTAAGGAATGATTCTCGTGAAAAAGGTAGTCCTAAATGGCTTATGTGGCAAGATATACAAGAAATCAAACGTGAGTATGACAAACTGTAGATTTTATTAAGATGTCTTCATCAAATTTTTTTACTTCATATATTTTTAGTTTTATTGAATCGTCTATGTTTAATATGTTATCCCCGTCAAAGCAGCTCTTTCCATTATTGTCATTTAGAATTTTCGCTCCGATAAATTGATAAATTTCATCAATAAGTCCTTCTCTTAACAAAGCTCCTGCCAAAGTTCCGCCGCATTCAACAAAAACAGAGCAAACTCCTTTACTATATAGCAATTTCATGACTTTTAATAAATCTATTTGTCCGTCTTTTAGTCCTATATCGCTGTTTATAGTTAAAACTTTTCCCTGATTATAAATAATAGAATCTTTAGGAACACGATTATTCTTATCTAATATGCATTTAAACCTATGTTCCATCCTCGGATTATCGCTAATTACAGTATTAGAAGAAGTCATAATACAGTCAAATACTTTACGTATTTTGCGTGCAGCTTTCCTTGACTCATTAGACGTAATCCATTTTGAATCACCTGTTTTTGTTCCTATTTTGCCATCCATCGTTGTCGCTGTTTTTAAAACTATGTATGGAAGATTTTTGGTCATATTTTTTATGAATACACGATTCAAAAATTTTGCTTCATTCTCCATTATGCCGCCAACAACTTCTATTCCTGCTTTTTTAAGAACAGAAATCCCGTCTACTTTAGGGTTAATATCTTTCATACCATACACAACACGTTTAATTTTTTTCTCAATAATTATATCGGTGCATGGCGGGGTTTTACCTTGATGAGAACACGGTTCAAGGTTGACATACAGAGTTCCGCCTTCTGCTTCATTGTTTTTTACTTTCAATAAAGCATCACGCTCTGCATGGTTGTCACCATATTTTTTATGATAACCTTTAGAAATTACATTACCGCACTTATCCAACACAACGCAACCCACAAGAGGATTAGGCGAAACTTTTCCTACTCCTTTTAAAGCAAGTTTTATAGCTTGCCGCATGTACTTTTCATCTTGGTTAATCATAACAAATTAATCTAAAAGTTCTGATAAAATAGTTGCATTTTTTTCTGCTTTAAGATTGTTGGAAATTTTGTTACGCTTGATATAGACTCGTAAAGCTTCACGAATCAATTCACTTCTTGTTCTCTGTTCAGAAGAAGCAATGCTGTCAACTCTATCTAAAAAATCATTTGACATTGATATTAAAACTCTTGCCATATTCCCTCCAATCACATGTATATTATAGCATATCCATAATTTATCACAATCATATAAATTTTATATATTTTGATTGTAAAGTTTTATTAAGAAAACATTTCGAAATAGGCAATTTTACATGGTTATAGAACTTTATATATATACATAGGGATAAAACAGGGAGAAAAGAATATGTTTCCACTACCATTTTTTATGAATAACTTCGGACTGCCGCAAGGCTGGGTATTTTCTGCATCAAATAGTGCGATTTTATGTAATAATCCTTGGGATGAAGCAAATATGATGTGGAACCTTGCTAATGAAAGAACACAGGCTGCCAGATATATGTACTGCTATCCGGCTGCTGATTCAAGTTTTGGAATCCCATTCGGGTTACCATCACAGAATGATTGTTTATTGAATCCTAATCTTGCTCTCGAACAAGCTAAATATAACAATAACGGAAATAATATTTTTGGTATGAGTAATGTTTTTGGGATGGGTAATAACGGATTTAATTTTGATATGTCAAATCCCTGGGGAACTTCATTTGGAAATACCCAAGGCGGAAGTTCCAATCCTACAACAGAAACAGGCATGCAGGTTAAAAAGTTAAAAGACTTATTTAATAGAATCCTTAAACAAGACCAAGCTTTGAAGAAAGACGGCAAATCATCATTATTAACTGATGCTCAAAGAGAAAGAATAAATAAGGCTCTGAAAGAAGGTAAAACAGACGAAGAAAAGCTTGAAGCATTACAGAAAATGTATAAATCTTTCTCTGATAAAAAATTATTTAAAAAAGCCATAGCATCTGATGATGATTTCAGAAAGCAACTTAAAAGCATAGGTTACGATTTTGGCAGTTATGAAACAAATGCTGAAAAGAAAGACAGAAAAACAAAGCAAAAACTGTTAGAAGATATTTATACTGAATTAAATATGAATACTTCAAAAACAGAAACAGAAGGAAAGAACACAAATCGAGTAGAGAAACTTGCTTCTTCAGCACAGGCTATAGGTGAAAATATTATTGAATATACTAGCTTATGGAATCAGTCACATAATAAGAGTATGATTGATATACTTGCAGAAAAATTACCTAGCAGTAAAAGCGAACGAGTATTATATGAAACAGCAATGACAAATCTTTCTAACGGCTTGATTAACAAAGCAAAAGAAGTTATTGATGATAAGAGTATGCCAAAGTTAGAAGCTGCTAAAACAGCACTTAGTGATGCGCTTGAAGCTGCAAAAGGAGATAAGTTAAGTAAATCTTCTATGGAAAAGGTTTCAAAAGCGTTTAACGCATTATACGCACAAATCAGAATGACTGAAGCTGCAAGAGTTAATGCTGCTATAAAAGAAAAATATGGATTTATGAATGAAATCGACGGACAAAAAGTTTTCAGTGATGACTTTATAAAAGAAGATATCAAAAGAGCTTTGGAAAAAGAAGGAATTACTGATATTCCGGATGTAGATATTTCTGCATCTGAAATAGAAGAAGATAACTATACTGATATTGACGATAAGTGCGAAACTCCGGAAGAAAAAGTAAATTCTCTTATTGAAAAAAATCACATAAAAAAATCTTCCGTTGCTAATATTTATGAATCAAAATCACAGGGTGAAAAGAAATTCTATACAATAAAAAAAGATTCTGATGGCGAAGAACAGTTGGTTGAACTTAAAAATGTTAAATCAGTAGCCGCTGACGGAACTTGTACGCTGTATGACGGAACTAAAAAACCTGCTTCAGAAGTTGAAACATTTAATGTGAGTGCACAGAATGTCGTTGATTATAAGAAAGCTATGGATAAGGTCAATTCATTGATTGCATCCGGTTCTATTTATAAGATAAAAGCAGATTATGAAGGTCATGCAGTCTATGCTTCAAAAGGTAAGGATGAAAATGGAAAACAACAGTTCTTTGTTGTAAAAGATAACAGGTTTGTAGAACTTTCAGATGTAGAATTTAAAAATAACAAACTTGATACAAAAGGAAAGAGTTTTGATAATGCAGAAGTAGAAGAAATTTCTGACAGTCAAATATTGACAGAAAATAAAAAAGAGAAAAAAGTGGCTAATGAGAAAAAATCTGAAGAAGAAACAAATAATGGAGAAACAGCAGAAGAAAAAATAATCAAAGAAGATAACGGTGCATATGATCTTGGTTATGATTGTGCTGAAGATTTGATTGGTATTACCAACGAAGAAGAGCACGAAAGAGTTAAGAATGCTCTGGCTTGCGTAAACAAGGACAATGTCTTAGAGTTTTTAGAAGGATATTATTCTAATTCTACAGGTGGCAATGGCTTATTCTTACAACTAGCACTTGAAAGCGGTGATAATGGTAAATTTGATAATAAATTGGTTAATAAAGTTATAAGAGCGGCGTTAGATGCTGTGCCGGATGACTTAAAAAGTACAGAAGAATTTAAAGAAGCTCAACGTATATGCAGAAAATGCGAAAGAAGAACAAACGGAAAATTTAAAATGCTTAATAGCGACTGGGGATGGGGTTGGAACCGTTTCTGGGGAAAAGACGATTTGGATCAACTTGATGATGCTTTTGAGGCATTATTCGGACTTGGCGGAACAACGCAAGTTACGCCTAAAAGTTAATAAGATAAACATTTAGATGTAAGATTGTAAAAATACAAGACCGATAGTTTATATATCGGTCTTTTCATTTGTGAAAAATACAAAAGGTTTTTATTAAGTTTTGTTACAATATGTAGAAGAAATGAAAATTATTGCCATTTTATATACTTTATATATATACAATAGTAATGTCATAGGAGTAGAACATGAATTACGCCACATTTTTACAAATGACATCAGATTCAACATATAATTATTTTGATTCAATGCCGCTCCCATTTATCATGAACAACATGGGAAATATTGGCAGTATATGGACTATGCCGCAAAATAATTGGAACTTTGGAACAGGCTTCGATATATTTGGCGGTTTCAATGCTTTTGGTGGCTTTAATTCTTTTGGCGGCTTTAATGCATTTAGTGCATTCAATTGCGGTTGGGGAGGTTCAACAGGCATTTCCTCTTTTTCAAATAAAGAAAAGGATCCTCATAAAGGTATAAGAAGTCTATTAATTAAAATTAAAAACTGCAAAGAAATTGAACTGACAGATGATGAAAAAGAAAAGATAAATAATGCTTTGAACGCAAAAGGAGCAGAAGAAGAAAAGAATGCTGCATTAGTCAGTGCATATAATTCGCTTTCTCCTGCTTATATTAAAAAAGTGATGAGGATTCAATACAGTTCAAATTTAAGTGCGTTAGGCAACAAAAAAGCAGATGAGAATCTCAGAAAATCAATAGAACAATCTCATCAAAATTTATCAGAGGGTAAGGCTGCAGAAGCAGCTAAGACTATGTCAAGAAATATTGTGAAAAACTTGAGTGTATGGAATGACAGATATACAAATGAGAGTATGTTTAACATATTAGCATCTCATATATCTTCTGATGAAGGAACTAAAACAACACAAAAAGATGGTATGAAACAAATTGCTGATGCACTTATAAAAGAAGCGGAATCACTAACAGAAAAATATAATATGCCAAAATTATCCGTAGCTGTCGCTAAACTAAATTCAGCGATCAGTAAAGCATATAACGATTTCAGTTCAGCAAATGTAAAAGCTGTAACAGAACCGTTTAATCGTCTTTATGCAATGTGTCGCATTATCAAATCTCAAATGTTAGACAAACAAATACAAAATGATTATGGATATATTTGCAATGTAGCAGATGATAAACATAAGGTTTTTGATAATATTGCGTATAATGATGTTATAGAAGACTTGAAGCGTGAAGGTATTTCGATCCCTCAAGTTATAGACAGCGTTCCTGACGTAATTGGAGAAAAAACTTTAACTAATGATTTAAAGCAAGCAAAAAATGCTGCAGATAAATTAATCACTCTTGAAGAAGCAGGAAAAATAAAAGAAATCGGTAATCTCGGTGTTTATGCAACCACAACAGATGGTACAGCTGCTAATGTTCACTATTATGCAATTGTTAATATTGACGGTGAAGAAATACTAAGAGAATTAGTTAATGTGCAGTCAATAGATTCAAAAGGTAATTGCAAAATGAAAGACGGTACAACTAAGACTCTGAATATGGTAAAAAATGATACAGCAAACAGAGAAGTCAATCCTTCAGATATCAGAGAAATGAGAGAAAAAGAAATTAAGGCTATAAATGACATTGAGGGACTAATTAAAGAAGGCATTCTTGTAAAATCAGATTGTAAAAACCCTTCACAAGTTTACTTTATGGTAATGAAAACAAAAAATGAAAACGGTTATTATCAAACTCATTACATAATAGAAAACGGAGACATTAAAGAGCTAAAGGCTGTCGGGTATATTGCTTCTGATGGTTCTTGGAATACAAGCAAATCAAATTATAATAAAGATCCACATAGATATGAGCCTGAAAAAGTTGCAATAAACACATCTGATATCAGAGCTAAAATAGACAGACAAAATGATTTGGCAAAGGCTGATGTGCAAAAATTAATAAGCGACGGAATTTTGATGGAATCGAGTTGTAAAAAACCTATGGTTTACTGCACTACTAAGGCGATAAACGGAAATCATGTTCATTATGTCATTGAAGGCGGAATTATCAAAAAATTGGAAAATGTTCGTTATGTCGATGCTAACGGAAACGGCAAATTAAATAACGGTATTTCGATAACCGTTGCTAAAGCTAAAAGAGTAGATACTAACGAAGAAACCATCCGTAAAGCATATAACGGATAAAATCTTTTAGCAAATGCCTTCTCTTAATCTAACAACGGCTGCGCCCCAAGTCATACCGGCTCCGAAACCGCATAAAACAGCTGTCGTATTTAGTTTTATTTTTCCTTGTTGTACACCTTCAACCAGTGCAATAGGGATAGATGCAGCTGAAGTATTTCCGTAATATTTGATGTTAGAAATAACTTTATCATCAGAATATTTAAGTCTGTTTTGAATTGATTCTATAATTCTTTGGTTCGCTTGATGTGGTATCAAGTAATCAATTTCTTCTGAAGTCATGCCTGACAGGGATATACAATGCTCCACATAAGAAGGAACGGTACTTACTGCAAATTTATAAACTTCTTTGCCATTCATGATTATTTTGCCGTTACCTTCTTCATCAGCTTGTTCTACTAGCGGGCAGCATTGTCCAGGAAGGTTTGTTTGTATTAGCTGGCCTATAGAGCCATCTGCGCTTATATCAATAGCTAAAATGTCATCGATTCCGTCATCAGAAGCTGTTACTACCATAGCTCCGGCTCCGTCACCAAATAAAATGGAAGTTCCTCTGTCTTCCCAATCTGTTATTTTGGAGTTATTATCTGATGCTACAATAAGAATAGTTTTGTATATTCCGGCTCCGATAAAACCTCTTGCAATTTGCAATGCATAAATCAATCCTGTACAAGCCGCAGTCATATCGAAAGCAGGAATTTTCTTTTTAATTCCAAATCTCTCTTGCATATGGCAGGCAAGAGTCGGATATATCTGAGGCGGTGCGGAAGAAGCGCCTATTATGCAATCAATTTCATCCGCAGAAATACCTGACTTTTCAATAGCGTCTTTTGCTGCTTTGTATCCTAAATCAATAGCAGTTTCGTTCCCTGATACTACACGACGTTCTTTTATACCGGTTCTTGTATAAATCCATTCGTCAGATGTATCATAAAGTTTTTTTAAATCTTCATTAGTAATTACGGTTTCAGGTACACAATACCCGACTCCGGCTATTTTTAGCGGAACAAAACCTTCTGTCATTTTAATCCTCTAGCCTTCAATACTTTCTGCAATCTTTTGATTAACTTGAGTCTCTACAGCTTCTTTTGCCACGCGAACAGCATTCTTTATTGCGTAAGCTTTACTTCTGCCATGAGATATTACGGTAATTCCCTTAACTCCCAAAAGCAGCATGCCTCCAAACTCTTCATAATTGATTCTTTGATAAATTCTTTTTAAGAAAGGTTTTGCAAACAATCCGATAATCATACCTAAGAAATCAGATTTGAATTCACTCTTAATCATCTTAAATAACATAGATGCAGTACCTTCTGTAACTTTTAAAATAACGTTACCCACAAAACCGTCACATACAACTATGTCGCAATGATTTAAGAACAATTCGCGGCCTTCAATATTACCCACAAAATTGAATCGTTCTTTCTCTTCTTCCAATATAGAATAAGCTGTTTGAGCAAGTTCATTTCCCTTCCCGGCTTCTTCCCCGATATTTACTATACCTGTTTTAGGATCATCTATGTCCAGTACGTTCTTTGCAAAAATTCTTCCCATAATAGCAAATTGTTTAAGCATTTCGGGCGTGCAATTAGAATTTGCGCCGCCATCAATTACAACAACAGGTTTTTTCATAGTAGGAAGTGTTACAGCGATTGCCGGTCTGTCAATTCCGGGAATTCTGCCTAAACCGAATAAACTTGATGCCATAGCAGCACCTGTTGAGCCTGCTGCAACAAGAGCATCCGAACTCCCTGTAGCGACTGCGTTAACAGTTAAGACAATAGATGAATTTTTCTTTTTACGAATAGCTTGTCCGGGAGCCTCACCCATTTCAATGATTTCTGATGCATGAGTAATTTTGATATCCAGAGATTTAACATCTACTCTTACGTGCTTGCTTTGACCTATTTTACCGCAAGGTGACAAAAAGCCTTCCCGTTGAATTTTGTCTAAACATTCTTCTATTTGGTCTTGTTTACCAATCAATTCCAGCGCAACTCCATATTCTGCCGCTGCCCATACTGCACCTGCGACAATCTCAAAAGGTGCGTGATCTCCCCCCATTGCATCTACTGCTATTCTTGTCATTAAACTCTATCCCCTTTGTTTGCTAATAAGAGTCAAGTTAATAAGTAAATAAGGTTGTTTTCTTATTAACTTATTAACTTTTTTCTTACTAACTTTTATTCTGCCTTTTCTTCAGATGTTTCTTCTACAACTTCTTCCGTTTTTGTTTCTTCAACTTTTTCTTCAACTGCAGTTTCTTCAACTTTAGCTTTTTTTGTTGATTTTCTAGGCTTTTTAACTTCTTTAACTTCTTTAACTTCTTCTTGTGGAGCTTCTATTTGTCCTTTTTTAGAAACGGGTCTTCCTTTATAAGTTCCACATGCTGTACAAACAGTGTGAGCTAAAACTGCTGATCCGCAATTCGGACATTTTGTTAAAGCAGGCTTGGTTGCCTTCCAGTTTGATCTTCTTTTGCCTTGAGCGCTATGCCCTGTTCTTTTCTTTGGTACTGCCATTTTTCTATACCTTCCTTTTCTTTACTATCTATATATTCGGGTTAATTTTTATCTATTTGTATGTTTTTAAAAACATCCATTCTGCTGTCGTGAGGTTTGTATTTATCTTCAGATACAAAATACCCCTCATTACAATTTATACCACAAACCTTTTTATTTGGTAAAGCTAATATTACAGATTGATACAAAAGGTCATAAACATCAATTTCTTCTGCACCTTCTAAATCAGTGATAAATTGGCTGTTAGAGAGTTCCAGTTCCTGACCGTAATCTTCATATAAAGATTTTTTTGCAAATGTTTCATCAATATCAAAATTTAACGTGTGGCAAAATTTATTAAGACATCTGTCACATTCCAAAGTAATTTTTCCGTCGACATGACCTTGTGCAGAAATAAATTCTCCCATGTTTTTGAATTCTAACTCAGCTCTGATTTCACAATCCTCAAGTTCTTTAATTTTGTCTTCAAACTCAAAATCATAAGAGCCGTCAAGTTCAATGTCTTCTATTGCAACTAAGTATTTATTATCAGACATAAGGCTCTTCCTGTAAAAGAAGTCCCGCAATTTGAGTTGATACAAAGCATAACTTTTTAATTGGACCTATAGGTTCTTTTTCAACCAAAACCGGAGTCGGACTTTTCATAAGTTGTTTCAGTTCTGCATAAACTGCTTGCGGATTATCAAAATACATTACAACAGGAGTAGCAGAACCTTTTAAAAAAAGTATTACAGCCATTCTTGTTTTCTGCGGTCCCTGATTAGCAAATTGTTGAACCATCTTTTTTCTCCTTTTATTTTTTACATTGATATTATATTATAAAAGTTAATAAGTGAATAGGTGATAAATTGATGGGCAAATTTGATACAATAAATTCGTTACTTAAAAACGGCGGGGTAATAGCTTTTGTGACAGACACAGTTTGGGGAATCGGGTGTTTTCCGACTAACGAAAAAGCCGTAAAAAAAATATATGAAATTAAACACAGGGAGACTAAAAAACCACTTATTTTAATGAGTCATGATATTTATCCTTTGATAGAATATGTTAAACAGCCTATAGGAAAAGAAGCACAAAAACTCATAAAAAAACATTTTCCAGGGGCATTGACTCTTGTTCTTCCAAAGTCAGACAGTACTCCTGATTATATTACTTCAGGCTTGAATACAGTAGGGATAAGAGTTCCTAACAATACAACATTTGCTGAAATTTGTAAAAATATTGAAGGCGGAGTTCTTGCAACTACAAGTGCTAATATTTCAGGAGAGCCTGCAGCATTAACTTATGAAGAAGCGCAAAATTGTATTGGCAGTAAAGTTGATATGGTAATAGAAGATTATGGAGCTAATGCACAAGGAAGAGCTTCAACGGTTGCAGGATTTAAAAATTCTGAAATTATAATTTATCGTCAGGGCGATGTGGTAATTTTCTAAAATGGCAAAGATTATAAGTGAATCACAGATACAATTTGTCTTTTGATGCGAAAAATTTAAATTACACGAATTGGATATCCTCAATTATTCTATGTTTAGAGTATAATAGTTTTATATTTTATATAAGAGGAAATTAATTATGCTAAAAGGTAATGAAATTAGAAAATTATACTTAGATTATTTTAAAAATAAACATCAACATACAGTAGTTGAGAGTTCAAGTCTTGTACCGGATAATCCGACAGTGCTTTTGACAACAGCAGGCATGTTACAGTTTTTACCGATATTTTTAAATATTCAGCCTTGCCCGTATGAACCTGCAAGAGCAACATCTTGTCAAAAATGCGCTCGTGCCGGCGGAAAAGATTCTGATATAGAAAATGTCGGTAGAACGCCAAGACATCATACTTTTTTTGAAATGCTAGGAAATTTTTCATTTGGAGATTACTACAAAAGAGAAATTATTCCTTGGGCTTGGGAATTTGTTACAGAAGTTTTAAAACTGGATAAAGATAGACTTTGGGTAACAATATTTGAAACAGATGACGAAGCATTTGAAATTTGGAGAAGCATTGGTGTACCGGTTGAACGTATAAAAAGAAAAGGCAAAAAAGATAACTTTTGGGGTCCTCCTGGAGCTTCAGGTTCTTGCGGACCTTGTTCTGAAATTCATTATGACTTAGGTGAAGAATATTCTTGCGGTCATCCAAATTGTGGTATTGATACTTGCGAATGTGATAGATGGGTTGAAATTTGGAACCTTGTATTTACTGAACTATACCAAGATGAAGAAGGTAATCAATCCCCTCTTGAGAAGAAAAATGTTGATACAGGCATGGGTTTGGAACGTATTACTATGGTTTGCCAAGGCGTTGCATCAACCTTTGAAACAGATTTATTGAAACCTATTTTGGATAAAGTTTCTGAAATGAGTGGTGTTCCTTATAAAAAATCAGAAAAAACAGATATCTCATTAAGAATAATAACAGATCACGCCAGATGTGTGTCTTTCTTGATTTCTGATGGCGTTATTCCAGGAAATGAAGGTAGAAGCTATGTTCTTAGAATGATACTCCGCCGTGCGCTCAGACATGGAAAGATTTTAGGAATGGAGCTTCCTTTCTTGTATAAATTGGTTGATGTCGTAGTTTATAATTATGGGGAAGCTTATCCTGATCTTGTTAAAAATAAAGCTAAGATTATTGAAGTTATTAAAAATGAAGAAGAACGATTCAATAAAACTCTTGATAGAGGATACAAGCTTTTGGAAGAATTTATTGAAAATAAGAAGGATATTGATGGAGAAAATGCCTTCAAATTATATGATACGTACGGTTTTCCGCTTGAGCTTACCAAGGAAATCGCTGAAGAAAACGATTTAAAAGTTGACGAAGAAGGCTACAAAGTCGCTATGCAAGAACAAAAGGATAGAGCAAAAGCAGCCACTGCGAAGATTTCTGTTACAGGTGATATCAAATATGCAAATCTGGAAAGAGAAGTCGGTTCAACCGAATTTGTAGGTTATACAGAAAATCAATCATGTTCAAAAATTCTCGGACAGATTGAAGGCGAAGGGTTTGTAGATATTGTACTTGATAAAACTCCATTCTATGCTGAATGTGGCGGTCAAGTCGGGGACAGCGGAATTTTAGAAAATGACCATTTTAAAGCAGAAGTTTTAACAACATTTAAAGTTAATGATTTATACGTTCACAGATGTTCAATATTGAACGGTGATGTTGTTATTGGAGATGAAGTGAAGGCTCTAATTGATATAGCAAGGCGTGAAGAAATTAGAGTACACCACACATCTGCCCACTTGCTTCAATCTGCATTAATAAAAGTTGTAGGTGATGAAGTAAAACAAGCAGGTTCATATGTTGATGACGAAAGAATGCGTTTTGACTTTACTTTCTCACGTGCAATGACAGAAGAAGAAATCAAAAAAACAGAAGATTTGATGAACAAATGGATAGGAGAAGGGTATTCCGTTCAAACTCAAGTTATGAGCATTGAAGAAGCCAGACTTACCGGAGCAACAGCATTATTTGGCGAAAAATACGGTGATACCGTTCGTGTTGTTTCAATAGTTAAAAATAATGAATGCATTTCGAAAGAATTCTGTGCAGGTACCCACGCCCGTGAACTTAAAGATTTAAGGCTGGTTAAAATAGTTTCGGAAGGCGCAATCGCAGCAGGTACAAGACGTATAGAAGTCTTTGTCGGAAATGCAGCCATTAAGTATTTGAACGCTAAATCTGCGGAAATAGACAAGCTCGCTGCAAAATTCAAAATGCATTATGACGAAGTTGAAGCCAGAGTAGATAAAATTCAGGAAGAAAACAGAGAACTACAAAAAGAATTAGCGGAAGTAAAGGCTGAGGCTGCTCGTTCTAAATTCGGAACATTCATTTCTAAAGCTCAAGACATCAATGGTGGCAAGTTATTTATTTCAAAAATCGAGGATATTGATGCTGACGCAGTAAAAGCCGGTATAGAAATGATGGCATCTAAGTTAGGTGAAAGTATTATTGTACTTGCAAGCCCAAGAATGGTTATAGCAAAAGTTACTGATGGATTTGTAAAATCCGGTGTTAATGCAGGTGAAATAGTTGGTGAAATTGCCCGTGCCACAGGCGCAAACGGAGGCGGCAGACCAAACTTTGCTCAAGGCGGTATTAAAGATGCATCTGTTTTGGATGAAATATTAGGTAAAGTTGAAGCAGAATTAAAATAAATTTATTTGTAATAATTATAATGCCGCTAAGAGTATATAAATGCTATTAGCGGTATTGTTTTTGTTTATATTATCATTTATGATTCCGTTGAAATTTCACAAAAAATCTTTTGGTTGTATTATAGATATAGTAAAAACGGGAGCATAATGCAGGTAAACTCAGTGATAAAAGTTTATACTCAAATATTTTTGGCATATATTATGGTACAGGATGGGTATTTAAAATATAATAGAACAGAAACACTGAATAAATTACCGGAAATTCTAAAATGGTATGCTTATAAAACTATTAAATTGAAATTGCTTCAGGATAATGCAGTTGATGAATTTAAAGGCTTTGCACAAAATTATTCTATGAAAACTCTTGGTAAAAACATTTTTGAATTTGAGATAATTCAATAGAAAGCGTTATATTGAAAATAGCCTACATTTTTCACTTTACCGCTTAAATTATTTGGTGTAAAATTGTTCTATCGGAGGGAAGAGATTATGATAATGCTTGCAGTAGCTTTATTGATGAGTATGGTGCTATGTTTGCTATTTGGAGTCCCGTATATCGATTTTTTGCGGAAAAAAACAATAGGGCAATATATTCTTGAGTTAGCTCCTGAAGCTCATGCACAAAAGGCCGGTACTCCGACAACAGGTGGTGTTTTTATTATTTCGGCAATAATAATTGCTTCAATAATAACACTGTTTATGGCGCAGCAAATGAACGATTCAGCTTGGGTTATTATTGTAACGCTTTTATTTATGACTATAGCAGGCTTTCAAGATGATTATCTGAAAATTAAAGGACACGAAAACAAAGGATTGAGCCCAAAGGGTAAATTGTTGAGACAAATTTTGATAGCTTTAATCCCTACTGTATATGCTATGCAGCACTACGGTACTGCTATAACTCTCGGTTCTAAAACCTTTGATTTAACATGGCTTTATCCGTTTTTTACAGTGTTTGTTGTAACGGGAGCTTCCAATGCATACAATTTAACCGACGGTCTTGACGGTTTAGCGGCTTCAACCGGTATTCCTGCATTTCTGGCTTGCGGATTGATTGCATTTTGGGGCGGACATAATGAAGTAGCAATAGTGTCTGCTACTGTAATAGGTGCATTGATAGGATTTTTAAAATACAACAAACCAAAAGCACAAGTGTTTATGGGTGATACAGGTTCTTTAGCATTAGGGGGACTTTTGGGAACTTTGGCAATTTTAAGTCGTTGCGAGTTGCTCCTTGTTTTATTTGGCGGAGTTTTTGTAATGGAAACTCTGTCTGTGATAATGCAGGTTACAAGCTTTAAGCTAACCGGAAAAAGAATTTTTAAGATGTCTCCAATTCACCATCATTTTGAACTTTGCGGACATTCGGAGAGAAGAATTGTTATTGAGTTTTCAATCGTTTCTCTTATATTATCAGTGATAGCAGTTATTTTGAATTACATCATATAGGTTGAATTATGTCAGATAAGTTATTAATATTAGGATTATCAAAGAGTGGAATTTCTGCTGCAGAATATGCCTTAACCAAAGGGTATAATGTATACATAACGGAATCGAAAGCACCTAAAGAGGAATATTTAGATAAGATTGAGGAACTCAAGTCAAAGGGTATAAAAATAGAAACAGGGGGACATTCTAACGAGTTTATAATCGGAACAAGTTTCGCTGTTACAAGTCCGGGAATTCCTCCAAAATCGGAAATTTTTCAAAAATTAGATGCTCAAAATATTCCGATAATTTCTGAAATAGAATTTGCGTATCAAAATACTAAAATTCCTTTTATTGTGATTACCGGAACAAATGGAAAAACTACAACAACTTCACTTGTTTCTCATATTTTGAGCAAAAATTTTGATGCACCTGCCTGCGGAAACATAGGAATTCCTCCAACTTCACTAATCAGCAGGAATCATGATTTTCTGGTCTGCGAAGTAAGTTCATATCAGGCTGAAATGACAAAATTTTTTAGAGCTAAAATAGCCTGCTGGACTAATTTTACACCTGACCATATTGATTGGCACGGAGGTTTGGAAAACTATTTTAAAGCTAAAGCAAAGCTGTTTATAGGGAATCAGGCTCCTGATTATGCAGTATTAAATGCTAATGACTCAAAGTTAAAAGAATTTTTAAAAGAATGTAATAATGTTGTTATGTTTGATGATGATAAAGATTGCTTTATTAAAAATAAGGCAATATATTATAAAGGTGAAGAAATTATATCACTTGATGATTGTCCGCTACTTGGGCATCACAATTATCAAAATATTATGTGTGGAATTATCATAGCTAAACTTGTCGGAATGTCAAACAAGGATATAAGAGAGCAGATAATTTCGTTCAGGCCACCTGCTCACAGATTAGAAAAAATAAGGGAGATGAATGGTATTACATTCTATAATGATTCCAAGGCAACTAATCCTGAGGCATCCATAGTGGCTATTGATTCGTTTAACAATGTTAATGTTGCTTTGATTCTCGGTGGTAGGGACAAAAATACGGATCTGACAGAAATGTGCAATTCGATAAACAAACACATAAGTACAGTTTTATTAATAGGAGAAGCAACTGAACGTTTTGAAAAAAATCTGATAAAAAACGGATTTAGTAATATAATAAAAGAACCAAGTATGGAAAGTGCGATTGATACAGCAATTGGTTTAAAGCCAGATGTTGTTTTATTATCACCTGCTTGTGCAAGTTTTGACATGTTTAAAAGTTACGAACACAGAGGAGATGTTTTCAGAGAGTATGTCTTATCCAAATAATCAAAATTTGAGTACTCAAAATATGCAATCAGACAGACCGCTTTTGATTGCAGTAATTTTCCTTGTTGTAATAGGTCTTATGGCAATATTCTCTGCCAGTGCTCCAAAATGTATTGAAATGGGCTTAAGTCCGCTTAGATTTTTAGTTATGCAGCTTGCAGGTGTTATAGTTGGTTTTATTGGTTTAAAATTTTTATCAAATTTTCATTATAAAAAACTTGTATCATTTACTCTGCCTTTTACAATTTTTGTAATTGCCATGTTAATATTGGTTAAAGTTGCAGGTACTACAGTTAATGGTGCACAACGTTGGTTAAATATTGGTCCTTTAAGTTTACAGCCTTCTGAATTTGCAAAACCTGCTGTTGTGCTTTTATTAGCGGCTGTATTTTCCAAAGATGCGGTTATAATGGATAATAATAAGATTGTTACTGCTTTCATCCCAATATTAATAATGATTGTACTAATATTTACACAACCGAATTTAAGCATGGTAATACTGCTTCTTGCTACTTCTGTAGCGATTTATTTATGTGCAGGAGGATCTCTGCAAACGATTCTTTGGGGAGCAGGAATGATGATTCCGCTTTTGCTTTTGAAGGGGTTAAAGGGCTATCAATCCTCTCGATTAACAACTTGGTTACATCCTGAAGCAGACCCTTTAGGTGCGGGGTATAATATAATTCAGTCATTAGTTGCTTTTGCTTCAGGAGGGTTGTATGGGGTAGGATATGGAAGCTCTAAGCAAAAACTGGCTTGGCTTCCAGAAGCTCATACCGACTTTATATATGCAGTTATCGGAGAAGAACTTGGATTTATAGGTTGTTTATTGATTTTATGTCTTTTCTGGACAATTTTGCAACGAGGATTTATGATAGCTACAAAGTGTCAAGACATGTATGGTAAGCTTTTGGCCTTGGGGTTAACATTTTCAATTTGTTTCCAAGGATTCTTAAACATGTGGGTTGCAAGCTCTTTTGTACCTGCAACGGGTGTTCCAATGCCATTTATAAGTTACGGCGGTTCATCAGTAATTGTATCATTATGGATGGTTGGAATTCTATTAAACATATCAAAAGATAATGTAAAACGAGTTAGGTTTGGTAATGTCAGAAATGTCTAATAAAAAATATTTTGTGACCGGAGGAGGAACCGGAGGGCATATATATCCTGCTTTAGCAGTTGCGGATGCTTTAGCCGGCGAAGGTTCTAAAGTCTATTATGTCGGAAATAAGAGAAATATGGAATATGAGCTCGCAACGAAAAAAGGATACAAATTTTTGCATGTAAGTATTTCAGGAATGCCAAGAAAGTTTAATTTTAAACTTTTTTGGTGGGGTGTAAAATTAGTTAAAGCGGTATTGTATTCAATTAAATATATAAAAAAATATCAACCAAGCGTAGTTTTTGCGACAGGAGGATATGTTTCTGCTCCAATGATTTTTGCTTGCAGGATAACAAAAACTCCTTATATGATGCATGATTGCGATGCAATGCCGGGGCTTGTAACAAGAAAATTATCAAAAGGTGCGAAATACGTTTCTTTGGCTTTCAGTAAAGCAAAAAAATATATTCAAAATAAACATACGATTATTACGGGAAATCCTATTCGTAAAGAATTTAAAAGTTTAACAAAGGAAACGGCAAGGCAAAATCTCGGTTTGGAAAACAAAATGACACTGTGTGTCATGGGTGGTTCACAAGGCGCAAAGTCTATAAATGATGCAACTGTTGAGTTATTGCGCGAACTATCTCAGGAAAAAAATATTCAGGTTGTTTTTCAAACAGGCAGAAAAAATTATGACGCGGTGATTGAAAGACTTCAACAATTTTACCCAAAATATAACCAAGATAGGAACCTCTTGATAAAACCATACTTTGATGACATGGTATCGGTACTTAAGTCTTGCGATATTGTTTTATCAAGAGCCGGTTCGTTGAGCTTATCAGAAATTTGTGCTTCTCAGGTTGCTCCTATTCTTGTACCGTACCCGCATGCTGCAGCTAATCATCAGCGTCTGAATGCAAAGTCACTTCTTGAAGCGGGTGCTTGTATTTATATTGAGGATGAGGAGTTAGATACTAATAAACTGAAGGACGTATTATTTAAGTTGATTGAAAGTCCTATAAAAATGAATTATCTTAAGCAAAATTCTTCGAATTTGGCTAAATATGATGCTCTTGATAAGATTAAAAACGTTATAACTTCTATTAAATAAAAAACTAAAAAATTTTGCCTCAAAACCACACCCTGACGGCTTTATACACTCAAAAATTTGCCTCAAATGCTTGTAGATACTGAGCTTTAGGTTTAGATGTAAAAATTTCTTTACAATTGCGGGGTGATTTTTAAAAATGTAGTAGTATATAAATGTACTTGATTCTGAAGCAATGCGAAAGCTGCGTAGGATGAATCTTTTAAGAGTATGAGGGGGTATTGTGCCCTGATATATCTAGCTATCACTGATTATGCACTGCCAAACGCGGCAGTGCAGGAGGTTTTATGTACCATTGTTGTAAAACAAAGCCGGATGATATTTATTATCTTAAGGAAACTAATTTATACACATACAGAATGTTGTCCATAGGTTTTTGTCCAATTTGTTCCAAGCCTATAGCAGAAATTTATCAATTTCGTTTTGACGGGGTTCCTGAACGTATAACAGCGTCAGGAATTGAGGCTAACAATATGATGCAAAAATATTCGGGGGATATATTATTTTCTGCTCGAGAAGTTAATTATAAAAAATTCAAGTCAAAACCGTTCGGATGGCGTTATGGTATCAATAAATCTGTTAAAAACGGTAAGAAAACTGCAATTAAGCAATATGCATGTGATTTCTACGGTAACAAAGAATTAGTCAAAATATTGTGATGTAATATGCTCGTCTATTTATGAAGGCAGGTTTTTTTTATTGTAAATCACCTTTCTCTCTCTAAACTCCCCACCTGCCTTCTTTTTTTTTATGAAAGGATGTTTATGGAAAAAATAATTAAACCTTGTGAAGTTAAAAAACAAATAAACGATAAACATATAAAATTTTATGATAAAATTCTGGACATTTTAGAATTTATTTTAGATGAATATTCACGGGAATTAATACGTGCTGATTTGGAATTTTTAGAAATGCCCAAGAATTCTGTTGCAGTTTTAGATTTTTTAGTATCATCTATTGGAAAAATTCAGAAAGGTCAGCGGCTTGCTCTTGGTCTGGATGAAGATAAATTTGAAAATATTGAGCCTCAAATAAACATTGTTGAAGGTTTATCTAAAGAAAAAATATAAAGGAGAAGCGAATGGAAAAATCACTGGAAGACTGGATAAAAGAATTATTAAAAGAGTATGAACGCATAAATGTGACTCCAAAAATACTGGAAGGAGTTCAGAATATAGTAAATAATAGAACTATGAACCGCAATCAGCCGGTATCAGATAATGCAAAATATAGTAATATTATCAATAATACCAAAGGTATGTATATTGGTAACTCATATGCAAATACACCCAATATGTATACATCACCGAATATACCCCAAATGTATTCAAAACCGGAAGGTATGACTGAAAAAGTTATCAAAGGAGTGCAAGATAATATTAATAAAGCAAAAGAAAGGTTGAAAAATAAAGAGGATATTTTATTAAACAGGAAAGTTGTATGATAGAGCTGATTTTTTGCAAAGGGAGGTTAAAACACTTTCTGATTTCTTTAATAATCACGGATATAACATGCAAGAAAAAGGAAATTTCAAAGATTATTTTTCTGTTACTAACATAGATCAATCAAATGATGATGTTAGTTTATTACGAAAATGGATAGAAAAACTATTTAATATCTTAGAATAACTCTTCAAATGCAGTACAAAGAAGCGAGAAAAAGCCCAAGATATAACTCATAGCATTAAAAAAGAAAACAAGATAATAAAATTTATTGTATTTATTATTTTTAACAAAAAAAGTATGTTGCTTGAAAAGATTGTTATATCGCATTTTTTTTATTGCAACTATTAAAATTTGTGCTACTAATGCTATGAGTATCATAAATGGTGCAAGCCTGGCAGTGCAAATCATAAATATAATAATAATTGCGAAAAATTCTGCTAAACTAGTTATACTAAATTGCTCGCATAATAAAATGAGTGATATAAAAATAGGAAATATGCTTATTAATATAAACAATATAAAATGTCCGGCAAATAGTATATGAAAAAAATGCCATTTTTGGGTCCATTGGATGAAGTTATTGATTTTATTGAAAAAGGATTGAATCAACTGTATCTCCAAAGAATAATTGAGATTCATTCTA
>CAMZGT010000013.1 GCA_947306495.1 uncultured Acinetobacter sp.
AAAAGATACTATAATAGATTTAGCACCATATCTGATAATATTTGGAATTATAGGCGCAAGACTATACTACTGCATTTTGGACTATGATTTTTATTTGAGATTTCCTACTGAAATTTTGTCCATAAGGCATGGCGGAATTTCAATACATGGAGCAATTTTAGGCGGTGCTTTCGGATTATGGTTATTCTCAATAAGACACAACTTTTCATTTATAAAATTATGTGATATTTCAGCCATCGGCTTGTCGCTGGGACAAGCAATCGGAAGGTGGGGAAACTTTTTCAACTCTGAAGCATACGGAAGTCCTACAAACTTGCCGTGGAAGCTTTATATAGCGCCTCAATACAGAAAAATACCTTATTTAGATAATGAATTTTACCATCCGGCTTTTTTATACGAGAGTATACTGGACATAATAATATTTTTAATTTTAATTCACATATTAAAAACAAGAACATACAAAGAAGGGAATATCACATTAATATACCTGATTTTGTATTCAATAGTCAGAATAATAATAGAGTCATGCAGAATTGATAGTGTAATGTACTTATTGGGTCTGCCTATTGCCACATTCGTATCAATTTGTATAATTATTTTTTCCGCAGTACTATTAATTAGACAACACAAGCAGAAATAAGAGATAGAAATTTATGAAAGCAGTCTTGTATTATGGACCACAGAATATTAAATACGAAGAAACACGAATTAAACCGCTAGAAAAGGGAGAAATTCTTGTTAAAATAGGTGCAGCCTTAACATGCGGTACGGACGTTAAAACGTACCGACGCGGACATCCTATACTAATAAAGAATATACCGTCAGGTTTCGGGCACGAGTTTGCAGGAACTGTTGAAAAAATTGCAGACGGCGTAAAAAATATTAAAATCGGTGACAGAGTTGTTTGTGCTAATTCAGCGCCATGCGGTAAATGTTTTTACTGTAAAAGGGGCGAATATAATTTATGTGAAAATTTGGATTTATTAAACGGAGCATACGCAGAATATATTGTAGTACCTTCAAGAATTGTTGAAAAAAATACATTAATTATACCTGCAAGCCTATCATTTGAAAAAGCTGCATTTGCTGAGCCATTGGCGAATGTCGTACACGGTGTAGAAAGAACAGATATCAAACCAGGACAATCAGTTGGTGTCATAGGCATAGGTCCTATCGGATTAATGTTTGCAAGACTTGCAAAACTTAAAGGAGCCAGAGTTATAGTAGCAGGCAGAAATCCAATTAAACTAAAATTGGCAGAAGAATTTAGCCATGCAGACGAAATTGTAGATTTGAAAAAATACGCAAATCCAGAAAAAATATTTATTGATTTTTCTGACGAAGGAAGGGGACTTGATATTGCAGTTGAATGTGTCGGTCTGCCTGAAATGTGGGAAAGAGTATTTTCTTGTGTACGTCCCGGGGGAACCGTCCATTTCTTTGGCGGGTGTAAATCCGGTTCAACGGTAACTTTTGACACCACAAAAATGCATTACGGCGATATAAAGTTAATGAGCGTATTCCACCATACACCTAAATACTTCCGCCAAGCTCTCGATTTGATTGCTTCAGGAGAATTGGAAGTGGAAAAACTGATAACAGCTGAACTACCGTTAGAAAAAGTTGAATATGCAATGCACGAACATATTGCAGGAAATGCAATAAAATTTCTTATACGCCCCTAATAGCATCTTTGAGCATTCCGCACATAATTTTTTCATACTGCTCAGGTCTTAAATTTCTAGCAAAAATGGTTCCCATAATTTTTTTAAATTGGTCCGGTTCCATAGATTGTGCAATATTGTAAATTTTATATATTAATCTGTAACTTGATACATTCTCTGCTAAACGCCTGATGGCATATGAGCGTTCCTCTTTTGGTACATTAGAAAACTTATAAATAAGTCTGTCGTGTAATGCATCGTTTTGTATGGCAGCCAAACGTTTATAATATGGTCTGAATTCATCTTTTGGCAGCATATGCACAAAACTTGCCAAGTGCTCAATTGAGTTTGGATTGGCATGTTTTTCCGAAAGATTATAATATGCCTCAATTCTTGTCGGCATAATTTCTGACCGTGTTGTTTGCAAATCATCTTTTATATTATCATCCCTATGCTTCATTGCCAAAAGAGGAATTTCATTAAAAAGAATTATTTGAGTAATATCATCAGTTGTTTGAACCAACTTTTCAAAATATTTTATTGCGGTTCTATAAGGTAAATATTTTAGAACATAGGCCAAACCTCTGTTAACCTTTGTTTGTTTTAAATCTAAACATATACCAATAAATTTTTCTTTATCATTTAAATGCTTTATACTCATTGCTAGTCCGGCATTTTTACTGTCAGCATTAGCACAGCGTCGATCATACAATCGTTTATACCACTCTTGCTCTCTATATTTTTCCGGTGTATTCTTTATAACTTCAGAAATCTTTCTGGCATATTTATCACCATTTTTAAGCCTGTTGATAACCCTCACACCACCCCAATCATAACTGTACCCTTTTACGACATTGTGTTTCTTTTTAGCATCTTCGTCAGTATATTTCAATCCGTACCTGTACGGATTGATTACCCTGTGGGGTAAGCGCACATCTTCATCAACATACTTGTTGACCATGTAACCGCTTTTTAAATTGCCAAAGAAAAATTTTCCGCGATTAGTATCGTGACCAACTGTATGCATCCAATATGCAGCACTGTTTATTTCGGCATAACAGCCATGGCTCTTAAAATGCTGCCAATCATCTCCCTTTATTTGATGAAATACCTTTATTATAAACTCGTCTTCATCAAAATTATTATCCCTTAAACCAACTATTTTGTATCCGGCACCTTTTCCGCCTTTACCCAAATACTCCAAATCAATGTCATCATAACTTTTTATAATTCCGTATTTTTTAAATACGTCGTCTAATTTCTTTACTGTAGAATTATTTCTGCGTTTTGAAATTTCCTCAATTGAATAAACTTTAGTTTCATCAAAATTTCTTATTTCTTCTGCTACTTCATCAAATACTGAATAAATTTCTTTTATAGCAGCCGCTCTGTTATCTTTTGGCAAATTTTTAATAATAAAACCTGGTAAACTACCTACAGACTGACTTCTGTCGCCTCTTTGTTCGACAAATTGTTCAATGTCCTTTTGACCGTCAATGTAAGTTTGCTTCTTTAACTTTTTGGTCATACCTTTAAAAGAGTATTCTCTATTTAATTGAGATATATTTAAAAAATCCACACGCATACACTAATTAAAACGCCTAAATATTATTTTTGCTACCAAATTTTACAATATTTTACATTCTCAATAAAATTGAATACACTTGCTATATATAAATTTTTCGTTTATTATTGAAAAGCAGTAAATAGACAGGGGATAAAGTATCTTAAAAAAGGGATAAAAGGAGATTTATTTTATGAGCGGACACTCAAAATGGTCAACAATTAAACATAAAAAAGCAAAAACAGATTCACTTAGAGCAGCGGAATTCCAGAAATACTCAAGAGAACTTATTGTAGCATCCAAACTTGGCGGGCCTGATCCAGCCGGCAATTTCAGATTGCGTACGGCAATAGAAAAAGCCAAAGCTGCAGGACTACCTAATGATAATATAAAAAGAGCTATCGAAAAAGGTTCAGGAGCCGGAAGTAATGAAAATTACGATGAAATGACTTACGAAGGATATGCTGCCGGAGGAGTTGCGGTTGTAGTCGAAGCTATGACTGATAATAAAAACAGAACCGCTGGCGATGTTAGAAGTTATTTCACAAAATTCAACGGCAATCTCGGTGAAACAGGATGCGTAGGATGGATGTTCGATAAAAAAGGATGTATAACTTTTAACAAAGATGATATTAACTATGATACTTTGTTTGAAGCAGCAATCAACCTCGATGCTGATGATATAACAGAAGAAGATGATGAATATAAAGTTTACACATCAGTTCCTAATCTTCAGCCTGTGGCAGAAGGGCTGGAAAAAGAAGGGTTTAAATCTGTTTCTGCAGAATTTACCAGAATTCCGCAGAATACAATAGAAGTAACGGATGAAAAAACTGCAATTAATATAATGAGATTACTCGGGAAACTTGAAGAACATGACGATGTACAAAATGTATACGCAAATTTTGATATAGATGATGACTTGATGTCAAAAATTGAAGATATGGTATAATTATATGGGGAGAATGACATTATGATGAACATGATGAACATGATGAAACAAGCTCAAAATATTCAAAAAAGACTAAAGGAAGCTCAAGAAGAACTTAATCAAATGGATATCTCAGGTGATGCAGGAAATGGCTCCGTAAAAGTTATTTGTGACGGAAAAGGTTTGTTCAAGTCTTTAAAATTATCAGCAGAAGCTATTAATCCTGATGATCCGTCTTCTGTGTCTCAAGATACAATAGAAATGCTTGAAGATTTGATTACAGCAGCTATTCATCAAACTTCAGATAAAGCATTAAAAGTTATGGAAGAAAAAATGAAATCCGTAACCGGCGGAATTTCAATTCCGGGATTATTTTAATGATTTATCCAAAATCAATAGCAGCATTAATAGAACAGTTTCAAAAATTTCCGTCTGTTGGCCCAAAATCAGCACAAAGGATGGCTTTTCAAGTTCTCAAAATGCCGATTTCGGAAGTTGAAAAATTTGCAAATGCAATAATAGAGGCAAAAAAAAATTCTAAAACTTGCGAAATTTGTTATAACATGTCCACCCAAAGTCCTTGCGAAATTTGTACTTCCTCAAATCGCAATCGTTCTGTTATATGTGTAGTTTCAGAAACAAAAGACCTTATTGCAATTGAAAAGACAAATGAATACAGAGGTTTATATCACGTACTGCAAGGATTAATTTCTCCTATAGACGGAATAGGAGCGGAAGATATAAGAATAAAAGAACTTCTTACAAGACTAACCGACGAAACAGTAAAAGAAGTCATTTTAGCACTTTCACCATCTGTTGAAGGTGAAGCTACAAGCCTTTATCTTACAAAACTAATTAAACCGTTCGGAATAAAGATATCAAGAATTGCATTCGGACTTCCGGTTGGTGCAGATTTAGAGTATGCAGATGAAGTTACACTTGCAAGAGCAATTGAAGGCAGGCGAGAGCTATAAATACTTCATACATATGTTGCCTTTTAAATAAAAATTAATATAATACTATTATGAAAAAGTTTTTAATATGTTTAATAGTTTTGAGTTTTGCTTTGCCTTCTCAGGCATTTTTTTGGCATAAAAAAGATAAAACCTTAGAACAAGAACTTCAAGGTAAAGGTTATGCTGGTAAACTCCCGACAATAGGCGAACCTACCGGTAAACAAAAAACAAAAACAGCCGTACCAGTGTTTGAATCTCAAGACGGTTTTGATAATCCAAACAATTTAAAGCCTGTTCCAAGTGATAATCCATCTTTTGTAAATATAATACAAAAAAAAGATAAGGTTTCCGAATACATTTCTGACTCAAATGAACTAATTCCAATGTTAGAGAAATTGGTTGATTGCATTGAAGAAAATGAAAGCTTACAACTTTTTGTAACAAAAGCAAATGTCGTCAGTATGAATATTGACCATATTATAGAAAAGTATAACGGACAACCTGAAAGCAACTATCAATCTTTTAAAAAGTTAACAGAAGTTAACCGTTATGTTAAATCTATTGCAACCCTGAGACGAGAAGCAGTTGTTTATCAAAGATATCTTGCATACTCTGAAAGCGGCTCTATCTACAACCCCGAAAACATCAATCAACAGTTAGAATACTTGAAAGAAGAACTTAATAACGCAATTTTGCTCTTAAAAGAAGAGGGGTAGATAGCCAAGGGCAATCTGATAAAGGAACATTAAACAAGTTTTCCAAGTTAAATCTAGCCTAGACGACATATTAATGTAAAAAAAAAGAGCCTTAAAGGCTCTTGGAATTAAGAATAGCTGGAAGTATGAAAAAGATTTAATAATTATATTTAAAAATAAAGTACATAATTTTCATATAAGTTAGTCGGCTAATTTTTATGTAAAATAATATTAACCAAATGGGTTGATTTTATATACAGTTTGATGTATCCTTATTTTGTCGGACTACTGAAAGACGTTTCGATTATTGAAGCAGAAATTAATTCAGAAAGCGACGAGCACTCCGGGCGGAGTAATTAATGGGCAGGAAGCAAGTTAAGAACCCTTACATTTGTCTGTTGATTACAAGGTCCAAAGGTTAGAAAAGGATGTAAAAATGAACACAGATCCGATAGCAGATATGCTAACAAGAATCAGAAACGCTAATGTCGTTTCACACCCAACAGTAGAATTACCTTCTTCTAAATTAAAAGTTGCTTTAGCTAAGCTTTTAAAATCTGAAGGTTTTATTACTGATTACTCAGAAAGAGTAGAAGGCAGCTTTAAATACTTAACAATTACTCTTAAGTATGATGAAGCTAACAAGCCTGTTATCACAAACCTAAAACGAGTTTCTAAACCGGGTTTGAGAAGTTACTGCAAGGCTAAAAACTTACCACAGGTATATGGTGGATTAGGTATTGCTGTAGTTTCAACCAGCAAAGGTCTTTTAACAGATCGTAAAGCCAGAAAAGAAAACCTTGGCGGTGAAGTTCTTTGCTATGTATGGTAGCGGATTTTGGCAAGGCTGAAGCGAACGTCAGTAAGCAGAACGCCGTCCCAGTGAGGATACTGAAATGAACGTCTTTTTGCCTCAGCAAAATATAGTGAATGAAAGTATACGAACTGCCAACAATCCAAGACCTTAAAAATTTATCACATTAGAAAACAGGTCATTGACAGAAAGCCTGTTAGAAAGGAAAAATTATGTCACGTATTGGTAAAAAGCCCATTGATATTCCATCAGGGGTTGAAGTAAAAGTAGATGGAAATGTTGTAACAGCAAAAGGTTCAAAAGGAACCGAATCAGTTACATTTAGAAATGAAGTAAAAGTTTCTGTTAAAGATAATCAAGTTATTGTTGAGCTTAATTCTGATGACAGAAAAGCAAATGCACTTCATGGTTTATACAGAACGTTAATCGCAAACGCAATTACAGGTGTTTCTAAAGGTTTTGAAAGAAAGCTTGAAATCGTTGGTGTAGGTTATCGTGCAGCTATGGAAGGTAAAAACCTTAATATGGCTTTAGGTTACTCTCACCCTGTGATAGTTGAAGCTCCGGAAGGAATCTCTTTCGCAGTTGAAGCTAACACAAAGATTACTGTTTCAGGTTCAAATAAACAAGCCGTTGGCGACATCGCAGCTATTATCAGAGGAAAACGTCCGCCAGAAGTATATAAAGGTAAAGGTGTTAAATATGAAGGCGAATACATCAGACGTAAAGCCGGTAAAGCTGGTAAAAAATAGATTATAAGGGGAATAAAATATAAAAACCCCGCAGTATATTAAGCCCAAATGAACTCTTGAATGATTCAAGCAGGTTCGGGTAAAGGAGAAAAAATGATTAAACAAGAAATTAGAAAACCAAAAGTACAAAAAAGACATCAATCGATCAGAGTTAAACTTTCAGGTTCAACTGAATTCCCGAGATTGGCTGTTTATAGAAGTACGAAACACATTTATGCTCAACTTATAGATGATGAAAAGCATGTTACAATAGCTTCTGCTTCTTCTGTAGACAAAGACCTTAAAGAAAAGCTTGCTCACGGTGGCAACATTGAAGCAGCAAAGGTTGTCGGTGAAGCTATTGCAAAAAAAGCAAAAGCTGTAGGTATAGAATGCGTAGTATTTGACAGAGGCGGCTTCCTTTATCACGGAAGAGTTGCAGCTTTGGCAGATGCAGCAAGAGAAGCCGGCTTAATGTTCTAATCTAAGAAGCCGATTTTGCTTAAAAATTTAATAGGCGGAGCGCATGCGCTCCGTCTGTTTTTAGTGACTATTTTGTTTTTTTTTGTTAAAATATGCATTGAGGGCTTAGGATATGAATAAAAAAGTTTATGTATCGTTACTGTTTTTTGCTGTACTTATCGCGGCACCGATTGCAAATGCAAAAATGACAAAAGAGGCTCACGCTCTGTACCAAGATGCTTGCTCATATGAATACAAAGGCGAATATTCAAAAGCAATAAATATGATTCAAAAAGCTATAAACATCAATGGTGATGATGCCATGCTATATACAAAAATTGCCGGTTTATATGCTGATGCAGGAAATTATGAAGAAGCCTTAGGAGCATATAAAAAAGCTGTAAAATTGCGTCCTAACGATGCTTTTATTTACATAAGTATTGGTAACATATTGCAAACAATGGGAGATTACGAAAACGCATACAACTCATTTATGCAAGCTCAACAGATCTATCCCGATTATAAGTATAACTATTTAAACCTCGCAAATATAGAGTATTTTAGGAAAAATTATAAAAATGCAATTGAATATTATACAACATTCCTACGCGTTTACCCTGAGCACATAGAAGCAAGTGAAAACTTAGCCAATGTTTTTTATGCGTCAGCTCAATCCGATAAAGCCTGTGAAATCTATTCAAATTTATACAAAAAATATCCGTCCGCATTTAAAGATTTCGGGAATTATGGCATGGCACTATATGATACTAAACAATACCAAGCTGCCGCAGAAATGTTAACTAAAGCATTAGCTGATGACAATGAAAACGAACTTTTATTGGCTAAATTAGCACTGTCATACCAAAATTTGGGTGAAAACGAAAAAGCTTTTGCCAACTACCAAAAAGTATTTGAAATAAATCCTAAACTTGTGTCTTTGAAATTTGATTATGCAAATTTACTCGGCAATATGGGTAAATATGATGACGCAATAAGTCAATATAAAGAATATTTAAAAGAATTTCCAAAAGATACTGACGCATACAAAAATTTAGGCGTTGTATACAATAAAAAAGGCGACACCGAGCTAGCACTATTCAATTTAGAAAAATCCTATTCAATGAATCCTGCTGACAACGAAACAAAAAAAGAGCTTGCTCTATGCTATCACAAAAAACAAGATTATATAAACGCTCTTAAATATTATAATATGGCATTAGCAAACGAACCTGATAATTATGAACTTCAAGCAAACAAAGCTCTTACGTTGCATGCCATGAACAATTATGTTGCCTCTATTGAACTATATAAACAGCTTTTGACGAAGCAGCATAATGAAAGACTTGAGCTCAACCTTCAGGCTGCAACTATAGCTTATGCATATGATTTGTACGACAAGCAAGATTACGGGCAAGCAATATTGTACTTTGAAGATGCAATAGAAATGAATAATAAAGAGGCTTCCGCATACTTTGGTTACGCGAAAGCAAATGAAAAAATGGGCTGCGTAGATATAGCACTTGAAAATTACAGAAAAGCAGTATCACTTGCTCCCGGAAATGCAGAATACAACAATGCACTTTCTACGTTTATAACATCCAATAAAATTGAGCAGGCAAAAGCACAAAACATTTCTAACAACACACAGCAAAAAGAGCCGGCTTTATCATATCAAAATTTAGTCCAAAACGGCGACGAGGCTTATGCTAAGCAAAAATTTAATGAAGCTATTGATTATTATACAAAAGCTGTAGTCTTCCAACCGCAAGACCAAAATACAATGCTCAAAATTGCTAATTTATATAAAATTACAGGAAATTACACAAAAGCTTTAACATTCTATGACAGAGTATTACAACTTGAACCTGACAACTCTGACGCATTTTTCAACAAAGGTTTGGTTTTTGCCACTCAAAAAAACTATGATGATTCAATCAAATGCTTTGAAAGAGTTATACAATTAACTCCTGAATATCCTTATGCATACTATTCTTTAGGTATGGCATACGAGCAGAAAGGAGACATAAACAAAGCTTTAGAATATTACTACTTGTACTCAGGAGTTGAGCAAGATGAGAAAATGTTGAATATAATAAAACAAAAAATCAAGTCATTAGAGGGATAATGAAATCTTTAAAAATATTTCTGGTAACTATAATAACATTATTATCCTTATGTTCCTGTACAAACGACAAAGGCCTGATATTATTTAACACCCAGCCTATAACAAAAGAAAACACGTTGAAAGACCAAAAAACTTTTTTTACAGGTACAAAAATATATTACCTATTCATAGCACCCAAAAAAATGAATAACGAATTTATACGAGTACAAATATTTAAAATGACAGATAAAGCTCCTTGGGGCGGCTACGAAGTTGTGAGAACAAAAGATTACAGACTCATGAAGGATGAAAGATATTACCACACTAATTATTTTGTTTTACACGAAAAAGGCAGATATGTACTCCAAGTATTTTCACACAAAGATTTTCAACACCCGCTTGCATTAAATTATTTTTATATCAACGATTAATAGCACCAAGAAGCTGTAATGCAAGTGCAGGTTGTTGATTTGCGGTAGCTAAAAGCGTGGCACTTGCTTGCTGAAGAATTTGATATCGTATAAAATCACTTGAAACTTTTGCAATATCAGCATCACGTATAGTAGAAAGAGATGAAGACAAATTGTTTTTCATCACTTCCGCATAATCTAAAGCATAAGTTAAGCGATTTTGAGAAGCACCTATCTTTGTTTGATATGTGTTCAAATCATCTAAAATATCATCTAAAACCTCCAACGAAGACGGATTAGTTATATCTAAATCTTTTATAGAATTTAGTCCTTCTGCATTAAGTTTAGTCTGAACGGATACCATTGACGAAGAGGATGAATTGATTCCGACCTGAATACTAATAGGATTCTCTTTTTCAAAAATTTTAATGCCATTAAATTCTGTCCCATTTTTAATCCGGTTAATTTCTTCTAAACGTCCCTCAATTTCCGCTTGAATCGCTCTTATTGAAGCTTCTCCGTAAGTCCCGTTGCATGCTTGCTCGCACAAATCTCTTATACGCATAACATGATTTGTTATTAATTCAGCAGTACTACATGCTGTTTCTAACATATTATAACCAATAGAAATATTATCTGTGGCAACATCCCATGCACTAAGCTTTGATTCCATGTTTTTCATGATGGAATAATTTGCAGCATTATCTTTTGCATGATTAATTTTGTACCCAGTAGTCAGCTGCTCAATACATCTGTTAAGTCCTTCTGTGGCCTTATTCAGATTGCGTTGAACTATCAGACTTGTCATATTCGTATTCAAACTAATCATTGTATGGGTAAAATCCTTTTTATTAAATGCTTTGCAATTCCATTACAAGCTTATATTCAGTAATAGACCACATTTTAAAGCATTTATAACAATTTTTTATAAAATTGTTACATTTCTACATAATTTAAATTAATTTAAATTAGTACATACGGATGATTTACATAGATTTTTATTAAAGATTTTTTTTTCTAAGTCGAGGTAAATAATATACTTAATATTGTGTGGAGAAATTATGACAAATACATTAACCCCAACATTGGCACCCATCTATGCATCGGATAAAAATGCACAAGGATTATTGGAAGAAGCACGTATCGCTCATGAAAAATTTTTAATAAAACAACAAGATGCAGATTTGGAGCATGCTATAGAGTGTTATATAGATGCAATAAAATCAGACCCAAGTATTTCCGAATCATATTATAGATTAGCAAGTCTTCTGCTGATAAAAGGTCAGATTTCTGTGGATGGAGCATTGGAGCAGTGTAAAACAGCTGTAACTTTGGAACCAAATAATGCCAATGCGCATATATATTCAGGTTATTTTCAATGCTTAAACGGAGATTTTGAAGAAGCCGAAAAAGAATTTCAACTTGCAATATCAAGTACAGGCAAAAATTCTGCACGCCCAAGATTATTCTTATCAAAAGTAATACTCTCTAAAATCAAGTCGCACAATTCCAGCGCTAAAGATTTTGTAAAATATTTATACTATCTTCTATCGGGCAGCATGATGATACTTTGGGATTGCCCTTCTATTAAAATGTTTTGTAAATTTTTAGCAAATGATTTTTCTGTTTTTTCATACAAAACACTCGGTGAAACATTTGAAAAAATGAAATTATTTCCTTCTGCATTGGATGCATACTCAAAAGGGTTAGAGAAAACTTCAAAAAGCAATCTTTTTTACCAAAAGATGGGAGATTTGTCTTTAGAGTGCAACAATATAGATGCAAGCATGGAATTTTACAAAAAAGCATATGAATTAAATCCTTCTGAAAGAGAAATTTTAATAAAACTTGCGACAATAAGTCAGACTTATTATCCAGAGAATATTGATGAAACAATAGATTATTACAACTCTTTATTAGAATTTGGCATCGATTTAGATAAAATTTATTATGAATTAGGTCATTTATATTTAAACAAATCAGATAAAGTACATGCTGTAACAGCATTTAAATTAGCACAAGAAATGAACCCTGAAAATCCATACTATAACAATTCACTTGCATATGCTTACATCAAAGCGGAACTTTATGATGATGCAATTGAATATTATCAACTTGCAATTAAGCTTAATCCTGATGCTGAATGGACATCTATTGTATGTCACGCGCTTGGAGCTATTTATGCGGAAGTAAAAAACAATTATGAAGCTGCAGAAGCGACTTTCAATGCAGGCATGGTGCTTGATCCGAACAATGTTGATATACAACTGTCATTGGGTGATTTATATATGGCGCAAAATGATATAGACAGAGCAATCAAAACATACTGCGACGCAATTTCTGTTGAACCTGATAATTACTTAACATATGCAAAAACAGGCTTGGCTCTTTGGGAAAAAGATTACTTAGAAGAATCTATAGTTGCATTCCATAAATCAATAGAGTTAAACCCTGATTTCGAAATATCACAAAATAATCTGGGTGTGGTTTATTTAGATGGTATTGGTGACCCTAAAGCTTCTGTTGAATACTTTAAAAATGCAATAGAAATTAATCCAAATTATACTCTTGCGTATTTTAATCTTGCCAGAGCATATCAAATTATCGGAGAGAAAGCTCTTGCTGCGGAATATTTTCAAATGACATTGGATTTAAATAAGATAACAGAAGAACTTTCTGATAAAGATATCAGAAAAAGAATATACGAATTATTTGAATAAAGAATTACAACTTTGCGTGAGCTTCATCAACTACTTTGTTGATATCTGCATCAATTTCTATACCTTCTGTTTTAAACCAAACCAGATATTCAATGTTGCCGGCAGGGCCTTTAATGGATGAATACGTTAATCCCTTAAGCACATAATCTAGTTCTTTTATAGATTTTAAAACATTCTCTATAACCATTTTGTGTGTATTTTTTTCTTTTACAACTCCGCCTTTTTCTACAAATTCTTTACCTGCTTCAAATTGAGGTTTAATTAAACAAACCATTTCATGCCAGTCAGGATTTAATAGAGTTTTAAGATTTGGCAGCACTTTTTCTATAGATATAAATGACAAATCTGAAACAAGCAAGTCTGCATATGGTTCGTTACTGTCATAAATATCATCTTTAGTACATATTTTTAAGTTTGTTTTTTCAATTGTTTTAACTTGAGCGGAACTTCTTATTTTCCAGTCTAACTGACCATACCCAACATCTACTGCATAAACAAATTTTGCGCCATGTTGTAAAAGGCAATCAGTAAATCCTCCAGTAGATGCACCTGCATCAAAACAAATTCTATCTTTAACATTAACATCAAATGTTTCTAGTGCTTTTTGCAGCTTAAAACCGCCTCTTGAGACATAAGGCATAGACTTTACTTTGAAATCGTAATCTTTTGATGGATCAATTTGGTATCCAGATTTTGTAATAACTTCTGTTCCTATCATTACGTTTCCCGCTAAAATTGCAGCAGACGACTTGCTTTTATTTTCAAAATATCCTAAATCTACTAAAATTTTATCTAATCTTTCTTTTTTCAAATTTTAAAAAACTCCTCTGCATTAGTCGTTGTTATATCAATCAATTCATTAATTGGCATTCCTCGCAGATTTGCAATTTCTTCTGCTACATACTTGAAGTAGGCCGGCTTATTAGGTTTACCTCTATAAGGTACCGGTGTTAAATATGGCGAATCTGTTTCCAATACAAGTTTATCCGACGGAACTTCTTTAGCAACATCTTTCATTTTTACAGCATTTTTAAATGTTACAACGCCACCTATTGCAATATACCAGCCTTCTTTTACACATTGACGCATAAATTCAGTACTACCTGAAAAACAATGAAATAAAACTTTAGAACCGTTATTCACTGACTTTAAGATATCATAACAATCTTTATGAGCTTCTCTATCATGAATAACAAGGGGTAAATGCAAGCGATTTGCGAGTTTTATTTGTTTTATAAAAACTTCTTTCTGCAACTCCACAAAAGATTTATCCCAATAATAATCCAAACCGATTTCGCCTACCGCGACAATTTTTTTATTATTGCGCGCTATATCTTCTATTCGATCTTCGTATTCTTTAGTATATTTCTTAGCTTCAGAAGGAAATATTCCGACCATTCCAAATAAATTCTCATTAGAATTAGCAAGTTCAACAACGTTATCTTGTGTACCAATTTCAACAGAAGGAATTATTGCTTTTTTAACACCACAATCTGACATTTCTGTTAACAGTTTTTGGACTGAACACTCCTCATCTATTAGCATATCAATATGGGCATGTGTATCTATTAAATAATCTTTCATATGATTGATTATAGCATAAGAGTTTTATTAAAAAGCAAAGAAAAGATTCTTTTTTGAACTATAGCGAAAACAACAAAACAATAATTTAAGCCAAAGATTGTAGTATGCGCTTTTCAAAAAGCATATTTTCTTTGCTCAATATTAATATTAATTAATAACAAATTTTTGAATATTCGCACTTACAATTTTCTTTGCGAGGGCTTTTTTCGTATACTTCTATTTTATGAGTTATTTCATCTAATTGCTTAATATATTCTGAATAAATTTCCGGCTTATACTCTATACAAGTTTCTGCTCGATTTCTCAAATCCAAATATATAAATTCTATACTATCAGTTTTAAAAAATTCTTTTACAGCCAAAATATAAATAATTGTTTGATAATCGTATTTGGCATTCTTTGGAGCAGATCCGGTTTTATAATCTAAAATATAGTACTTATTATCTTCTTTTACCAATGCATCTAAACGGCCGCCGTAAAAATATTTATTTTGTTTAAATGCCAGATTATACTCCGCCCCTATCACATCATAAGAAAAGTATTTGCAAGATTTTAAATAGTTCCAAGTCTCAAATTCTGAATCAGACAAAGCCTTTTCCATTTTATCTATGTTATTTTTTTTTAAATAGTATGAAGCAAGAGCATGGATATTTTTACCAAATGCAAATATATCATCATTGACAGGCATATTAATACCTTCTACATATCGAAAATTAAACATTCTCGGGCATTGTTCAAAAATTTTTAACATATTTGGCGAAAACATTAATTCCATTTATATTTACCTATTAATTATTTCATAAGACTTTTCTACCTAATTGATTAAATAAGTATATTCCGAACTGACATTTAATTTTGCTTCAATCTCATCAAACGTTAACAAACCTTCCGTTGCACCAAATTTAGATACTACACTTGATGAATTAACCGAAGCATACATCAAGGACTTTCCAATGTCGAGATTTGTCCTGTTTAATGCCGCGCAAAAAGTTGATGCAAAAGCATCTCCTGCTCCAAGTGATGATACAACTTCAGATTGAAATATAGGACACATATAATATTTATTACCGTCATAAGCATATGCACCTCTATTTCCATCCGTAATAACAATTATTTGATAATCCTTAACTTTTAATCCCTGAAGCATTTTCTTTATATCATCATGAATTAATTCACGTGAAAATTTTTCTGTCTTAGTATCAGGTCTTACCTGTATACCTGTTGCCATCATTGCCTCTTCTTTATTCATTACAACAACATGAGCACAAGAAAGAATTTTTTTTAGATGATTAAAACCTTTTTTCAAACTTGTTGTTCCTGCATTGAAACAGATTTTTGTATTATGCTTTGCGGCAAAATCAACTATAGGTTCTAGAACTTTATTAGATTCACCATTAAGCGGTGCTACATATATAAAATCAGCATCTTTTATTGCATTAAAATCTATTTCCTCTTCCTTAATTTCCGCATTTGCACCTCTGTGAGCAAGCACTGTTCTGTCACCTTGAAAGCTAACAAGAATAATAGAAAAGCCCGTCGAAGTATCTTCTTTTTGAATAATATTATCCAGTTTAACATTACTGCTTTTAAAGAAATCCAAAATACCTTCTGAGTATATATCCCTACCTATTTTAAATATAGCTGACGTATCAAATCCTAAATTTGCAAAATTACACGCGGTATTCACTCCGCCACCGCCTACTTTGGAAGAAAAATTTGATATATCGATTTTAGAACCATACGGATAGCTCATGAAGTCAGCGTTTTTAGTCTTTGTGTATACAGAAACAATATTAGCTTCATCACATTCGACAAATACATCCACCGTTGCACTTCCTATAGTTATAACATTTTCCATTGCATACTCCTTTTATTTTTGATACAAACTTATTATACCATACCATTTAAGGAGTGAAAAAAAATGAACAATATCTCATTCAACGGCAGAACCGACATTTTATACTGTTTAGAAAAAGCTGCAGAAAGTGCAAAATTCCATGAAATAGCAAAATCTAAAACATTCGGAGATGCACCGCTAAATTTAGCTGACGTCGAAATTTATCACAGAACAAAACTGGAAGCATACCTTGACTCAGCATGCCATGATGACAGTTTTATAAATACGATAACGCATTTAACATTTGATGAGAAAAAATCTGTTGCAAAAAATCTGCAACAACGCGATACACTTTATTATATAATGAAACCGCTTGAATTATTTGATGATTATCTCGCTCACGCATTTAAGAAACATCATACAATGGAACCTATCGAAATAAAAGATGATTTTATACATTCACTTGATGTACTATTGTAAAGTTTTGTAAAAATATTGTTATATACTAGTGAGATTTTTATAGAGTTATTCTATAATGTTTCTATACAAGGTTATGTGAGGAATATATAAAAGAGAGCTTAGCTTATATTTCTTGTGCCTTAAATTAAGACGTCGTCCGTTTATGATGTACTTAAAGAAAAAAGAATTACTTAAATTTTAAATTGTTGTTGATTGGGATATGTACTTATATATGAGATTGGAGAAATTCAATCTCTTTTTATTATGTACATATTGTAAAGTTTTGTGAATGCGAGTGTATGAGTTATATAATTATATAAAAATTTTGAAAGGAACGATAAGATGACAGGAATCACAGGATACGGAAAACTCCAAATTATAAAGAAATATGATAATAGCATTAAAGGTAATTTGGAACATACTAACGCAATCAACGCGACTTGTGCTACAGGAATTTCGGATGAAACAGAAACTTCAGGTATGATTGGAGGATTATTTACAGAAAATGTATTATTACAGGCCGATTGTCCTTAAATGAAAATTTAATATTATTACATTCTACAGCCAAATAACATTTGCCTTTAATATGTTTTTTTGGTATTCTGCTTATAACGTTAAATATGGAAAAGGAGTTTTAAAATATGGATTTAATGAAAGGTAAAAAAGGTGTGATTTTTGGTGTGTCTAACACTCACGGAATTGCATACGGTATAGCAAAGCAATTACATGAAGCAGGTGCTGAAATAGCGTTTACATATGCAGGCGAAGCTATGGAAAAAAGAGTTCGTCCGATAGCAGAGGGAATGAATGCAAAGATTATCATGAGTTGTGACGTAACAAAAGAAGAAGAAGTTGAAGCAGTTTTCAAAGAATGCGAAAAAGTATACGGAAAGTTAGACTTTGTTGTACATGCTGTCGCTTTTGCTCCTAAAGAAGATTTGATGGGCAGATTTGTGGATACTTCTAAGCAAGGATGGGACATAGCTCTTGGTGTAAGCGCATATTCTCTAGTTACAATATGCCGTTACGCTGAACCTATAATGAACGTAGGAAGCTCAATATTTGCTCTTACATATCTTGGTTCAATACTATCAGTTCCAAGCTATAATGTTATGGGTGTAGCTAAAGCTGCCCTTGAATCAGCAATGAGATTCTTAGCTGTTGATTTGGGACATAAAGGAATTCGTGTTAACTGCTTATCTTCCGGTCCGGTTAAAACTCTTGCCTCGATGGGCATCGCAGGCTTTTCAAAAATGCTTAAAGCAGCTACAATGAGAGCTCCTCTAAACAGAAATGTTTCTTTAGATGATGTAGGTAAAGCTGGCTTGTACTTAGCTTCTGATTTATCAAGCGGCACTACAGGTGAAGTAATCTATTGTGACTGCGGATGCCATTCAGCTTATGCTTCTGCAGAAGAAATGGACGTTCTGTCCTCTGTTCCTGAAGCATAAAACTTGATAAGGAGGCAAACAATGAAAAAGTTATTCATGTTTTTATTATTAACCTGCACAATAATTTTTGGAATCCAGAAATCATTTGCTATGAAGTTTGATGAAGCTTTAACTCAAACTAAACCAATGGCTGTTCTAATCTACGCTGACTGGGCTGATGATTCTGAGAAAGTAATGCAAGCTTATGATGCAATGGAGCCAAAAGTTTCTAATAAATATAATTTCACAAAAATAAATATAGCGACAGAAGATACAAAGCCTTTTAACAAAATGTATCATATTTATCCAAATTTACCTTATGTATTATTCTTCAAAGACAGAGGAAGAATTTCAAGATACCTAAAAAAAGATTGCGTTCTTAATGAGGCTTGTTTTAAAGAGAAATTAGATTTCTTTGCTAATTGATAAAAAGATTAACCGCCTATAATTTATTTTGGCGGTTTTTCTTTTTTTTTTATCATGTTTAAGTTAAACTTTTCTAGAGGAAAAGATTTATGACTATTTTATACATATACATCACAATTTTTACAATATATTACTTAATTCTTGCTTTTAGCGGTTTAAGACCAAATAAAAGAATAAGGGATAAGTATACATCAAAAGATTCAAATATATGCATAGTTGTGTATGCAACAGGCGAAGTTCCTATGCTTGAGAATTTGGTTAAACAACTGAAAAGCCAAAGTTTTCCAAAAGAAAGATACACAATTTATGTTGTTTTAGATAAAGTTGAAAATCCTCCTGAATTTATATTTCAAACAGATTTAGATATTAATTTAATCAATATCAACAACATGGAACCTATCGGTAAAAGCCAAGCATATTCTATATTAGCAGAAAAATTGAGCGAAGTTCAGAATTTGGATGCATACGTATTTATGGACGCAAATAATTACGTTGATTCAAATTTCATGGAAAATGTTAATTACTATTTAACTAAATATGATGTATTTATTCCGATGATTAACTATATTGGCGAATATAAAGATATGAAATTTTGGGATTGTGTTAAAGTTACGTATTCAAGATACATTTCAAAATTTATTTACGCTGCAAGAACTAAATTAGGACTTTCAAATTTAATTAATACTGATACTTTTGCAATAAAAAGAATTACTCTTAATAAAATTGATTCTTTTGACTTTAATAACAAAATCTCAGAAACTATATACACACTAAAACTTGCAAAAGAAAATATTATGACAGCTTACGTTGATGATTTAAAAGTATATAAAAATATAGAAAAATATGACTCAAGAATACCATCGCTTTCAAAAAGAATTGAAATTTTTTGGAATAATATAACGAATTGCAAAAATTTTAAAAGTTTTGAATACACAGCGTCATTAATTGCGCCCAATATGCTTACTTGCGCTATCTTATATGGGATTTTGCTTGTTCACTCATACAACTTTCCTTTTATAGTAAGTTTTTCAACTATGTTTATTACGTTTATGCTTCTAGCATTAGCCTTCTGTATAAGTTTATTTAATGCAAATATATATGCACAAGAACATTTATATCTTTTTGCGTATCCGCTATATTCGGTTTTCCATGTAATTAAAAATTTCCCGCCAATCAGATTTATTATAAATCTTGTTACAGGGAAAAATAAAAAGCATGATGTTGAAAAAATGATTACGGATGTAATCGTTACAGACGGTAAAAACGATTATCCCTGCAAACTTGAATTAATATCAGATAACGGACTGGCAAAAGTAAAATTCATTAACAAAAAGAAAACATATACTACGAAAAACAATCACCTTAGAATGGTTGATGCAATAAAAGAACTATCCGAAAAGCTAAATGACTATGGTCTGACTTTAAAAATTTGCCAATGCTGCAGATATTTTCAGCCGGTTGTAGACGGTTCAACAAACATGGTTAAAGGAGTTTGCAATTACCAGTTTGAAGGCAGAGTCTCCGGAGATATCATACCTACACTAATTTGGAACACATGCCCGGCTTTTGAAAAACAAAATGTTGTTAATTTATTCTAGATTAATTTAATCAATATAAGTATCGTCTATTAGCCTAATTCTAAAAGGGCTTCCGGCAGGAATATTTACATGTCCGCCCTTATTAAAAAATGCTGTTATCGGAGATGTTAAAGTATTTAACCCGACACATATCACACCGTAAGCGAACGGAAATGGAGATAATAAGAGAGTAGAACCATCGCCGCCAAGATTAATTGTGAGGGTAAGCATTTTATTAAATATAGCGCGTCCCCAATTTCCTTTTTTCCACATGGTAGCGAGATATGTTCTTCTTCCTTTTATATCATTTAGAAACACTTTCTTTTCATTTGCTCTCGTAACATATGCATTAAGAGGAACATTCTGTCCTTTATAATTCATGCTTCGGACTCTTATTACAACTAATCCGCCATTACAAGTTAATTGCGGTTGATGAGATTCAATAATTTCACCTGTAAAAACTGTTGATGCAGGAATTGTATAATGTTTTGCAGTTAACACATTTTTGGTTTTAAATTTAACCTGAGCACCCTTTGTTTGCCAGTCAGAAATTTGAGCGACACTAACAACATTGAAAGATGTCCCTCTTGAGATTTTAATCTTTCCCCCTGTTATGAGATTTTTGGGAGGTATATATTTTGTCTGAGTATCAGCTTTTATAAACGTCTTATCTGCACTGCTGTTTTTGAGTTTATCAGGTAAGTCTGGCAACGTTTCTAACTCGACTGTATTGGTATCTTTAACAAGCTTTGATGAATTATAATTTTTTCTTATATCATCATCAACAGTCATGTCCAAATCAAAAGCATGGGCATGTGTTGAAACCAAAAGAAAAAGTGTAATTATTACATTTTTTAACAAGACTCTCAAATTTATAATCCTTTTTATGACTAACATACAACCTAATTGTAACAAAATTTTAATAAACTAGCAAAAAAATTTTTGATTTGTTTTAAGATATATGTGTAGACAGTTAATTTAGATTGGAAACTATGATGAAGATTCATACAACGCAAAATCTAAACTCTTTAGTACAAGATCGCCATTCAACCAACTATTTGTCTTCTAGGGATTTTAGATTCAATCATTCAGAACAAATGCCTGCGCCGATTGAGGCTGGTCAGAATTTGTACTTACCTGCGTTTAAAAATAAAAAGAGCGCAGCTGGGTGCGGAAAAAAAGTTTTAACAACAAGCAAAAAATTTGTTGGTAATATTGCGAAAGAACCAAAAATTGATATTAAGAAAGGGGACCGAGTTATTGAGAGTTCCCTTTTTAATTGGGTTCTCAGCAAGCATAATTTTGAGCCTGTAATACAGGCAGCTGCTTCTGCTTTAATTTGTATGGCACTTCGTCCGGCAACGATTATGGCATTGCCTTCTATCGGGTCAAACAAAAATGATAACACATATGCTGCATCACACTCTTTTGCATCCGGTTTTATGGGACTTATATCTGCTATTATAATTACAACTCCATTTAAAAAAGGTGGTAATTATGTTACAAGCGTAATGCGTAAAAACTTTAAGCCGGAAGTTTTAAAGCGCTTATACCCACAGCTTAAGATTGAATCTATTTGGGAAGATAAAGCAAAAAATATACGTAAGCCTATTAATGAATGGTTGAATAACGATGGTAAAAAATTCATCGATAACATTAAAGATATCCAATTCTTGCCTGAATTTAAACAGCTTGCGGATGCATCTGAAGTAACATTTAATAAAATTCTAAAATTAGGGAATATAGATTGGGTAAAAAATAAAGGAAAATCATTTAACGATATAATCTTAGAAGACGGGTCAAAGCTTTATGACAAAATAGATATGTCAAATTTGGGTATAGTTGTTGAAGAAAACGGTTTTAGCAGTAAAGATCAACAGAAAGTATTTAAGAAAGCTCAAATATTATTACAAGATCTGGACAAAGAATATTTAACTCAACTGATAAATGATTCTAAAAATGTAAAAGAGTCTAATTGGGGAATTCTTGACATAAATTCTGTCTACGAAGCCGACGGAAAAACTGTAAAAGATTTCAGAAAATGGAAAGATATAAACGGAAAAGAATGGAAATTAGATTTAGATAAAATCCATGTTGCTTCACCAATAGAACACATTTCCAGATTACCAAGAATTACCGGACGCAAACGTTTCGATAAAAAAGAAGGTATTTATAAATTTACTACTTATCAAAATAATGGTATAAATGGTAATTTAGGTACTGCTATAGATGAAAACATTGCCGACACAGCTGCCAGAAATGAGGCAATAATAAAACTATTAACCTGGGGGCCTGATATTGCAACAAGAGTTCCTATAGCAGCAGGAACAATTGCATTAATACCTTGGACTCTAAAACATGTATTTGGATTAGAAAAATCTAAAAAAGGTCAAGAAACAAAAGATAGTCAAAATAAACAAGCCGTTGCGGAACAAAAGATTGAAAACAAAGAGAACAAAGCTGAAAATATAAATTTCAAAGGAAAAACAAGTGACCCTGATAAAGTAAACTGGTTTATTAAACAATTTGGTAAATATTACGGGAAACCTATTATAGAATCAAAATGGATTGCCAGTGTTGCTGAAAAATTAAATAAAATTCCCGGACAATTAACAGAACACATGATGACATTGGGTTCATTAATTACAAGCAGTGTATATATGAATCGCACATTAAAGAATAAAGACTTGGATCCTGAAAGAAAAAGAACTCTGGCAATAAACCAATTTTTATGCTTCCTACTTCCGACAGTAGCTGCATATACAGTAAATCATGCACTGAATGAAAGAATTAAAAAATTTGAATATAGAGTTTCTAATAAAATGCAACATGCGGAAGGTTATGCTAAATATATGGGAAAAGAAGTTCCCGAATTCGCAAAAAATATTAAAAATATTCAAGGCATAAGAATTTTATCAAGTATCGGTATATTTGCCTTAACTTACAGATACATAACACCTGTAGTGATTACACCTATCGCTAACCTTGTTGGTGATTGGTATAATGCTAAAAGGGCACAGAAAAAAGCTGAAGAAGCAAAACTTGCTGCTAAATAATATGTTGAATTTATACTTAAATAAAAGAAGCTTTCTTTAAATTTGAATGCTTCTTTTATTATATAATTTAATTATGAAAAAACTATACTTAGATAAGATTGATTCAACAAATAAATATTGTAAAGATAATATTTATAATATAGATGATATGACCTTTGTTTATACATACAACCAAACGAACGGTAGAGGTCGTCTTGAAAGGAAATGGACTTACATGGGTAAGGATAATATTTATGCAAGTATAGTTTTAAAACCATCCAAAAAAATGAAAGAAATATATTCAAATTTAACCCAATTATTGTGTGTCGTTCTTACGGAAGTATTCGAAGAGTATGGAGTTTTTCCGAAAATAAAATGGCCAAATGACATACGAATAAATCATAAAAAAATTTCCGGAATACTTGCTGAAGGTGTAATTAACTCCGATGGAAATTTAGAAGGATTAGTATTAGGGTTTGGCGTGAACTTAAATACTGGTGAAGATGCAGTGTATAATATAGACCAGCCTGCTACATCGCTTAATCTGGAAACAGGGAATGTAATTGATAAAGAAGTTTTCTTAAAAAAGGTTCTGAATAGGTTTTGTTTGTTATATAATAGGTTTATTGAGGAAGGATTTTTATTAATAAGAGGAGATTATTTAAAAAGAGCCGAATTCCTCAATAAAGAAGTTGCTGTAAAAGTTTTTGATAAAACATACGAAGGTACAGCAACAGACGTCACCGAGAATGGTGCATTAAAGCTCACAGATAAAAATAATCAAGAACACATACTTTTAATAGGAGATATTTTATGAACGAATTGTTATTCGAAGGTTTGTCCGCAATGCTGATTGGCATGGGAACAGTGCTTTCGTTTTTGTGTTTGATGATTTGTGCTATGCACATAATGTCAGCAGCAGTAAAGAGATTAAATATAATTTTCCCTGAAGCAGTCCCACAGGGTGCTAATATAAAAAAAGTATCCTGCAGTGATGATTCAGAAGTAGCAGCAGCAATTGTAGCAGCTATGTTCAAAAAATAACAGATTTATAATATATGATTTTAAATGGAGAGATATAAAAATGACAAAACAAATTAAAGTTATGGATACGTCTTTTCGTGACGGTTTCCAATCAATTTTCGGAGCAAAGGTTCTAGTAGATGATTTTATACCTGCGCTTCAGTCAGCAGTGGGTGCAGGAATTAAGCATTTTGAAACAGCAGGCGGTGCAAGATTTCAAGCCCCGATTTTCTTCTGCAATGAAAATGCATTTGAAACAATGGATAAAATCAGAGATGCAGTAGGACCGGATGTTGTACTTCAATCTCTTGCACGAGGGGTAAATGTAGTAGGGCTTAATTCTCAACCTCGTGACGTAATTGATCTTCACGCAAAAACATTTGCAAAACATGGTGTAAATGTAATAAGAAACTTTGATGCATTAAATGATGTTAATAATTTAATTGATTCAGCTAATTCAATAAAAAAATACGGCTTGAAACACGAAGTTACAATAACAATGATGGAACTTCCTTACGGATGCGAAGGTGCACATGACGTTGCCTTCTATGAAAGAGTTTTAAGAAGCATTTTAGATTGCGGTTTACCTTTTGATTCTCTTGCTTTTAAAGATGCTTCTGGAACTTCAAATCCAAGAAAAGTCTATGCAACAGTTAAGATGGCTCGTGAGTTACTAGGTCAGGATGCACACATCAGATTCCATTCACATGAAACTGCAGGGACTGGCTTAGCAGCCTATCTTGCAGCACTTGAAGGCGGAGCAGACGGAATAGATTTAGCAATGAAACCGGTGTCAGGCGGAACCGGTCAACCTGACATTATTTCAATGTGGCACGCCCTAAAAGGTACTGAATACGAATTAGGCTTAGATATCAAGAAAATTATGGAAACGGAAGAAATCTTCAAAGAATGTATGAAAGATTATCCAATTTCACCAATTTCTCTGGCTGTAAACCCAATCCTTATTCAAGCACCTCTTCCTGGTGGAGCAACAGCTACAACTGTTAATCAATTGAAAGATATGGGTATGCTGGATAAATTCCCGAAACTTATCGCAAATATGAAAGAAGTAGTTGAAAGAGGCGGATTCGCAACATCTGTAACTCCTGTTTCACAATTCTATGCTCAACAATCATTCTTAAATGCGATAACCGAACATCCTTGGGAACAAGCAAACCCGGGTTATGCAAAAATGTTATTGGGTTATTTCGGCAAAACTCCGTGTGAGCCAGACCCTGAGCTTGTTAAGTGGGCAGAAGAAAAAACTGGGCTTCAACCTACAACAGAAAAAGTCGTTGATTTAAACGAAAAAGACCCTGAAAAAGGCATCAAGGCTGCAGAAGAAAGACTTAAAGCGGCAGGTTTGCCAATTACAGATGAAAACTTGTTTATAGCTTGTGCTTGCAAAGACGGAAACGTTGATAAGGGTATTGACTTCTTACTTGGAAAAGGTCAAGTATCAGTTAATAAAGTTTCTGCAGATGCTCCAAAAGCTACTGCAACAGCCAATGCATCAGGTGAATACACAGTAAAAGTTAACGGTAAAAACTATGCTGTTAAGCTTGAAAGTGATAACAAAGCAACTGTTAACGGAAAATCTTATGACATTTCGGTAAAAGACGGCATTGAATCAAAATCTAATACATCCTCCGGCGAAGGTGAAGAAATCAAAGCCGGACTTCCGGGAAACGTATTAAGAATCGAAGTCTCAGAAGGTGATTCTGTTAACGAAGGTGATGTTCTTCTTGTTATGGAAGCTATGAAGATGGAATCAGAAGTTAAAGCTCCTAAAGCCGGTACTGTAAATTCTATTCTTGTTTCACAAGGTGACAAAGTTGTTACAGGTCAAGGTTTGGTAGTTTTAGGATAAGGGGGTTGTAATAATGACAATTAGCATAACAGAAGGTTTACAAACCCTTTGGAATTCTACAGGTATAATGGGATTTACTCATAGTTTTCAAAATGCAATGGCAAATACCGAAATTTCCGGAATTGAGCAGATTCTCGAAGCACACGGACAATGGATAATGATTATTATTTGTTTATTCCTATTATGGCTTGGTATAAAAAAACAATTTGAGCCATTGCTTCTTGTACCTATAGCATTTGGAGGCTTGTTATCAAATATTCCGATGCCCTTAGGAGAAGAAATTGCAGGTCCGAACGGGTTTTTAGGAATAATATTTGAAGCAGGTATTCATAAAGGATTATTCCCTTTAATAATCTTTATGGGAGTTGGTGCAATGACAGATTTCGGTCCGTTGATTGCTAACCCTAAAATGGCACTTTTAGGCGGTGCTGCTCAATTTGGTATATTTGGCGCACTATTAATGGCATATTGCTTATTTGGTTTTTCAATGCCGGAAGCGGCTTCAATAGGCATCATAGGCGGTGCTGACGGACCGACATCAATTTATGTGACATCAAAACTTGCGGAACATTTACTTGGACCGATTGCGGTTGCAGCGTACTCATACATGGCTTTAGTTCCTGTAATTCAGCCGCCAATTATGAAGCTGTTAACGACAAAAGCTGAGCGAGAAATAAAAATGGAACAACTCAGAGAAGTTTCTAAACGTGAGAAAATTGTTTTTCCGCTCATGATACTTCTACTTTGTGTGATTCTTTTACCGAGTGCTTGCCCACTACTTGGTGCATTATGCTTTGGTAACTTATGTAAAGAATGCGGAGTTGTTGAAAGATTATCAGATACTATGCAAAATGCTTTAATTAATATAGTAACGATATTTTTAGGTCTTTCAGTAGGTTCAAAACTTTCTGCGGGACAATTCTTAACCGTACAAACTCTATTTATTTTGTTACTTGGTGTTATTGCATTTTCACTTGCAACGGCTGCTGGTGTATTGATGGCAAAATTAATGAACGCTTGTTCCAGAACAAAAGTTAATCCGCTTATAGGCGCAGCAGGGGTATCTGCAGTACCAATGGCAGCTCGTGTTGCAAATAAAGTCGGATTAGAAGCTAATCCTCAAAACTTTTTGCTTATGCACGCCATGGGGCCGAATGTATCCGGTGTAATCGGTTCAGCAGTTGCGGCCGGTGTTCTTTTGGCGCTTTGCCACTAAAGAGAATTCCAGCAAAAATAATAAACAGAATGATGTAGTTCTTGAAAACATCATTCTGTTTTTATATTTATATATACTTCTTTGTACTATTTAATATCAACAACACACACGCCATCTCCACCTTCTGCATCCTCTCCTGCCCTAAATTTCGCAACATATGGTGATGTCGATATAAATTCTCTTACTGCAGATTTTAATGCACCGGTTCCGTGTCCGTGAATCAAATAAACAGGTGATAAATTTGCCAAACTTGCTTTATCAAGATAGTTCTCCAATTCATCTAATGCTTCTTCCACACGCATTCCTCGCATATCCAAAGTATTTGAAATATCATATTTTTTAAGAGAAAATGAACTGTCTTTTTTCATTGCACCCATTGGCAAGGTTATCTTTTTCGATAATTCCGGATCAAATACAACCAACTTGTCCTTTTTTACTTTTGTTTTAATCATACCCATCTGAATAAATAAATTATCGTTTTTATCGGGTAATGATAACACAGTTACTGCTTGATTAAGTTCCTTTATCATAACTTTATCATTTATCTCAACTTTTGACCAATCAAGCTCGAGATACTGTTCTTTATCCTCCTCATTTTTAATTCCATCTCTAAAACCTCGTTCAAGTTTTGCCAATCTGGCATAAGAACGCCTTGCTATTTTTTCGGATTTTTCCTGTCTGAGTTCTGTCAGGACTTCCTTTATTACTTCTTTGGCATCTTCTAATTGTTCTTCGAATCTATCTTTTATTATTTTTAAAGATTTTTTCTTTTCCCTTTTTTGTTCCTTTAATTCTTTTTCATAATGTTTTTTCAATTCCTGAGCTTCGCTGTTTAAAGATTCAGCTTCCTTCAGATTTGAATCTAATTTCAGTTGAGTATTTTGAAGTCTTTCTACAACAATACTTGAAGTATCTCTTTGAGTTATCAAAAGTTCTTTTGCTTGCCAAACTAAATCTTTATCAAGCCCTAAGTTTGAAGCTATTAATATTGCGTTACTTAAACCGGGAATCCCTATTATTAATTTATACGTCGGAGATAACGACTCTGAATCAAATTCTACGGAGGCATTTTTAAAATAAGAATCTGTGTACTCAAGAGTTTTTAATTCACCATAATGTGTTGTAATTATTGACTGTGCCTTTTTCTCTTCAAATTCTTTTAATATAACTTCAGCCAGTGTTGCTCCTTCTTGTGGATCAGTGCCGGCACAAAGTTCATCTATTAATACAAAAGTTTCTGAATCGGCTAATTTTATAATATCAATAACATTTTTCATGTGTGAAGAAAATGTTGAAAGGCTTTGCAAAATATCCTGCTCGTCACCAATATCAGCTAAAACCTTTTCAAAAGGATAAATATATGATTCGGAACATGGAAGATACATTCCGGATTTTGCCATAAGTATAAATAAACCTACAGTCTTTAGTGCAACAGTTTTACCACCTGTATTAGACCCTGTTATAATTATTGATTTATACTCTTTTCCTATCTCAAAATCATTTTCTACAATATGCTCAACATTCCCAATCAGAAGCGGATGACGCATTAAATCTATTTTTACGATTTTATTTAATGATATATTAGGTTCTGTTGCCTGAATTTTCACTGCGTATCTGGCTTTTGCAAAATGAAAATCAATTTCGCCAACAAGCTTTTCAGATAAAATTAATGAATCAATATCTTTTCTTATTTCATTACTCAAAGATGTTAGGATTCTTATAACTTCAACATAAATTTTTGATTTTAGTTCTCTTATTTTATTATTTAAAGGAACAATCTGCTCGGGTTCTATATAAAAAGTTCTGTTTGTTGCAGATACATCATGTACAATTCCTCCAACTTTGCTTTTAGAAGATGCTTTTACTTGAAATACAATTCTGTCATCTCTTAATGTATATATATTTTCCTGCAAATGTTTTTGAAAATCTGCCGAATTTAAAAGCAGATTAACTTGCTTTTTTAAATTAGTTTCTGTATCTCTCAATGAAGAATACAAACTTTTTAATTCAGGATTAGCATTTTGTTTAACAATACAATTTTCATCAAAAGTGTCAAAAATTTTACCTTCTAATTCTTTATTAGAATAAATATTTTCTGCTAACTTCATAATAAGTGAATCAGAATCCAAATTTTGCTTTAAAAAACCCTTAATACACCTGAATACTCGTAAAGTCTTTGCTATTTCAACGAGCTCCTCTTCAACAAAATATTCATTTTTCCCCTTTAATTTTGAAAATTTTTGAATCTTGTCAACCGGAATATCATGCGCTTTATCTAATAAACTTTTTGCTTCTTTCGTATAATTAATCTGCTTTTGTATATCTTCTATCTTAACGTAAGGTGTTAAATTTAAACATAAAAACTGTGCTTGTTCTGTTTTTGCAAACTTTGCAAGTTCTAGTAGAATTTTATCATATTCTAAGGCTTTTCGTGACTTTTGGATTATGCTCATAATATGTTGATTATAAAAAATAAAGAAAAAAACTTCAAGTATATTATAAACAAAATGCGGGCGGAATTAAAAAATTCCGCCCGCAAAATATTAGCTTATTCAAAAGATTAACTACTATAATTTAGAAGCTACCATCAATGTAGTTTCAGCTAATCTTGTAGAATAACCCATTTCATTATCATACCAAGAAATAATCTTAACTTGATTTCCGCCCATTACACGAGTTAATAGAGCATCAACAGTTGAAGATTGAGAAGTTCCAACATAGTCAGAAGATACTAATGGTTCTTCAGTGTAGCAAAGAACATGTCCGTCAGCACCAGCCTTTAATGCTGCATTAACTTCTTCTACTGTTACGTCCTTAGCAAGTTCAAATACAACATCAACTAAAGATACGTCCGGAGTAGGAACTCTCATTGCAAAACCGTCCAATTTACCTTTTAATTGAGGTAATACTAATGCAACAGCTTTTGCTGCACCTGTTTTTGTAGGAACGATGTTCAAAGCACCTGCTCTTGCACGACGTGGGTCTTTGTGGCCTGCATCCAAAATTCTTTGGTCACCAGTGTATGAGTGAACAGTTGTCATCAAACCTTTAACAATACCGAATTTTTCATCGATAACTTTAGCTACAGGAGCTAAGCAGTTTGTAGTGCAAGATGCCATTGAAATTACATTGTGTTTTGCTGGATCGTATTCATGGTCATTAACACCAAGAACGATTGTTTTATCTTCGTTTGTAGCCGGAGCTGAGATAATAACTTTCTTTGCACCTGCTACGATGTGAGCTTTTGCCTTTTCAGCATCTGTGAAGAAGCCTGTTGATTCAACAACAACTTCAACACCTAAATCTCTCCAAGGAAGAGCTGCTGGATCTTTTTCTGCAAAGAATTTAATTTTTTTACCATTTACAATGATACCTTCTTCATAAGCTTCAACAGTACCATCAAATTTGCCCATTACAGAGTCATATTTAAAAATACGTGCAGCATCTTCTGGTTTTAAACCCGGGTCATTGATTGCAACGTAATTAATCTTATCAAAGATTCCTTCTCTGATAGCTGCTCTTAATGTGTTTCTACCGATTCTACCGAATCCGTTAATTGCTACGTTTACCATAATTTTTAACTCCTTCTTATTAGTAAAACTTTTTCTTAACATTACAATCGTAATTCAAACAAAAGGTTTACACAAGGGGGGGATATTCTATTTGTAAAAAATTTTTTATTTAATATATTATTGCTAAAAAAGTTTTAATTGATAAGATAACTATATTGAATTTTCATGGAATTAAGAGGAAAGAAATTTATGTCTGTAAGTATAAAGAAGATAACATACGAGCATAAATGGCTTGTAGCATTTTTAATTTTGCATTTTTTAGTTTGGTCAGGGATTGGGCTTATTCGAACGGTTTTACCGACAGACTCGCTGGAAGGTATTTATTGGGGGTATCTTCACGACTTTGGAACCCCAAAACATCCGCCGCTTGCAGGATGGTTAACATATCTGACCTATATAATATTTAAATCCGACTACTCAATATATGCTTTAAGCCAATGCTTTATCGTTGCAGGATTAATATATATTTATAAGCTCGGAAAAATTTTTCTAAACGAAGCGCAAGCCGTATTAGCAGTTGTCTTTATGGAAGCCTGTTGGGTTTATACATATATAACAGGTTATTATGGGTTTAATCCGGACGTTGTACTTTTGTTTTTACTTCCGGCTATAACCTTTTGCTTTTATAACTGTATGAAGCAAAACAAACCTTCAGATTGGATTAAACTTGGGGTTCTGGTTGGGTTATCTTTTTTAGATAAATATCAAACAGGAATGCTTATTTTACCGATGGCAATTTGGGCTACATTATTTAACAAAGAAACATTTAAAAACAAACTCTTTTACTTATCCGTAATTATAGCATTTTTAATATTTACACCGCATATATTATGGCTAATTCGTTATGATTTTTTCCCATTGTTGTACTTCGACGGAGAACTTACTGCTCCGAACTGGTATAACCATATTACTGCGCCACTTGTATTTTTACTTGTACAATTTTCTTTAGTTGCCGGCATACTTACATTTTTTATTTTAATGAAAATTATTTATAAATCTCCATTTGAAATAAGAAAAAATTATTCAAAAAGCGAAGCTTGGTTTTTGTTGATATTAGGATTCGCACCGATTATCCTACATTTATTAATGGGTACAATTGAGGGCGGTACAATGCGACCAAGATGGGGATTTGAATTTTGGTATTTAATAAGCATTATACTATTTTACTTTTTCCCTACTGATATCACAAAAAAAGAATTCAATTTTGGAATAAAATGCGGATTCTTTGCAATGATAATTACATTTATAGCGTTAGGAACACTGCTTACAGTAGAAAAAAACTATAGAAGCAGATATCCTGTCAGTAAAATATACAAAGATATGAAACAAATTTGGGAAGCAAAATCAAACAAACCGCTAAAATACATTGGCGGATACATAGAGTGGACTCTTCCGCTTACAATATATTCAGAAAATCATCCTGACTGCATATTAGATACTTTCGGATATAAAAATCCTTGGATAGATGAAAACGACTTAAAACAAACAGGGATTTTAATAATTGACAGAACAAAAAATCAAGTTACAAAACAAACATTTAAATCTTGCCCGTACTTACAAAAAGACCACAAAGTCAAACCTGTTGAATATAAATTTACTTTAAAAAATGCCTTGGGAAAAGAACGAGAATATACAATCTACTATTATATAGTTCCTCCAATGGCAGAATAAAGCTAAACAAGAATTGGTCGGTTCAAATGAAATCATTCGAACCGACCAATCGTTTATTAAAGCAATTGTAATTTATTCTTCGCTTCTTTTACTTGGGATTCTCATTGCATAGAATGAACGAATTACAAAGAATAAAGCAAGAATCAAGAATACCACGCCTGCAATTTTAGCATTCTCTTTAAAAGAAGGTGCAATTGCAATTTCCATTGCTAGTAAACCAAATAATGTTGTAAACTTGATTATCGGGTTCATTGCAACTGAAGATGTATCTTTAAAAGGATCTCCAACCGTATCACCAACAACAGTTGCTGCGTGTAGGTCAGTACCTTTTTCTGCCATATCAACTTCAACTATTTTCTTTGCATTATCCCAGCAACCGCCTGCGTTTGCCATAAACACTGCCTGGAATAAACCAAATACGGCAATTGCAATCAAATAGCTTACAAAGAATGCTACCGGAGCAGAATCTTCTCCTACCGGTGCTGACAAACAAGCAAGAGCTAACGCAAATGCAAACAATGCAATAAAGATATTATACATACCTTTTTGCGCGTATTGTGTACAAATTTTTACAACTTCCTTAGAATTTGCAAGATTTGCACTCTTTTCGTCAGCTTCGCCTAATTTAATATGATCCTTTATGTATTCAACAGCTCTGTATGCGCCTGTTGTAACAGCCTGCATAGAAGCTCCTGAAAACCAATAAATTACAGCGCCACCGGCTATAAACCCTAACAATGTATATGGATTTAATAAGTTAAGTATCATTTCAGGTGTAATACCCAATGTTTCTTTAATCACAAGAATTAATGAGAAAATCATTGTTGTAGCACCAACTACAGCAGTACCTATTAATACTGGCTTTGAAGTAGCTTTGAATGTGTTACCTGCACCGTCATTTTCTTCCAAATAACGTTTAGCATTTTCAAAATCAGGTGTAAAGTTGTAGTACTTTTCAATACCTTCTTTTACGTTAGGAATTTCTTCAATCAGAGATAATTCGTATACTGATTGAGCGTTATCTGTTACAGGCCCATATGAGTCTACTGCGATTGTAACAGGCCCCATTCCTAAGAAACCGAACGCAACAAGACCAAATGCAAATACCGACGGGTAAATCATTACCTCAGACGGGATATTCAAGCTTGCGAAATAAGCTAAGCCCATCAGCAATACAACAATTGAACCAATCCAGAAGCCTGAGAAATTACCTGATACAATACCTGAAAGAATTGTAAGAGATGCTCCGCCTTCTTTGGATGCAACAACAACTTCGTGAGTATGTTTAGCCTTTGGAGATGTAAACACTTTTGTTGCTTCAGGAATTAATGCAGCACCTAATGTACCGCAAGAAATGATTATTGAAAGAACCAGCCACAAGTTTGCAGGAAGTTCTTTTAATAAATAATTACTTACACCGAATGTCATACCAATAGAAAGGATTGATGTAATCCAAACCAAAGATGTTAATGGTGCTTCAAAATCAAATTTAACGGTTTTTGCTGCATAAATTTTTGTAAATATCCCATTAATCCAGTATGCAACAACTGAAGTAATAATCATTAAGAATCTCATTGTAAAAATCCAAGCTAACAATTGAACTTGAAAATCTTTGAATACACCTAACAGAATAAAGCTTACAAGAGCAACACCTGTTACACCGTAAGTTTCGAAACCGTCAGCTGTAGGCCCAATAGAGTCACCTGCGTTGTCACCTGTACAATCTGCGATAACACCAGGGTTCCGAGGGTCATCTTCTTTGATACCGAATTGAATTTTCATCAAATCAGAACCGATATCTGCAATTTTTGTAAATATACCGCCTGCTACACGTAAAGCCGATGCACCAAGAGATTCACCGATTGCAAAACCAATAAAGCAAGCACCTGCTAATTCGCCAGGGACAAACAATAGAATTACAAGCATCATAATAAGTTCAATTGATACAAGTAAAACGCCAATACTCATGCCGGCTTTTAGCGGAATATTAAGTATGTTAAGTGGATTGCCTTTAAGAGCGGTAAATGCAGTTCTTGAGTTTGCTAAAGTATTCATTCTGATTCCGAACCATGCAACAAGATAAGAGCCAAGAATACCTAAAACTGACCATCCCAAGATAATCAGAACGGAAGATGGTTCCATACCTTGCAGGTACCAGAAATAGAACGCAATACACAAACCTATCAAGCATTCTAATAAAAGTAGGAATTTACCCTGTTGAATAAGATATGTTTTGCAGGTTTCAAAAATAGTATTACCTACAGAAGCCATAGCTTCATGGACTTCAACTTTTTTAACTCTTGTATAAGCCCAAACACCCCAAAGAACTCCTAAAACCGATACAATGATACCCGTAATTAACAAATTGTAACTGAGTTCACTTTCTGCTTTAATATTTGGGACTACAAGAGAAGCTTCGCCTGCAAAAGCAGGAACTGACAAAATCATTGCAGCTATAACACCAAACAATGATTTGATGTGTTTTTTTAACATAAGTTTCTCCTTCTTGTTTAAACGTATAATTCAAACACTAACACGATTATTATATATAATATTGATACAATTATCAAGAAAAATATTAATATTATTTGACAATATACTATGCTCTTGGTATATTTAAGTGCGAGCGATGCTCTTCAATAAAGGAGAGGGGTAGACACACTCCAGGTCGTAAGACCTTTTTGACAACAGAATATGGGCATGTGGTGGAATGGTAGACACGCTAGTCTTAGGAACTAGTGCGCAAGCGTGGGAGTTCGAGTCTCTTCATGCCCAGTTATAGCCTCTTTGGGAGTTATCCAAAGAGGCTATAACTTTGTTTGAACGATGTTCGAGAACTCCCAGCCACGGAGTGGCTCAGAGTTCGAGCGGATTTGCGGACGGACGACACGAAGTTAGTCCGGATAGCGAGGAAATTGAGCTGACTGCAACAGAGTTGCAAAAGCGAAACTTTCCGAGCGTGGAGCAAATCCAAGACGAGTCTCTTCATGTCAAAAAAGTAAGGTGCAAATAATTGCACCTTACTTGCTTATTAATCTATAACTACATCATCGTAATTAGGTTTTGTAAACAGAGGTTTTTTATCTTTAGGAACTATTAGAATTTCCTTAGGGGCAGAAGATATATATGAATCGTCAATCACCACATCATCAATATCTTCTATTTTTTTAGTCGTTGTAGTTGTTGGTATTTCTAATTTTTTACCATTTGGTATATTTTCAGCAGCATACTCACCTTGTATCATAGTTTGTTCCTTTTTAGGAAGTGTAATACCAGCATTTTTAGAGTTTTTATTTGGTAATCTTTTTGTTGCTTTTAATTTATCTAAAAGGTCAAGGAAGAAATTTTTTCCTTTTCCATAATTATTAATTCCATCTTTTAGTCCACGAGAGAACTGACATTCTAAACCCATAAATTGTTCAATCCCCGCAAGAATTTTGTCACCTACGCACCATTCTATTCTTTTATACGAGGGGTCTGCTGGATTTGTAAATATATTTACCTTATCCACACCAAATTGTCTTAGCGGAGCTTTATTGCCATATACAATTTCTTTTAATTGTAATTGTGTTCCTTTTGGCATTGCATATCCATCCATTAATATTTGTTCTGCAGACACCATACTTTTCTTTACATGAGTACCAGATTTTGTAATAATTTCAGATATTAACTTACCAATTCTTACAGGTTCAATTCCCATATATTCTCCAATCTTACATAATAATTAATTTAATTTTATATTTTCCCTTTATTTATATAAAGTATTTTTCTTTATAAAAATTGCCTAACATTTTGCAAATATTAAGAAATTGTTACAATTCTATGCTTACTAAATGTGCACAATTTCACTTCACTCCTCAATTTTTTCGACAAAAGATTTCAGTTTTGCACCTAGAAAAAATTGCAACATTTTGGACTACCTCAATGCTAGACAGCTAAGCACTTTGGAGAATTCGCTGTGTTATGTTGTATGTTAACGTCCAGTTATAGCCTCAAAGGACTTGTTCCTTTGAGGCTATAACTTTGTTTTGACTAAGACGAGAACTCCGACTGCGGAGCAGTCCAGAGTTCGAGCGACCTGTGAGCAGAGTACGAAGGACTTTTGCGAAAGTGCGACTAGCACTTGAAGCAAAATCCGCAGACACGTTTAATGCGAACAGGTCAAGACAGTCTCTTCATGCCAAAGTAATTATGCATCATATTTTAACAAATTTGAGAAGTTGGTTTCATATATCATTCCAAATTTATTAGCATAATTATTTGCTTCATGATTTATTCTAGCAATTTCTTCTGTTTTTGATACAGCTTTTTCTCTTTTCCCTAGCTGTTCCATAAGACGTACATATTGTGCTTTTATATCACCTTTTAAACTTTCTCCAGGGGGTAGAGATTCTATTATTTTTCGTATTTTTTTAAATTCTTTAAATTGTTCAGTTCCAAGTAATTTACACAAAGCGATATCTTCATATTTTTCTTCAAACATTTTAAATTTTTCTAAACTAAAATCTTTGCCTATCTCCAAACTATTAAATTCTCCTTTGCTATTTACTGCTACAATTTTTTTTAATCTTAAGCTAAAAAATGTACCTATATCGCCTGGTATACCACTTAGAGGTGTTGTTCTACCAAAACCAAACATATCGGGATGTGAATGATAAACATCCAAATCTCTTGAAACCTCCGATTGGATTCTTTCCATCATTCCTTTTATGCTTTGAAAAGCTTTTGTTGCAGAGGAATGTGTACCATCACCTTCACCAATAATAGTTGTTCCACGTTTTGCTATTACTCTTTCAAATTGTTGTTCTTGAGGTAAATCTAATGCTTTATGTAATCTATTAAAAATATACTTAACTGCACTTTCTTCATTTTGGAAACGAATACTTCCATCGGATAAGCAAATTCCTAATTCAGAAAAATTTATTTTCCCAACAGGTTTTGTTTCAAGAATGCTTCTTTTCCCGCAAGCTTGAGCATATTTTGCACAACGTTCTGCTAATGTTACTATTTTTTCGTATCCCATGTAAAATCCCCTGTTAAAATCTTACATATATATAAAGTATTTTTCTCTGCAAAAATTGACAAAAATTTTGCAATTTTTAAGTAATTGTTACAATCTAACATTCAATAGTTTTGCAGAAAATCACTCTGCAATTTTTTCGATAAAGGATTTCAGTTTTTCGACTGGAAAAAATTGCAACATTTTGGACGACTTCAATGCTAGACAGCTAGGCACTTTGGAGAATTCGCTGTGTTATGTTGTATGTTAACGTCCAGTTTGACTAAAACAGACCGATTTATAATCGGTCTGTTTTAATATTAAAGCATTATTCTAACGAGTTTTGTTTAACTTGTCTTTGTGTTTTGTTGGGTTTCTCAGAAGTGACAGACTATTATTTATTATTCTAAACCTCGAGCAATAGAATTATATGCAACTATTTTTATTGCATCACCTTTTGATATATTACCTTTATTGTATTGATTTGCTGTATATACAGCTCCAACCAGAGGATTCGACATAACCGGCATTAACAATGCATTTTTTGCAACAGTTCCTAAATTTTCTTTCCTTTTATCTTTATCCACAACTGTATCAACAAAATCATATGTATTTGCATACTTATTTGTTGAATTTAAAACCTTTTGACCATTTTCTGTAAGTGCAATTGCATTCTTTTGTTGTTGATTCGAAACAGTTTGATTTGCTCTAAAAGATATTGATAACATTATTTCTCCACACATTACTACTTCTATACTTATATTAAAACGTGTAAAGTGAATAATTGCTTTTTTTTGCCAATATTAAGAAATTGTTACAATCTAGTATTCAATAGCTAAGCAGAATTACGCTTCATTTTGCGTTTTTGTCTAAATGATGACAAGAATTTACCCCTTAATACAAAACTAAAATCATGGATAAATTATTTATCTCTTAACTCCACATAGCTTATTTGTGATACTTTATACTAATATTGGAGAATTTTTCACATCATAAAATATTTTTGCATTCTTAACAAAATCTGCCGGTGACGACGTTACATAGAATTGCTCCATTCTATCCGATGAGTCCACGCCATTATTCAATAATTCTCTGCTACTCAAATCATCTTTTAAGTAGTCTACAAAAATTTCTGCAGGATCAACAAATATATCCTTTGGCGCATATTTAACAAATTCATTCATTAAATAAGGATAATGCGTACAGCCTAAAATTATTTTATCAGGGTTAAATAAAAGCATCTCTTCTAATTCATATCTAATATGTTTTTTGGCTGCATCTATATCTGTAATAGAATTTTCAACAATTCCTACCCAATTTTTGCTTGCAATTTCTTTTACTTGAATTTCTGAATTATATTTTTTTAATTCTTCAGTGTATTTACCTGACATTACAGTCGCTTCAGTTGCAAAAATTCCAATCTTCTTTAATTTGTTCTGAGCAATAATTTTCGAACAAGACTGTATAATCGGATAAATCGGTACATCATATTCGTTTTTTATAGTATCATATGCCTGTGCAGAAGATGTATTACAAGCTATAATTACAGCTTTTACACCTTTTTTAAGCATAAAATTCATAATGTTTCTTGCATAACCAATAAGTTCTTTTTTTGTTTTATTCCCATATGGCAGATGAATTGTATCTCCGTAATATATCGTACTTTCATTCGGTAAAACCTTTTTAAAGCGCGATAAGACTGAAAGTCCTCCGACTCCAGAATCAAAAAATCCTATAGGTTTGTTATTAAAATTATGCATTCATCCTACTCCGAAATCTAAGATTCCACCCATTCTACCAAATGAATTTACTGTTTTTTCTTCAAATATTCTATAATTCCGTCAGCAATTGCTTTTGCTGTAATTTGTTTGCGCTTATCGGTTATAAGTTCTGCACGTTCTTCCGAGTTTGAGATAAAACCTGTTTCAACCAAAACCGCAGGTACATCAGTATGGTTTATAACATAGAACTTCGACTTTATCACTCCACGATTTTTTGCTTCTATATCTTTTATTAAATGCGATTGTATCACATCTGCAAGAGTTTTACTATGCTCGTGATAATAATGAGTTTCTATTCCGTTTGGCTCTGTAGCTACTGCTGAATTAACATGTATACTTACAAAAATTTCCGGATTCTCATCTTCGGTAAAATCACATCGTTCCTGTAGACCAAGATATGTATCATCCGTTCTTGATAATGCGACCTTATACCCTCTCGATTTTAATATTGAAGCAACTCTTTGAGAAATATCTAAAGTAATGTCTTTTTCGTTTATTCCCTCTCTGATCGCACCATAATCGCTTCCGCCGTGCCCCGGATCTATAACAACTTTGTTTTTTATTGGCGGTTTTTTCACATTAGATTGTTCTGATTTTATAGTTTCTTCCGTATTTTTAGAATTACCTTGTACAATTACAATACGAATTGCTTTTCCGTCTACTCCTTGCGATATCTGAACAACATCATCTTTGTTGATTTTTAATGTGGATTTAACACCGATTTGCGGTAAAAGTGACAGGGTTAATTTTTTATAATATGTTCCGTTTAGTGTTTTTATTACATCAGGTTCATTATAACTTTTGACATTAAACATGTATAAGGCAAGTGAGTTATCATCTCTAAGGATAGAATGAACAACCGGTGCCGTAAATTGTATAATTAGTTCACTTGTCTTTGAATTTATTTTCTTTACATACACCTTTTGAACATTTGCAACAGACGAAACTAAAGACGTATGATTGAGTTTGTCAGTGTTTATAAAAAGCAATGATTGATTGTCTTGAGAGTATACGGGAATATACTTCTCAGGTTTATCCGTTGTTACAACAATTCTCGCTTTATTATACTCAAATTGTCCTATTTTTGCAGAATCTTTGCAACTTCCGTCTGCGCATAATTGCACTTCTTTATTGCGAATTTTTTTATCTAAATATGTATTCGGCAAATCAATTACAACCCTTTTGGGAGAATCCAGTTTAAACATTTTTGCGGCCGTTATTTGACCGAGTCCGCTGACCAATAATCCGTCATTTTTAACATAATAACCGTTTATGTAATACTTTGTTCTTAGTTTTAAATCTGAAGATATATCTACAGAAATAACCGAATCATATATTTTGCCGTCTGAATTACTTAAAGTTGATGAAGCAAAAGCCTTTTGTATATCTTCTACTACAGCAGCATTTTTCGATTGTTCATTTGTAACCGGCGGAATATTAACTTTTTGAATAACTTGTGAATTAGCTATAATGCCTGAATATGGAGTTTCAGACGGAGATTCATCATATATGGTATTAAAGTAATCATTTTTTAAAGGTAAATACGAAGTTTTGACTACAACATTACCGCCAGCATTTATTAACTTAATTTTTGAAGCATCAAA
>CAMZGT010000014.1 GCA_947306495.1 uncultured Acinetobacter sp.
CTTATAAATTCCCTTTTTAATTGCCGATATGGGCAATTTGTGTTATTATCCAATGTATGAGTAATTTTTTTGCAAATGGCGGAAACAGTTTGTTTGGGGGTTCTGAGCCCAAAAATTTGTTTGCGGATAAAGTTGAGAAACCTGCCGATGATTCTTTAGAAGGTCAATACAAACAGATAGAAACAAGTTATGAAGAGATATTTATTGAAGCTATTGAAAGTATCAGGAGAGATTTAGATACTTTTAAACCGGATAACCCTTGTGTAAACTGTTCAGTAAAAGATTGTAAAATAGAAAATAAGGACATTTTTGCTTCATATCCGATATCAGGTTGTAAATACAGAGATTGGCAGATGCAAGCATTAACTTATTTGGCAGGTGATTACAGACAAAAACTAAAAGCTGCTTATAAGGCAATAATGGATAAAAAATGCGAATATGAATGTAATAAGTGTGCAGCTTGCTGTAAATTGGCTGTTAGTGAGTATTCATATGAACAGCTAAAGCAAAGAGCTATGCGTGGTGATAAATTTTCGGTGGATTTTGTTTCTGTATTTGTTCCGTACGAGTCTGAAGAAAAGGCTAAAGCAATGAATCCTGAATATTTTGCTCTGTTAAACAGATTGGTGGAAGATAGTAAGATATATTATTACTACTGTCCAAAGCTTGTTGATAACTTATGCTCTATATATGAGAATAGACCGGATATTTGTAAAGATTTCCCGCACAATCCTTTGAAATTACTGCCGTCGGTTTGTTCTTTTAATGAGTGGAAAAATTCTGTTTCTCATGATGCAATGCTTTTAAAAGCCAAAACGGATATAATTGCTTTCTATAAGGAAAAACTTTCATGATAATGTTAGCAGGCATGAGCTTAAAAGAAATAGAATCTTTGATGGTGAAATTGAAGGCTACACAATTTCGTGCAAAACAAATTCATAACTGGATTTATGCAAAGTCAGTATCTTCAATTGATGATATGACAAACCTATCAAAAGATTTTAGAGAAGAATTAAAACAAATTGCAGTTGTAACAGACACTAAAATAAAATGCAAGCAGATAAGTTGTGATGGTACTATTAAATATCTTGTAGAGTTTCCTGATGGTAATTGTGTCGAAACAGTTTTGATGCGATTTGATAATCGTGCAAATTTGACTGCTTGCGTAAGTTCTCAAGTAGGGTGTGCAGTTAATTGTTCATTCTGCGCAACGGGTAAAGGCGGATTTGTAAGAAATTTGACATCGTCAGAAATTATAGAACAAGTTTTAGCAATACAGCGGGATACCCAACTCAAGGTTACAAATATTGTGTTTATGGGGCAAGGAGAACCTTTATTAAATCTGGATAATGTGTTAAAAGCATTGGAAATTTTTAATACTGATTTTCAAATAGGTGCAAGAAGGATAACGATATCTACAAGCGGGATAATTCCTGGTATAAATAAACTTGCAGATATGGATTTGCAGTCGACGCTTGCTATATCACTACATGCTCCAAATCACGAATTACGCAGTGAACTTATGCCTATTGAAAATAAATATTCTATTACTGAATTGAAAAAAGCATTAAAAGAATATGTAGAAAAAACCGGACGACGGATAACTGTAGAATACATTTTAATTCACGGCTTCAATGACACTCCTGCTGTAGCGAAGGAGCTTGCATATTTAATTAAGGATATAAAATGCAATATCAATTTAATCCCGTATAATTCAGTTATTGAGAATGACTACAAAAAACCATCTAATAATGATGTTATGAAATTTAAATACCTCTTGGAACACTCGGGTAAAAAGGTTACGGTAAGACTTGAACGTGGTGCTGACATTGATGCTGCCTGTGGTCAACTTCGCGGGAGGATAGCACAATGAAAATTCTGATACAAAGAGTAAAGTGTGCAGGAGTCAATATAAGCAGTGAAGTTTATTCCGCTATAAACAAGGGGGTTCTTGCCTTAATCGGAATTGAAAAAGGCGACACGATAGAACAAGTAGAAAAAATGGCGAAAAAGATTGTTAACCTGCGAATTTTTCCGGATGAAAATGGCAAAATGAACCGTTCTTTAATTAATATTAACGGTGAAATGCTTATAGTTTCGCAGTTTACACTTTGCGGCGATTGTAAAAAAGGTACCCGTCCAAGCTTTGATAAATCTGCACCTGCTGAAATCGCAAATAATTTATATGAAGAATTTATCAAAGAAGTTCAATCATACGGAATAAAAACAGAGCATGGTAAATTTGGTGCAATGATGGATGTTTCACTTATAAACGACGGTCCTGTAACATTTATGATAGAATAATTCTATGGATGATTTTAAACACTATACTGTTATGTTAAATGAGGCTGTAGATGCGCTTGAATGCACTTCAGGTAAGGTTTATGTAGATTGTACATTGGGTGGAGGCGGACATAGCGAACTTATTTTAAAAAGAATTCAACCAAGCGGGAAATTGGTATCATTTGACATTGATGACGAAGCTATTGCACACTCTAAAGAGAGATTAAAAGATTATAAAAATTTAACTATAGTAAAATCTTCTTATACAAATATCAAACAGGAATTATTAAAACTCGGTATAGAAAAAATTACGGGCGGAGTTCTTTTAGATTTAGGGGCTTCTTATCACCAATTAACAAAACAAGAAAGAGGATTTTCTTTCTCAAAAGAGGCGCCATTGGACATGAGATTTGACATGACAGCAGATTTTTCTGCTCATCATGTGGTAAATACCTATAAAGAAGAGGATTTGGTAAGAATTTTTAGTGAATACGGTGAAGAAAGATTCTCCAAGAGAATTGCAAGAGCAATTGTTGAAAAACGTAAAATAAAACAAATACAAACAACTACCGAACTTGCAGAACTAATAGTAGCTTCGACTCCCAATATTAAGTCTTCTATACATCCTGCGACCAGAGTGTTTCAGGCAATCAGAATAGAAGTGAATCAAGAGTTAAAAAATGTAACAAAAGTACTCCATGACATATTGGATTTGATAGATATCGGTGGTATAATTTCTGTTATAAGTTTTCATTCTTTAGAAGATAGAATAGTGAAAAAAATCTTTAAGTTTGAAAGCCAAAGGTGCAGGTGCAATAATATGATATGCACATGTGCTCCGCCCAAAATAGAATTGGTCAATAAAAAGCCAATAGTGGCAAGTGAAAAGGAGATTAGGGAAAACCCACCATCGCGAAGTGCAAAGTTAAGAATAGCTAAGTGTATTAACTTGTAGTTTAATGTTTGTGGAGTTATTGGGGCATTGCCCAATGGGAGATTTAATTTTGGTATCGGCTTTAAAACTCAATAATCAAAATAAATCAGGACTTGATAGTTTAATAAAAAAATTATCAGGTGAGCATAAGAAGAAGTATGTAGCAGAAGAACAAAAGGTTAAAAAATCTTTTGTGGACAAGTCTGTTCAAAAATTGGCTGTTAATAGTATAATAGAAGGGTACTTTCCTAAAGAAAATTTGGTAAGAGACATGGCGATAAAACGTATTAATAAATCATTGTGTATAATATTGAGTCTTTTGGTTGCTGTTGTTGTTATAAGTTATTATTTTGTCATATCATGTGAGATGAAATTAAATGATTTAAGCCGTCAAACGGTTATACTTAATAATGAAAATGAAGAATTACAAAATAAGCTGGATAGTTTGAAGTCATTTAATAATGTAGACAAAACATTGCAACAGAATAATATGCTTCAGAGAGCGGGACAAGTTATAGAAACCCCAGAAATTCCTGTCGAAACTGAAGGTGTTGATACGTTTGCATCTAAAAAACGCTTGTTTAATTATGCCATAGGATTTTAGCTGTGTTCAAGCTTGTTTGCGGAGCTGGTAATGAAGATGTGGAAAGTGTAAAACGGCTTGTTTTTGTTTATGCAAGTGCAGGTGCTAAAATTTTTGATATTTCAGCAAGAAGGGAAATCCTTGAGTCCGCAAAGCTAGGTCAAAAAATTTCAGGTGCTGATGATAGTCATTTCTGTGTGAGTATTGGTATAAAAGGCGATCCTCATATCAGAAAAGCAAGTGTTGATTTCTCTAAATGTATAAAATGTGCAAATTGTTTTAAATCTTGCCAAAGTGATGCAATTGATTCTTCAATAATTGTTGATGATAAAAAATGTATTGGCTGCGGTGCTTGTTTCGTAAAATGTCCAACTAAGGCAATTCATCCTGTAGAAAGAGATGTAAACTATAGAGAAATCCTTCCTTATATGGTTCAAAACGGTGTTGAAATTTTAGAACTTCATATTATGGGACATGATAGAGAAGATTTAAATAAAAAATGGCAAGTTATTAATGAATGCAATCCAAAATATGCATCAATTTGCATTGATAGGGAAAATTTTGGTAACATCGAAGTTCTTGAAAGAATTCTGGAAATGATAAAATACAGAAAGCCTTATACTACAATAATTCAAGCGGACGGAATTCCGATGAGCGGTGCGGATGATAGTTTTAAAACAACTTTGCAGGCGGTTGCCATGGCAGAAATTATACAAAATGCGAAGCTGCCTGTTCATATAATGATATCAGGCGGAACAAACTCCAAGACGGCAGAACTTGCCAAACTTTGTAACATAAATTATTGGGGAATTGCAGTAGGCTCTTGGGCCAGAAAAATTGTCAAGCCTTATATTGGTATACCTGATTTTTGGGAGAATACAGAAGTCCAAAAAGAGGCAATAATGATAGCAAAACAATTAATCCTTTCATGCAATTAATTTTTATAATAAAATATTCAAGTAAACATTGTCATCCTGAACTTGTTTCAGGGTTTTGCAAGAAAGATAAAACAAGTTCAGAATGACATCTATAGGGATTAAAAAATGGAAACAAAGAAGGTCTATATAGAAACGCTCGGTTGTCAAATGAATAAATCTGACGCGGAAAGAATGTATGGTATGCTTGAGTATTGCGGTTATACTCAAACAGAGAATCCGAAAGAAGCGGATATGCTCATTATAAACACTTGTTCAATAAGACAGCTTTCAGAAGATAAAGCATACAGTCAAATTGGTGTTTGGGGAAAGATGAAAAAATCTAAACCGAGTTTAAAGATAGTTTTTGCAGGATGTGTTGCACAACAAGGCGGGGCAAATGTATTAAAACGTGCGCCATATGTTGATTTAGTTTTAGGAACACAAAGGCTTTATGAACTTCCGAATCTTGTAAAAAGAATAGAAGCAGGTGAAAGAATTGTATCTATCGATGAAAAACCTTATGATGAATCAGAAATCAAAATTAACAGGGTAAAAGGTGTAAATGCGTGGATTCCTATTATGGAAGGGTGCAATAATTTCTGCACGTACTGTATAGTTCCTTATACAAGAGGAAGAGAGCGTTCGAGGAAGCCGGAATTAATAATAGCAGAAGCAAAAAAAGCACTCGCGGATGGTTTTAAAGAAATTACACTTTTGGGGCAGAATGTAGATTCATATGGAAAAGACTTGCCGGAAGGACAGAATTTATCTTGGCTTTTACGGCAATTGAATGCGCTCGAAGGTAAATTTAGAATCCGCTTTGTAACAAATTATCCTACAGATATTACGGAAGAGGTTATTGAAACAGTAATAGAGTTAGATAAAGTTTGCGAATATTTTCACATTCCTATGCAGTCAGGTGATGATTTTGTGTTAAAGAAGATGAACCGCAGATATGATTACGCTACGTATAAAAAAATATGTGATAATATACGTTTCAAAATACCGGATGTTACTATAACGAGTGATTTTATAGCAGGGTTTCCGGGTGAGACAGAAGAACAGTTCGAAAATACACTCAAAGCCATGACAGAACTGGAGCTTGATTATTCAAATACTGCAGCATATTCTCCTCGCGAAAAAACTGTAGCTGCAAAGTGGGTTGATTTATATATTTCGGAGGATGTGAAAACAGAACGCTTGGCAAGGTTAAACGAACACAACAGAGCGTGCTGTCTAAAGTCTAACCAAAAATACGTCGGGCGAGAAATGGAAGTACTTATAGAGAATTCAGAAGTTAGAAAAAACGGTGACAAAGTTATAACAGGCAGAACAAGAAATAATAAAATCGTTCACATACCGTGTGACAGAGATTTAACTGGTAAATTTGTAAATGTCGAAATAACAAGAGCCAGAACTTGGTACCTGAATGGAGAATTGGTATAATAAATGCGAAACATCAGACAATCAAACGTAAATATTCACAAAGATGCTTGGGTAGAAATAAATTTGGAACATCTGGCAGATAATATTTTAGAAATTAAAAAAGGCATTCCAAAGGACAAAAAATTTTTGGCAATTGTTAAAGCTGATGCATATGGTCACGGTGCGCAGATGATAGCTCAAACGATGCTGGCTTCAGGTGTTGATATGTTCGGGGTTTCTTCGGTTGATGAAGGTTTGGACTTGAGAAACGTAAAAATTAAAGCTCCGATTCTCGTAGTGGGCGCAATTCCTACTTGGGCTATAGAAAGTGCAGCCCAAAGTAATATAGCCTTTTCTATTTTTAATGAAGAACATTTAGAAGCTTGCAAAGATATTTATGAAAGAACGGGAATCAAACCAAAAGTCCATGTAAAAATTGATACCGGCATGAATAGAATCGGTATTCGTTCGGAAAAAGCTGTAGAATATATAGAGCGGGTAAGGAATGCGGATTATCTTTCTTTAGAGGGTGTATTTACTCACCTTGCTGCAGCAGAGGAAGAAACAGAAACAGAAAAACAAATCCAAAGATGGAATTCTGTTATAAACAATATAGATACTAAAGGACTTTTGATTCATATTCAAAATACAGCCGCAACATTTGCATATAATATTGAATCAAATATGGTTCGTGTAGGAATATCTTTGTATGGTCTGTATCCTGATTTGCCGAAAAAGGTTAATTATAAACCAAAATTAAAACAAGTAATGGGGTTAAAAGGAAGAATAACAAATATTCATGAAGTTGAAACAGGGGAGGGTGTAAGTTACGCTCATACATTTGTGGCTTACGAGCCGACTCGTGCTGCAACTATTCCAATTGGTTATGCTGACGGAGTTTCCAGAGGTCTTTCAAACAAAATATTTGGTATGATTAACGGGAAAAAGGTTCGTCAAATTGGAAATATCACAATGGACCAAATGATGTTTGACTTGGGTGATATTGATGCTCAAGTAGGAGATGTTATAACACTTCTGGATGAAAATGATTTACCGCTTGATAATTGGGCAAAAATATTGCATACTATAAACTATGAACTGACGTGCAGGCTTAAGGTAAGATTGCCAAGAGTCTATACAAGATAGCGGGTGACTATATGAAAAAGTGTTTAATTTTTTTAATGATATTTTTTCAACTAAGCGTTTCAGCGTTTGATTATATTCCGAAAGATGTTAATTCAAATCCATTTGCTCAGCCTAAAATTAAATCTAATCAAAAAGTTGAGCAAGCTGCGCAACCCGAAATGAGAGAAATTAAGAATCTTACAGAATACTTTAAGTATTTACCAAAAGAAGTTAACAGACATTGGGTTCCGTATAAATCTGATACCGGATACGAAGTTACGGTTCAATTTAGAGTGCACAGAGATGGTTCAGTTAGTGAAACAAAAATCGTTAATTCTACAAATAAAGACGCAAATGCATCTGTGCTAAATGCTGTAAAATCAGGAACTCCTTATCAACCACTTCCAAAATCGTATCCTAATAAAGAAGGTGTAAAAGCACAGGTAATTTTAGAATATAGAAAATAGCGAAAAGCGGAAAAGTGTTGAAGTGAATTTTTGTCGAGGTATCCACCCCCAATTTTTTGTTATGTTAACTTTTGTTAAGTTGAAAAGCGGCACATATTCATATTTTTAACAAATTTTTTAAATTATTATGGATTAACAGGCAATTTTTTTATACAAAAAAACTTTATATATATAACAATGTTTATAAAATGAGGAGCATTAAATATGGGAGATCCTATTAGAATTACGGCAGGATATGGAACTACAAATCTTTTGGCTGATACGACACAACCATTTGTTGCAGCTAGTTTGTCACTTTCAAATAAGAAATCAAATCTTTCACCTGTATTAGATTTCAGCGCGAATGTTGGTTCTAGAGATCAAAAAGTTAGAGCTGAATTTGGAGCACAATGGAAACCAAATAATCGTACAGAGCTAAAAGCTGAGACATATTTTGAAGGTATGCATACAGAATCATTTATAGCAACAACAGGTCTTGCTGATCAAACCGGAGCGTTCAAGAACTGTGCTCCTTTTGTACCAACATATTCTAATTTTGGTGGATTTGGCGGATCGGTGTCAGGCAAATACAATGTAACGGATAAACTTTCTTTGCAAGGAGGTGCAGATTTCGGAATGTTGTCAGGATGTCATGATGCGAACAAATTTGATACTGTATTTAGCAAGGGAACTTCAGAATTTAGAAGAGATTATTCTAAAAAAGTTGGCGAAATGGTTCAAAATGGGTCTCCTATAAAGGATGAACCGAGGAACTACGGCTATAGAGCAAATATTGGTGCAGAATATAAAATTAGTAAGAGATTAAGTGTTTTTGCTGAAGGCGGTTATAATAGTTTTGTCAAAGAGCCGACATTTAAAGCAGGATTAACATTGAATTTATAATTGAAGGCTAGAAAAATTTTTGTATCTTTTTATTTGACATAAATTTTAACATGGTATAGCATAAAAAGTGTTGGAGGATTGTTGTATGAAAAATATTTTAACTCTATTATGTGTGTTGACTATTGTAATTTCTATAAATTGCGCTATTGCAGAAGATATCCAAGAATCTACAAAAACAGAACAATTTATGGAAACAGTTTCAATAAAAACTCAGTCTGCTGCTGAAAAAACTGCTGAAAACGTTAAATCAGGAGCTAAAAAAACAGGACTTTTTATTAAAGAAAAATCAATAATTGTAGGCGAAAAGACTGCAAAACACGCAAAAAGCGGAGCTAATAAGGTAAAAAATGCGACTGTACGCGGAGCAAACAAAGTTTCGAATTCTACTGCTAAGGGCATGAAAAAAATGAGCATTAAAATGCAAAATTCTGCAGAAAGAACTATCGAAAAAACAGATAAAAAACTGGAAGAAACATCTCCAAAATGCAAGTGTAAGTGTGCTTGCGGTGAAAATTGCAAATGCAACGAATCCGAGAACGAATGCAAAGAATAAAGTGATTTTTTCTTATAAAAGAAAGATATAATATATAACCTTATGTGACGATTGCGAAAAACAACGAAACAATGATTTTCAGCTAACGGATATATTAAACGTGGTTTTCAAAATGACATATGTTGTACAATATTCATTTTTCTTATTATAAGCCATTTACATTTCCCCCTGTTTGGTGTATTTTTCTATGTATAGAGGTTTTACCTCACTGTTAATATATAAGGAGAAAGACATGAGTGAAAGAAAATTAGTTGGAACAGGTGAAATGTTCCGTAAAGCTCTCGAAGGCGGATATGCTATCGGTGCTTACAATGTTAACAACATGGAAATTTTACAAGGTATTGCAGAAGCTGCAGAAGAAACAAGATCACCAATTATTCTTCAAGTTTCAGCTGGGGCAAGAAAATATGCTAACCAAACATATCTTATTAAATTAGTAGAAGCAGCACTTGCTACAACTACTGTTCCTATTGCTCTTCACCTTGACCATGGTGCGGATTTCGAAATCTGTAAGGCTTGTATTGATGGCGGTTTCTCATCAGTTATGATAGATGGTTCAAGATTCCCGTTCGAAGAAAATGTAGCCGTAACAAAACAAGTTGTTGACTACGCTCACGCAAGAGGGGTTTCAGTTGAAGCTGAACTTGGTAAATTAGCAGGTGTTGAGGATGATGTTAACGTTGATGCTAAAGATGCTAAATATACAAATGTTAAAGAAGCTGTTGAGTTTGTCAGAAGAACAGGTTGTGATTCATTAGCAATTGCTATCGGAACTTCTCACGGCGCATACAAATTCAAAGGCGAAGCTAAATTAGACTTTGAAAGACTTAAAGAAATTAAAGATGCACTTAAAGAAGCAGGATTTGGCGATTATCCAATCGTTCTTCACGGCTCTTCATCAGTTCCTGCAGAATTCGTAGCAAAATGTAATAAATATGGCGGAAACTTACCTGATGCACAAGGAGTTCCTGAGGATATGCTAAACTACGCATCTAAGCATGGTGTAGCAAAAATCAACATAGATACAGACCTTCGTCTTGCTATGACTTCTACAATCAGAGAGTTCTTTGTTGAACACCCTGAAAAATTTGACCCTCGTGAATACATGGGTCCTGGAAGAACTGCTGTTAAAGAAATGGTTATGCACAAAATGCGAGACGTACTTGGAACAGCAGGCCATGCAGATGACTAGTTCTTTTTTCTTTATTAAAAAAGAAAAGAATAATTTATAAATCTGACAAAAATAACTTTTTAAACCAGGCGTTTTGAACAATTTGTTCAAAACGCCTGGTTTTTGGTATAATTCATATATGAAGAAGAAAGTTTTAATTGTAGGGAATTCTCCTAAGGCATATGCTATAGCTAAAAAATTATCAGAAGAAAATGATGTCTACATAACACCGTCGTCCGATACTTTAAAGGAATTTGTGACTTGTTTGGATATTAGAGAGGACAATGTAAAAGAACTATTGGATTTTGCATTAGAAAATGGTATCGACATGACGATACCTGTTTCTGAAGTGTCCATAAAATCGGATATTACATCTTTATTTTTAAAGCATAATCAAAATATATTTGCACCAACATCCTCTGCAGCAGAAATAACATATGATAAGTGTAGAGCTAAAAAAACTTTATATAAATTACACATCCAGACCCCAAAATTTGGTATATTTGAAAAACAAAATATGGCAGTTGATTATTTAAAAAATCAAAAAATCCCGTTTGTACTTAAGACAAATGATAATAATAGTGCAGTAGTGTTAACGTCTGTTCAGCAAGCCAAAATTATAATTGATTCAATTTCTATAGACAGAAGCAGTAAGATTATAATTGAAGACTACGTTTATGGTACACCGTTTTCTTTCTATGCAATTACTGATGGATACAAAGCACTTCCCATAGGAAGTTCTATAGTGTATAAATATTCTTTAGAAGGTAATGGTGGTCAATTAACAAGCGGAGCAGGGTCAGTTGCACCAAACTATAAACTTTCAATAGAACATGAATATTATCTGATGGATAATGTTATATATCCGGTAATAGAATCCCTTGAAAAAGGGTATAAACCATATATCGGCATAATAGGTGTAAGCGGGATACTCTCAGATGATGGAGAAATTTCCATACTCGGTTGGAAATCATTCTTAGATGATTGTGATTCTGCAGCAATTTTGGAAACAATAGATGAAGATTTATATAAATTATTTGAATCATGTATAATAGGTTCTTTCAGTGATGAAACGGATGTTATTCAATCAAAAAATGTATCTGCTGTTTCGGTAGTTTTGTCATGCATATCAAACAACGATGATTCTAATATTATCAATGGTATTGAAAATTTGGATGAAGATACAGTTATTACATATAATCCTTGTGTATGCAAAAATAAATACTTAGAATATGAAGCAAGTAAAGGTCCTGTATTGATTCTAACATCTATCGCATCATCAGCATCTAAAGCCTCTGAAAAAGTTTATGCTGAAGTTAATGAAATAAGTTTTAATGGTATTAAATATAGAAAAGACATTTGCTCTGTAACTCTTTAATATATACTATTTTAATAATTTGTCTTAATAAATCTTAATAATTTAGATAAAAAAGGCAATTTTTGATTTGTTAAATACTTTATATATATACGAGGAACAATAAGTATAAATAACTATAAAAAGGAGTACGAAAATGGCAAGAGTATTAATTTCAATGCCTGAAAGTTTTTTAGGCAAAATCGATGAAGTAGCAGAAAATGAAAGTCGCTCAAGATCTGAATTAATCAGGGAAGCTTTGAGAACTTACATAACACGTTCTCAGGTTAGACAAAACACATTAGCTGACAAGAATGCCAGGATTTTAGAAGCGCTGCTGGATTAGAGAAATCACATTTTAAATTTAGTTGAGGTTTAAACTAAATTGTGGCGGAAAAAGGGAAAAGCGGATTAGAAAAGCTACCGGACAAAAGTTTTGAGATAGACGAGACGCGAGGAAAAACAAAAACACGACGAGAAAAGAGAAAAAAGTTAAAAAGAAAAACAACCATAGGAATTCTGTAAAAAGAGTTCCTTTTTTTTTATAATATAATAGTTATGTGATTAGCTTAAGGATAAGGTTTGTATGGAAAAGGTAAAAGGATTAAATAAAGAAATTTCTTTTATTAATTATTTAAAAGCACTGGCTATAATTATGATAGTTTATACCCACACGTATCATGCAGATATTTGTAGAACAAATTTTATATCAAAATATTTTATAGATATGGCGGTTCCAATTTTTATGTTAATTACAGGATTTAATTATGCTTTATCTTACACCAAAAGAAATGCTTCAAATTGGAGTAATCTATATAGTATAAAAATATTGTTAAAAAGGTTTTTACGCTTAACGATTCCGTTTATTATTATATTGCTGTTAGAATGGGGATTAAATATTTCAGATATGCAAAACTGCCACCATTTTTCTACATATTTTTTTAGAGGTGGTATTGGGCCTGGTTCCTATTATTATCCTGTTATGTTGCAAATACTAATTCTTTATCCGCTTATATATGTGTCATTGCAAAAATATGGTAAGAAAGCGTTGTTTTGCATTTTTGCTCTTAATATATTGTGGGATGCTTTATCATGTATATGCTCAATAAAAGCAGCGGACTATCGTCTTATAGCATTTAGATATTTATTTTATATTGCTCTGGGCACTTGGTTAATAATCAGCAAAAATATAATACCAAAAGAACGTTTAATTTTTATTTTTGTCATTGGATTAAATGCGATAACGATATTAACTTTAGGGAATAAAGATTTGTATTGGCCGTTTTTACAATGGACAAGCACTTCTGTTTTAACAGCGTTGTATTTGTTTCCTATCTTTGCGTATGTGTATTATAAATACAATAATTTTAAGATAAATAATTGGTGCGGCAGTTTAATGGAATTAATCGGGAAAGCATCTTGGCATATATTTTTGGTGCAAATGTTGATGTTTTCAATCTTGTATAATCATGAAAGTTTTAATTCTTCTTTGACACATTTTTGGCAAGCCTTGCTTATTGTATTAGCGTTTGGATTTGTGGGTATTATTTTCTATTTATCGGATAAAAAAATTATTACACCTATTTATAAGAAGTACTTACCATAGAGTATTATTGGATTGACAATAAAGTCTATTTCGCTGTAAATTAAAATGTGGGATGAGCAGAAAGAATGTATTTATAACATCTATATTGATTTTTATTGGCACGCTTTTTTACTTTTTTGCCAATTTTCAAAGAATTGCTATTCCGGGAGCAATATTTGATGTATTGCAGCAGGAATTAAGTGTTACGGCTCCTTATATAACAATGTTCGGAGCAATATTTATGTATGTATATGCATTAAATCAGCTTATTATAGGAATTCTTGTTGATAAATACGGTGGATACAGAGTAATGTTTGCAGGCGGTATTATTTTAGGGATTGGAACATTATTATTTCCTATAACATCAAACCTATTTATTATGTATCTTTCAAGAGCCCTTGTAGGTCTCGGCAGCAGTACATTTTATTTAAGTATGATAAAGGAAATTAAAGCGATAGTATCGGACAAAAATTTCGGGTTGGCAATTTCAGTTATGCTTTTTATTGGTTATACGGGGGGGATTTTTGCTAATGCTCCTTTCGTATATATGATGAAGTTTGCCGATTGGAAGGATATTTTAATAGTGCTGGCATGCGTTGTATTTATATGCGTAGTAGTATTTAGTATGTTATTAACTAAGATAAAGCTTCCAAAAATAAATAAAAGTGTAAAAATACGGTTACTACCGTTTAGACTAGTGTTACATAAAAGGCATAACAGAAATTTATTCAGTTTTGCCTGCTGTAACTTTGGGATGGCTTACGCAATACAATCAATTATAGGTAAGAAATTTTTAGAAGATTTTTGTCAAATTTCAACATCAAAGGCAGCTATTGTTCTTTCCGTAATGGCAATAGTAGGTGCGGTTTTTAATATTGTCAATGCATGGATTTGCCGAATTTGCCACAACCATAGAGTACTGTTTCTTAAAAATGCGTCTGTGGTTACTTTTGTATCAATATTGTTAATATGCATATGCTTAATATTTGAAATTAGGACTATTTTTATAGCGGTTATTTTTTGTGTGCTTATGGCGAATGCAAGTCTGTCATCGCTGCTTGTGCCGGTTTTGCACTTAACCAATAGAAAAATGATATCAAGTACGGCTGTCAGTATAATGAACTTCTGTTTCTTTACGATGGTAGGTGTTTTAGGAACTTTGATGGGCTTTTTGCTAAATGTTTTTAAACCGATTGAAAAAGATACTGTGGTTGTATATACAAACAATTCATATTTGCTGGTCTTTGGATTATTCTTACTATTGAGTATATTTGAAATGTACAAAGCTATGAAGCTATCGAATAAGTATTGATTATACTTGCTTTATGTTATAATTATTTATCAGGTGAGGGAAATATATGACGGATTGTATTTTTTGTAAAATTCTTAAAGGAGAGTTTGGAACGGAGTTCATTTATGAAAATGAGTACGCTGTTGTGTTTAAGGATATTAATCCAAAAGCGGATATTCATTTATTAGTAGTTCCGAGGTTGCATGTAGAATCTTTGAATGAGCTGGATGATGAAAATCTACTCGCTAAATTGATGATGACAGTTAAAGAGGTTACTAAAAAGGAAGGCATAAATTCTTTTAGGACTGTTATTAATACAGGAAAAGAAGCAGGGCAAGAAGTTTTTCACCTGCATATACATATATTATCAGGAGGATTTAAGTAAATGGTAAAAAATGTAGTTTTACAAGGAGTGGATAAAGAGCAAAACATCTATAAGGAAATAACTCCTGGCGGGTATGGAATTGCCATAAAAACAAAAGATATTCTTTTTTCTGAACAATCAGATTTTCAAAAAGTCGAAATATTTGATACAGATTCTGACTTAGGACGAGTATTAACATTAGATGATTTAATGATGACAACAGAGGGGGATGAGTATCACTACCATGAAATGATTGTTCATATTCCAATGATGCATCATAAAAATCCAAAAACTGTTTTGGTAATTGGCGGCGGCGATGGTGGAACAGTCAGAGAAGTGTTAAAACACGATACAGTAGAAAAAGTTGTATTGTGTGAGATTGACGGAATGGTTATAGATGCCTGCAAAAAATACTTACCTACAATTTCTTGCGAATTAGACAACCCAAAATGCGAAATTCTTGTAGAAGATGCTATTGAATATATTAAAGATAAGAACGATATGTTTGATGTTATTTTAATTGATTCAACTGATCCAATGGGGCCAGGTGAAGGTTTGTTTACTGACGAATTCTATTCAAATGTAAAACAATCATTAAAAAATGGTGGTATTATGGTTGCGCAGTCAGAAAGCCCGTTTGCAAATAAAATGGAAATAAAAAAAATGTATGAACAACTCAGAAGAGTTTTTCCGATTGTTTCAACATACACTTCAAACATACCGACATATCCCGGCGGATATTGGGCTTGGGCATTTTGTTCAGAATCAGTAAAACCTCTATCATACTGGGATGAACGCAGAGGAAATGATATTACAAGAACTTGCAAAATTTATAACAGAGAGTACCATAATGCAAGATTTGCATTACCAAATTATTTGAAAGAATTAGTTGGTTAATATTTTATAATAAATAAGGCGGCTGCAGAATGCAGCCGCCTTATTTATTATCTCAGATTTAAAACCGCTTGTTCTTGCTCTTTTGTCAGCATCTTTGCACAGCCTAATATTTCTGTATTTAGAACAACTTGCGCATATGATTCTGCAAGCTCAAGCTTTAAGTAAGCATCTTCTATAGTTTTTGATGCAATTATAAAACCATGATTTTCCATTAAAACAGCATCATATTTTTTAAAGTATTTTACAGTATTCTCCACTAAGTCCATAGAGGAAGGCAGTGCATATTCGGCAAGAGGAATTCCTCTAAAATAAAAAACATTTTCTGCCATTATAGGTGCCAGCAAATCCTTGCCGGCAGATGCGAAACTGCTTAAATATGGTGAGTGTACATGAATTATAAAATCAATGTCAGGTCTTTGTTTATAAATTTCTATATGTAAGAATTTTTCACTTGAAGGCTTTTTACCTTTTTCTAATGATTTCCCTTTAAAATCTGTATATACAATATCTTCTTTTTTTAGGTAACCATTTGCGGATCCTGATACGGTAATAAGCATTCCATTCTTATATCTTGCGGAAATGTTACCGGAATATCCGGGAGTATAGTTTTTATTCCCGCATAAGGTACCGATTTGAATAATTTTGTTAATTAGATTTTTCTTATAAAACATCTTCAACCGTTTTAATATCTTCTACAACAGCTTTTTGAAGCACAGGAGCTTTATACTGATCTTGTTTAAAATTATTTTCTTGTTCAAGTGCCGTAAATTGTTCTTCTTTTTTTGCCTTTTTATCTTGCTTAATTTCTAATTTTTCATAATCTACATGAGTACCTTTTGCATCCATCATAACATCAACAGTTGCGTACATATTTTCACGTATCAAGTCGTATCCGATGTTGAATTTAATGTCATCTGGTCCTATAGATATAAAGAAAGAGTTTCCTTGAAAAGCTCTGTCATTAGGTGAATCATTCGATAAATTTAACGAAACAAACCAACAAAGTGTTAAAAATCGGCAAACCCTAAAGTATTCTCTAACATATAGATTTGATTTACCATATCTATAAGCGTCATATACAGGCATTGGTGTGTTATCTTCATATACAGATTGGTAATAACCAACATCTTGCATCCAACGTTTATATTGTGCATGAATTCTTGGGCCGATTCTTCCTATTACTTGAGTATCACCTGTTCCGTACAAAGCTGCAGACAACTCACCACCGAAACTAACGGCAAATGATTTTTGTTCGTCAGGATTCAAGTAAGAGTATAGTGTTTGAAAAGCTTCTGCCATATAACGCGTTCTTGTTGTTCCAATGCTGGTACCGTTTAAATTTTCATAGTGACGGTCCTTATCAATATCTTGGTAATAACCGAAGTCAAACCTATGTGAAAACTGTGATGTTAAACCCTTTATTAAAAAATTATTATCTGTATAGGTTTTATTATATACGAGCCCTGCACCATATTTCGGACGTCGTCTTCCCAAAAACCATTCATCCATATAATCGTTCATGCCGTATTGCAAATACAAATTATCATCTAATTTTTGTACACCATGTACTACAATTTTGCTTTCCGCAGTACCATATCCTGCTTGAGTTCTGTTGGTACCGCTGTTAAAACGACCGACTGCACCGATACCTATGCCGCTTTTATAATTTAGTGTTGGCATTGCTTTTAAAACAGAGCCTTTTGGTAATTCAAATACAAATCCAGGGCCTGTATAGAATCCTAAACCTCTAATGGAGCCGACTTCCCAAATAGAAGATTCAACATAATCATGATTTTTATTTGTATATAATTTAACAGATGGGAATTTAAATACTGTTTTTTCACCTTTTTTAACTCTCAATTTTTTTACATAAAGAGTTTCATGCTCGCCATTTTGTTTTATTTTAATTTCTTTTGCTTCAATCTTAACAATACCTTTTGACATATCCTCTGTTAATGTTTGCTTAGGCGGTATTAGCATATTTGAAGCCATAGCACTGGTTGTGTCAGAAGAAAATTTAATTGGGAAAGAATGATCTACTACAAGGGAACCTTCTTCTTGTAAAATCTTATCACCATATACGTAACCTCTTTTAGAGCGTATTTCAACAGTTGCAGTATTTGCAACAGGGTTTTCAATAAGTGCATTTTCTTCATTCATATCGACAAAGATATAATCACCTGTGATCGTTTGATTGTTTTTTAGAATTTTAACATTACCCTCTGCTTTGATGGTATTGTTCATACGGTCATATGTAATGAGATCAGCTTTTACAACAGTTCCTTGTTTTACAAATTCTACGTTTACATTTCCTTTTGCATATAAACAATATTTTTCTGTATCGTAGTCCATGTTATCGCAATCTAAAACTATTTCTTCTGTATTTTGCGGTTCAATTTTTGCAGTATTTTTTCGTCCGCGGAATAATTTTGCTTTTTTTGAATCTTCGACAGATTCTTCATCTGCTTCAAATCCATCCGGCATCATTTCATCAAAATCTTCTTTAAGTTCTTTTGAAGCAAATTCAGAAGTTTGTAATTCTACGTTGTAAATACTGGCATTAGGATCTGTCGGAGCTAATTGTGATTCATTTATTTTATTTTGCAGTTTGTGATTTTTTATCCTTAATCTTAATTTTTTAAGAGGTGGTAATGTACCGTGTTGTGAGCCGTGAGTCTCGCTTGCATTTTTATCGTTATTACGATTGAAGCTATTAATTTCCATAGCCGGAGGCATAAAGAAAGCATCGCCTGTGAAATCAGAAATCTCGCTGTTAGAAAATTCTGCAGTAGCTGAGTTTGCAATTATTAATGATGATATTAAAGATATAACAATTTTTTTATTCAAAACGTATTCCTCGTTTATATGTAATTAAGAGGGTTGTTCGGTTTACCGTTAACCCTTACTTCAAAATGACAATGCGGTCCGGTACTGTATCCGGTAGTACCCTCATAACCGACAACTTGTCCTTTTTTGACCTGTTGCCCGTTAGTAACATTTATAGAGCTCATATGAGCATATAAAGTTGATGTCGGGTGTCCGTTTATAGCTCCATGTTCAATGATAACAACTTTTCCATAACCGCCATACCATCCGGTATAAATGACTTTGCCTCCGTTTGATGCGTGGATTTCTCCGTAATTAGGTCCGCCAATATCAATTCCGGAATGGAAAGATTTAGTGTTAAATATCGGATGTGTTCTCCATCCGAAAGGAGATGTTATTCGTCCTTGTATAGGCTTTATAAAACCAACTGTAACAGAAGAATTTGTACCGGTATTTTTGCCTGTTGTTTTATTTATATATTGACCTATTTTTTCAGACTGTTTTTCCAAATCTCTTTCTGCTTTTTGGTAAGCTACGCGATCCGTTTTTAATTTGTTAATCATACTTTCATTTTTTGCGATTGCTCGCTTAATGTATGTTTGCTGAGTATTTATAGACGCAACAGAGCGTTCCAAATTACGTTTTCTTGCTTCAATATTGTATGCTAATAAACGAATTTCCTGAGCTTTTCTCTTAGCTCTATCCATTTTGTCATAATCATCTTTCAAAATGATTTTTTGAAAGTAAACCCTGTCCACCAGCATGTTTATGTCTTCAGAAGTTATAAACAATTCAAAAAAAGCTTTTCTTTGTGATTTAAAAACTTTTCGTATATGAGAAGCAAGAACAGTGTTTAAGTTGTTGTATTCCACAGAAGCTCTGTTTAAATCCGCTTGCATTCCATCCAGTTCTTTTTGTGCAGTAATAATTTTGGACTCTGATTCACGCAGAGTTATGCGAGCATTTTCTAATTTTTGCTGATTTTTATACAATTTATTTGTTTCAGCGTTTTCTAATAAACGAGTTCGTTTTATTTGTTTTTGCAAATGTTGCTTTTGGGCTTCTATGTCTTGTGCAGCATAAGCTTTACAAATCATGTATGAATTGCACAAAATGCCAACAGCTATTAAAATATTCAGTACTCTTTTGATATTCAAAAGTCCTCCGAAGTTTTATCTCCCCATCCCGGGAAGCAGCATTAATACTCCCATACCGGCAGTCCATAATATGAAAGAAACAGCTATAAGTCCTACAATAAGTTTTTTATGTTCTCTAAAAAATTCCATATATTACCTCACATATATATAATAGTACAAAAAAAGCAGAAGGGCAATTTTGTATAGATTTATAAATATATTGTTACTTCTTTAATCTTGATAGTAGTTCTTTTGCGTAATCCATTTTAAATAAAACATTTAGGATTGAATATACAAATCCGCATAATATAGTGACACCGGATATTTTTACAATTTCAAAGATATATTTTGGAAGCTGTATAGTATTGAAATATGAACATATTACCCACCCGCATATGAATGTTATTACTCCGGCTAATACCATTTTTTCGAAATTTTTGAATAAAATTTTATAATCTAATTTGATTTTTTTGTGTATAAATAAGCCGAGTAAGGTAGCATTAAATAATGTAGTGAACGATGTTGACAACGTTATTCCGGCAATTCCCATGCATAATTTTAATATTAATAACCAATTTAAGAATGCCTTTAACACAATAGATGAAATTGCAATGAGGAAAGGTGTCTTTGAGTCATTGTATGCGTAATATACTCTTGTAATTGAATCTCTGAATACATAAGGAATTATTGAAAAAGAAAGGAAGCATAGTGCTTCAGATACCATTATTACCGCATTTGAGTTAAATGCACCTCTTTCAAAAACTAGGGAAATACCGTCATTTGCCAGCAGCAGAATCAATATGATTATCGGAATTGCCCCAAAGAAAAGAACGCCTACACCTTTATTAAAGTATGTTCTAATTGCATTCTCATTTTTCTCACCGGCAAGTTTTGAGAAAATCGGGAATAACGGTACCAGAAAAGCTGTTACTAAAATTCCGACCGGAAATTGAAATATTCGATTCGCAAATACAACAGATGTCCAAGCTCCCTCTACAAGGGTTGAAGCGAAGAACATATCTATATATATACTAATTTGGCCGATTGTAGAACTTAAAATTGCAGGAAACAGCAATTCTGTTATGTTTTTGAATTGTGTATTATTTTTTATATCCAAATTAGGCTTGATTCTGTACCCTAATTGTCTAACTTTCGGGAACTGAATCATAATTTGGCATAAAGCTCCGACTGTTGTTGCGATTGCCAGAATGTATCCAGATTTATCGTTATGAACCAATGAAATTGCAATTATAACAACTAAGCTTAAAATAATAGGTGATAAATTCGGAAGAATATATTGTTTATGGACAATAAGAATCCCGTAATATATGCCTATAATACCGCCAATTAAAATAACAGGTGTCATTATCTTGAAGTGTATTGTTGCTAAATTTATTAATTCAGGACTGCCGGCGGAGATAATCAAGCCCATTATTTTATCTGCAAATATAAATCCAAAGATTGCGCATAGTGCAAAAAATATAAAAGATACAGTTAAAAATGTGTTGTAAAGTTTATTGATAAAATCATCAGGCTTGGAATCAAAATCAGGAATCAATTTTGAAAACACGGCAACTGCTGCGCTATGAAAAGGTCCTCCGACTCCGCCAAGTATAATAATTGCCAATGAAGGGATTTGCAATGCATAAAAATACGCATCAGAAACAAGAGTAGCTCCATAGAAGTTTGCAACAACCATATCACGAGCAAAACCGATCAGCTTGCTGGCAACAGTTACTACAGCTATGAGCCAAGCTGCTTTTAATACGCTTGGTGTTTCATCTTTAATCTTTTGAATCTCTTCCATATGCCTCAACAATTTCAATATATAAAGTAGCAAATCTTCCTAATGACGGAGGATATACTACAACAATATTTTCCCCGTCTTCAATGTATCTTGATATATCTATCTTATAATCTTTTTGAAACATTGATTTTGTAATAGGAAATTCATAGTCTTTTCCGTTAATCATAACAGCTAACTTACCGGTATTTGTGTCGGTAATAACTATATGAGCTCTACCTATAGGTGCCCAAAATGTAAGTTTGTACTCGTTACCGCTGACTGTTGTGGGGAATGTCCCTAAATTTATTCCTTGGTAGTAATGCCTTAAAATATTATAGTATGGCTGATTTAATTTAGTAGCCATATAGCCGGCTCCGAATTGGCTCATACCGACTCCGTGTCCAAAACCTCCGCCTTGTGCCGTAATTTTTAACAAATTGCCATAGTTATCCAGTTCTTTTATAAATATTACATTCGCACTAGGTAAAGAAATTCCATTTTTTTGAAAAACTCTTCTTATTACAAGTTCTTTTGAAATCTTATAACATCCTTTTGTCGTAAGTATTTCAACTTCCATAATTTTTCCGGAAGTCCCTCTTTTCATAACTTTAATATCTTTAATTTTTCCTAAATTATCATCTTGCTTAAAATGAGGAAAAATAAAACCTGTCTTTGATTGTGCCTGAAGAGTTTTTGAAAGGACCTCTTCTAATTCAACAGCACTCCATTCCCTTGTCCAACGATAATATGGAGATTCTATGTCATATGAAGGAATTTTCGTGCCATAAAAAGCTGCTGCTTTTTCTTCTTCATCCAACGGTTCAAATTCAGGCTTATCAGGTACTGCAGATAAATATGGTTTGTTTTGAGAAGGAAAAATTTTTGTATTGGGTTCGGAAAAAGCATTTGCATAACTTTCCGTGTAACCGCCTGCTGTTGAACTATATAATGCAAGAATCGGTTCGTTGTTATATAAAGCTATTATTCCGTCTGTTTCCATTACGGCTCTTGTCGCCAAGTCTTCCTCTGTATTCACTCCAAAATATACTTGGCTGGATACACTGTCAACAACGCTAAAATCTTTATATGCTTGAGTTCTTGGAGTCAGAACATAGTTTCTTGCGGCTACAGCTTGAGCTTTTAAAGCTTCCAATCCAAATCTTACCGGCATTTCGTTTGGAACAACACCTTTTAAATATTCCTGTATTTCAACAAGATTAATGAGATAAAACCCCTTATCATTTTTAACTAATTCAAACGCACCGTGGTAAAGAGCAGGTTTACCTTTTCTTTGTAACCCTTTAACACCCAAAAGTCCCTGCGGACATATAATAACAATGTCACCAACCACAGCAGATTGGGTGCCAACAGAAACAAGGAGTCCGGATGCGGAATTTCTTATGTAAATGTCTGTATTTGCAGGTATTTGTGTGATAATACGCTTTGAATTTCTGTCACAAATACTGCATTCTGCAGTGCCATATATTACGGTATCTTGTTTTAGCACATTTTGAAAGTTATTATCCGTTAGGCCAACTCTTACATAATCCTGTCCTGAGTACGCTGGCAACAGTATTATAGTAGCCATAAAAGTCAGTAATAAACTTTTTTTCAGTGTATTTAAAAATATCACTTTTATTTAAGCTCCCAAGTTGTGCCTTCTTTTGAATCTTTAAGTACAATTCCGGCATTATCCAAAGCGATACGTATTTTGTCTGCAAGCTCCCAGTTCTTTTCCGCTCTTGCAGAACGTCTTTTTTCTATAATTTCGTCTATTGAGTTATAGGTTTCTCCCAGCTCGGAATTAATTTCTTCCATTTTTGCTTTTAATTCTTCATTTGATAATGAAGCTTTATCAAATTTAAATCCGAGGGATTCCGCTAATTTATACAGTAGTGTGTATGCGTATGGAACATCTTTATTAGCTTTGCTGGCTAAATCAAATAAAACAGCCAAAGCTTTTGATGTGTTTAAATCATCATCCATAGCTTCGACAAAGCTATTATATTCTGCAAATTTGGTAATATCAACAGAGTCATCAATCTTAGTCTTTTTCGCATTAAGCATTCTTTTTACACCGTTAGCTGCTGCTTGTAAAGATTCATCAGAAAATTCTATTGGCATTCTGTAATGATTTGTTAGAATGAAGAAACGAATTGTATTTGAATCATAATTTTTTAATAAGTCATCGATAGTCAAAAAATTGCCTAAAGATTTAGACATTTTTTCTTTGTTAATTGTGACAAATCCATTATGAAGCCAATAATTAACAAATTTGCAACCGTTTGCGCATTCTGATTGCGCAATTTCGTTTTCGTGATGCGGAAATATTAAATCTGCCCCACCTGCGTGAATATCAATTGTTTTACCCAGATATTTGCGGCTCATTGCGGAACATTCTATATGCCATCCTGGGCGTCCGATTCCCCAAGGTGATTTATACCCGAATTTTGGGTCTTTTTTCCATAGTGCAAAATCAAGAGGATCTTCCTTTTGTTCACCTACTTCTATTCTAGCTCCGCTTTCTAATTGGTCAATGGGTTGTCCTGATAAACTGCCGTATCTGCCGAATTTTTTAACTCGAAAATATACGTCACCGTCAGCTTCATAGGCATATCCTTTTTCAATAAGTTCTTTGTTCATTGATATCATTTCGCCCAAAGTTTTTGTAGCAAAGGGTTCAATATTAGGTTGTAAATTATTCAATTTCTTCATAGATTCACTGAATTTTTGATACCAATATTTTGAGACTTCTTCAGGAGTTTTACCTTCTGCTTCCGCTTTTTTTAATATTTTATCGTCTACGTCGGTAACGTTTCTGCAATAAGTCACATCATAACCTTTAAATTTAAGATATCTGTATAAAACATCCCAAGTTATATAGCATCTTGCGTGTCCAAGGTGAGCATTATCATATACAGTAGGACCGCAGACATACATTTTTACTTTATTATCTTCAATCGGCTTAAATTCTTCTAATTGACCTGTGAATGTGTTGTGTAATTTCATCGAACCTCTCCCAATGTTTTAAATAAATTCTATAACAAAGGGCAGAAAATGTAAAATCATCAGAAAAAATAGTGTTATAAATTTAATAATAATTTGATTTTTTATTTTTATAATAAAATATTACCAAGGAGGCTTAATGACGAAAAAAAACAAGACGCCTATAAGTATTTTTACAGAGTCTGTAGGATTGTATTTTTCAAATTTCAAACAATTTGTAAAGTATATGTCATTTCCTGTATTAGGGCAAATTATAGGATTAGCCTTAGTTTTTTTTATTTCATATTTTTATGTCCAGAGTCTGCCAAAACTTATTGAAAAATATCCGAATCTAAATTCTCTAACTACACTTGTATGCGTTTCAATTTTAATTACACTTCCGGGTTTAGCGATATTTGTGAAGGCCTTTTGGGAGTATCTTGTAGCGTATGGTTCCGTGAATTCAATGCTTGATAATATGTTAAAATCAGGTAAGGTTTATGATTTCGAGGCTCATGCCCAAGTTGTAAAAAGGAGGGCTGCAAGCTTTGTTGGGATTTGGTTGTTAGTCGGTTTATTTTCTTTGATAGCAATATGTCCGTTGTTTTGGGTGATTTGCGGAATACTAACGGTATATTTTGTGCTTATATTTCAAGTGTTTACATACGAACCTGAATTATCCCCCTTTGGTTGTGCAAAAAGAAGTTTTTTTATTATAAAGGGACATTTTGCATCTACATTTCTGTTGATAGCTCTTGTAAGTGTGCTTACATATATTCTTATTCCGCAAATTTTTGTCAAGATATTTGAACATTATGGAATCAGTAATTTTCTTTCAAATACCATTTTACCGGTTGTAAATCTATTACCACAAATTGATTTTGAAAAGTTTTGCATAAACGGCATTTCTAATTTGGTAATTGCGCAATTTGTTATACAATCTGTTTTAGTGCAAATTATTGTTCAGTATACACTTCCGCTCAGAACAATATTATGGGCGATGTGGTACAAAGAACTTTCTTTAGCATTACAAAATAAAGCTGCGGTGAAATCAAAAAATACAAGTAAACCAAGTGAAAAACTTATGAAAGAATCTCATAAAAAATACGGAAAAAAGAAATTGGACAGAAACATTATCAGGCGTGCTACTGAGAAGGATGAGTAGTTTTTTTCTTATATATTGATGCATTTAAACCATCTGTAATTTCTTCATCCAAGTTATATTCTTGTTGAATATATTTAGTGATTTTGGTTGCGTAATCATACCCAAAACCGTAGAAGTAGTAATTTGAAGTATCATAATTTGTGATAATTATGTATTTAGGCGCAGTTCTTTTTAATCTTTCAATAATCAAGTCTTCTCCATATGTTTCAGTGTATAAAGGTATAAGTGAATAAAACTTGTTATCAGAAATTCTGTTTGTCATAAAGTTAGGGCACAACGATTCGGGAAGGATTAATATTGTATCATTTTCATTTGTATTTTTTATAATGTAGGAATTTATATTAGCTAACGTCTTACCATAGTAGTCGATTGAGTATACTATACCTCTCTCCGTTTTTATCGGAACATTTTTTTTAATTAGTTTTAAAGAATTGTTTATTCCGCATATAAGAGCTACGATAGTGATTACTGTAGTAAGAGATTTTCTGTATTGTGTAGAAGTAAGTATAAACGTTGATATTATTGCAAACGGAATATAAAAAATACCGTATGATTGTAAAGTTAGTGCAAAAAATACTTTTAAACTAACCATAATTGAGGCAAGGATTATAAAAAGTTCATTTTTGTTTAAAGTCTTATATCTGAATATCAAAATTAATGCAATAAGCGGAAATACATATACAAAAATTTCAGGTGAAGTTACAAAATATAGGAATATAAAACTAATGACGATACTAAATAGATTCTTCCAATAATATAAGAGAATGACCGGAACTATAAATTTAATAAAGTTTATTAAATATATAGGAATAATTTCAGGTCGAAAAATTATTCCGGTGACAGAATAAAACCATTCCAAAGTCTTTGCTGATGCAACTTTTGAAATCAGGTTTAAAGATAATATTAGGTCAGATATATTTGCTCCTATTGCAAATAAAACTGCAAGCAAAATTAAAAATGGTACAGTAAAAGCTATGATATTTTTTAAATAATTTTCTTTTTTTGTGTGCCAAATCAAAATTGGTAAAAAGAAGATAAATTCAAATTTTGCACAAATTGCAAGTGCGCACAGCAAGTATGCAAAAGAGTACTTTTGTTTGAGAGTAAATAATATTGAGCTTAGGCAGAAAAGCAGACCATACAATATGCCGTACGAGTATGGAAAAAATGTATTAAATACGTTTGGTGAAAGTACAGATGTACCAATAAATAACAAAGTTATACAAAATGATTCAGGTTTCTTTAAAAAGTAGGAAGATATAATGTATACAAGGTTTATTATTGTAATTGTTGACATTAGTCCAGAAAAATATAATACTTTCAGGTGGACTCCAAAAATAAGAAACAGTAATGAATTAAATAGGTATGCAAATGGGGGATATATTACAAATATGTTTTTATATGGAACTTGTCCGTTTAGTATTTGTTCCGGAATGTATGCTTCACGAAAAGAATCTACAATAACATCTCCAAATCTTCCGTATCCCAAAATAAACAATACTACAACCAGTGAATTCAGTAGTATCAGCTGCCAATTATTTTTACATAAATTCCTTATCATAAAATTCATCTTAACAAAGCTTAACAAATAAAGCAATTTTTGTAACTAAAAATACTTTATATATGTGTGTAGTGAATAAAGGTGTTTTAATATGGCGGTTAATCCATATACATTAAATAACTTGTATGCTCAAGGAATTATAGATTATGTGCCTGCAGAACTGTTGATGCCGACTCCTGTAGGATCAATGCAGTCTATGACAAATCCTTATCTTAATCTTGCAAAACAAGGTAATCTTTATCAACAACACGGTTCAGGTGACAGTTTCTCTTATACAGGCAATGTACCTGCTTATGCAGAGGTAAATGAAATAGGCTCAAAATCTTCTTCAGGTATATTAAGTATGTTTGGAGATAAAAATATTGGTGTAAACAATTCACAGGGAGTTGTTTCTACATTCGGGCAAAATGGTATCGGATATGATAATCAAAATAATATAGCAAGTATGTATGGCGGTTTTGGTGATACAAGACAAAATATTTCGAATGGTTTTGGAAAAGCTCAAGCAATATATAATGGGACTCCGACTGTTCTTAAAGGATTAGCGGCAGGTGCTATAGGACTTTGGGCATTAGTTCATTGTTTTAAACGTAAAAAAGCTCCAAAAAATTCAAAAAGCATTTTGGCTAAATTGAATCCTTTGAATTGGTTTAAAAAGGCTCCAAAACCTGAACCTGTAAAACAAAGCTTTTGGTCAAAACTTAATCCGTTAAAAAAATAAATAATATTATATTAACCTTATTAAAATACCTTATTAATTTATTCAATTTCACCCTTCTTGTTTACAAAGAAGGGTTTTTATTATTTCCGTGATAGAATAATTTTATGATAAAACTTATTGCAACAGATATTGACGGGACAATACTTATTCCGGAGGGCAAATTTACACAGGGAGTAAAAGAGTGTATTAAAAAGCTTGATGAAATAGGTATAAAAGTTGTTTTAGTAACCGGAAGAATGAATGCTGCAGCTGAGCTAATAGCTAAAGAACTTAAACTAAGTACTCCTGTTGTTTCATATCAGGGCGGGTTAGTTAAATCGAGCGGTAAAACTTTGTATAAAAAGTATTTGACTTGTAAACAGGCGGAAAAAATAATTGAATGGGCAAATTATGAAGGTATACATTTAAATTTGTATAATAATGATATTTTATACTCTGAGGAAGATTGCTATGAAATTCAGAGATACTGTAATAATCAGCATACAAAGTATATTGTTAAACAGTTTTCTGAAATAAAAAAGGATAAAGTTAACAAAGTTCTTGCGATAGACTATAACGATCCCCAAAAAATAGATAAGTTTGAAAAAGAATTGCCGAAAGTATTTCCGGAACTTTATATTGTTAAATCGACTCCTTACTTTCTTGAATTTTCCAATAAAGAGGCTTCCAAATATTGTGCTGTTAAATTTTTGCAAAAATATTGGAACCTAAAAGATGAAGAAATTTTAACTATAGGTGACCAAAATAATGACATTGCACTACTTCAAGCTGGCGGTATAAAAATTGCTATGGGAAATGCAACGGAAGAACTGAAACAATACGCCGACTATGTAACAGATACTGTATTTAATGATGGGTTCGTAAAAGCAATGGAAAAATTCTGTTTTTCAAAACGATAAAAACCGTACCACTGCCTATCGAAATAAAGTAAAAAAGATTTTGCTTATACAACCTACTTCTTAAAACTATAACACCCGTAAGGGTTATCTTAGTGCTGCTATGTTTCCATCCTGACACGGTTCGATATCTTACGCCATTATATTCTAAGCTATCAACAATCCTATAAACATAGGCTATTTTACAATACTCCTCACAGCAGGCTCTGCACCTCGCATCATAGCGTTCGAGTCAAGAGATCCGCTAAGTCCCCGTGGAGTACGGCAGTATGATTCTAGCATGCAAATTTTTCTTAATCAATAGTAAATCTGTCACCAGAAATTTTTGCCTTTACTCCAATTGGAAGAGTTATTTTATTTTCTCCGTGGGTAATAGAGTTTATTTGGATAATCGGCAAGAACAAATTTGAAGCCAGTTCTTCAAAATACTCATTTAACCAAACCTCATTATCAACACCCAAAAATTCGCCAAGAATTATTCCTTTACAGTTATTAGAAAATTTTTCAATATTGATTAACTGCTGAAACATTTTATCAATTTTATAAACAGGTTCATTAATATCCTCAGTAAAGAATATAAAATCCTTGTCCGGAATAAAATCTAATCCGCATAAAGACACTAAAGTTGCCAAATTTCCACCCCACAAAATGCCATTAGCTGTACCATTATGCCAAACTTTATCGGCGGTGTATTTAAAATGACTGTTATTGATACTATCGATAAATTTATTGATTGATTGTGTGTCAAACTTTGTAAAATCACCCTGAGCCATCGGGGAATGATAAGTTATGACACCTGTTTTTTTGTAAATCATAGCTAGGAGTGCTGTAACATCAGAATATCCGCAAAACGGCTTTGGATTATTTTTAATCAAGTCATAATCAATAACATTAACAAGTCTGATGGCACCATATCCGCCTCGAGCGCAAAGAATTAATTTAATTTCCGAGTCTTGAAAGAAATTGTGCAGTTCATTAAGTTTACTACTATCAGAGCCTGCCAGATATCTATTTTTATCAAAAATATTTCCAGAGAGCTTAACTCTATAGTCTAGCGATTCGATATTAGATTTAGCCAACTCTATTTTATCTTTATCACAATCGCCTGACAGAGCGATTATCCCAATTGTGTCACCTTTTTTAATTTTCATATACAAATTTTACCACATATTTAAACATTAATGCATCAAAATATCTTTTTTTGTGCATTTATATGGTACTTCTTGTCTTCTTTTTGTTTCGGACGCAAAAGGAAGACAAGAAGTATCAAGAAAAGTAGGAAAACACCGGATTGAAAGTATAACCACTCACTAAACGACTCAAGTAGCAAAAGCACCCAAAAAGATATTTTGATGCATTTAAAATTTTTCTAAATTTAAATGTAAATATTTGTAAATATTTTTAAGAAATATGCAATTTTTATATTTTTGAATACTTTATATATATGTACAGAGAAAATAGGTATATTTATATGGACCCAATTAGCAAAATAGGATTATTTAAACCATTGACACCACTTCAAGGTACCGATGCTATAAAAGGTGGTTTATCAGCCCGTAAAGTTCAGCATACAGGTGGCGAGGAAGGAACAAATCCTTTTGGTGCAATAAGCAGAATTAACGGAGAAGTTACTCCAACTTATGCCGCTCAAGACTCTACATACACAAACGGACTTGGACATTCTATACATAAATTTATGGTTACTGGATAGAGAATAACAATATTAATAACAACAAAAAAAGACCTTTCGAGGTCTTTTTTTTTTGTTGTTGGTGAATTATCCATATAGGTGATAGGATTTTCCCCTATTTAAGCTATTTTTTTCCTGCTATGACTTGAATATTATGTTTTAGTTACAAATCAAACAGGAGGATTTTATGAGTATATGCACAGCACCGGTTTATAGATTGGAAGAACTTAACAACCTTTTTATAGATTTAACTTCAAAAAACTGCAATCAAAGATGTTCAAGTTGTTATATTGATTTTCCGCCAAACAGAAAGATTAAAGATTTTATTCCAATAGATATGATAAAAGAAGCTTTAAGTGATACAAAAAATGAAGATATATATTGCATTTATCTGACGGGCGCAGAACCTATGACGCATCCGGACTTTAATTCGATTTTGAGACTGTGCCTGAAAAGAAGCAATGTATGTATATGTACTAATGCCAGCTTTCTTAATGAAAAGAAAATTCGTTTTTTAAAGAAAGTAGAAGATGAAGGATCAACACAAATATTTTTTAAATTATCTCTTTGCCATTATGATGAACTTTTGAGTGACAAAGCAAGATATAGAGGAAATTATCGTCAAACAATATCAGCCTTAAAGACGGCAGGCAGGTATAATTTTACTTCTGTACTTTCTATTCAAAACTGTTATAATTTACCCAAAAATGAACTCAAGGAGAATTTCAAAAGAATATTTGAAATAAATGAAATTTGTCATGCTGATTTGCAAATAAATGTTTCTTATCCTCTTGCTGATAATATTAAAGAGATACAAAATGTCATTCACCCAGATTGCACCAAAGGAAGAATTCTGAACTCCAAAGGGGTTTATGCTTGCCCGTTCTTATCCGGTGATTATCGAGGCCGTGTCGGCAGTACATTCAAAAATTATTCAAAATCTGTGAGTGCTGAAACAGATTTTTGCACTGCTTGTTCAGCGAACGGTAACATGATGTTTGCAGTTGGCTAATGACTAATTATATAACCATTATATAATCATATTTATAGGCAACAATGGCGAAAATATCGTTAACAATTGTAACATTATTCGTGTGAACTAATACTATAGGATTAATTTTTTGATAGAATTGTGGTATAAATATTATGTATAAGTATACATGTGGGAAACTGTAAATAAGTTGGCTCACGAACACGAGAATGGAGGCAGAAATGTCAGTAGGACAATTTGTATTTATGTTACACAGTCACCTGCCATATTATAGAAAAGCAGGTATGTGGCCATTCGGAGAAGAAAATCTGTATGAATGCATGGCAGAAACATACGTTCCTCTTTTGAATGCGATTTCCGAATTATATGATGAAGGTATCAAAGCAAAATTGACAGTGGGCATTACGCCTATTCTTGCAGAACAGTTAAATGATGAACACCTTCAAAATGGTTTTGTCAAATATATTGATTCAAGAATTGAGGCTGTTTCAAAGGATTTAGACAGATATCCTGATCCTAAAGTTGCACATTCACAACACTTAAAATATTTGGCAAAATATTATTTTGATTTGTGGACAAAGTTGCGAGATGATTTTGTTAATAAATATGAGAAAAATTTAATTAAACACTTTAAAAAATATCAAGATCTTGGGTGCATTGAGATTACAACATCAGGTGCAACACACGGATTTTCACCTTTACTGGCAACAGATTCTAATTTGAATGCTCAATTTAAAGTTGGCCAAGATACAACAAAAAGATTATTCGGTAAGAAAGCTATGGGGGCATGGCTGCCCGAATGTGCGTATCGTCAGGGATATGAATATGTAGGAAAAGACGGTAAGAAGCATTGGAGACCTGCTATAGAAGTTACTCTTCAAAATAATGATATTCAATATTTCTTTACTGAATCGCACGTCATTGAAGGTGGTAACTCAATCGGTAACAGACGTGTAATAGGTGTTTACGGAAATATTGAATACATACCTCTTCCGGAAAGACCTGCTACAGGTTACGACACATACTCTGCTTATTGGCTTCCTGATGCACAAGTTGCAGTTATGGGACGTAATGACAGAGCAGGCTATCAAGTTTGGTCAGCAGCTGACGGATATCCCGGCGACGGATGTTTCAGAGAATTTCATAAAAAAGATGACAAATCAGGAATGCATTATTGGAGAATAACATCTCCTACAACTGATTTAGGCGATAAAATGTTATATGACCCTGTTCTTGCAATGAATAAGGTTAACGAAAACTCTGACCATTATACTACGTTGATTTATCATTTGCTTAATGATTACAAGATGGCGAATGGTAAAGAAGGTCTTGTAATGGTTTCATTCGATACAGAATTATTCGGACATTGGTGGTTTGAAGGTGTTGAATTTATTAAACAAGTTATTAAAAAATTCAACAATTATATTCCTGATGTTGAAAGAATGACAGCCGGTGAATATGTCACTAAATATCCTCCAAAAGAAGCTATTCAAATACCTGAATCTTCTTGGGGTCAAGGCGGGCATTTCTATGTATGGATGAATCATTTAACAGAATGGATGTGGCCGATTATTCACTCTTGCGAAAAACGTATGTGTGAAATCGTTGATAGATATCCTGAAATTCCTGAAGACAAACTTTTTCATAGAGCATTAAATCAACTTGCAAGGGAGAATTTGTTACTTCAATCCTCAGACTGGCCGTTCTTAATTACAACATGGCAAGCTAAAGACTATGCAACAGATAGGTTTAATGAGCATGTTGACAGATTTAGTTTAATAGCTGACATGATTGAAAGCGGCAATATCGATGACGGTAAGCTACAAGAAATTGAATCTATTGATAACTGCTTCCCGGTGATTGATTATAGGGTATATCAATCTATAACTGAAGGTGTAATTCCTCAGCAAGAAAAGAAGCTTGCACCGTTATATCAATAATTGATTTAAAAATTAATATAGACAGGGTGGGACTCTTCGAGTCTAGCCCTGTTTGCTTTAAAAACAAAAAAATGATAGAATAATTTGGTAAATAATAAGTATGAGAGGTTTTATATTATGAAAAAAGGCTTTACTTTAGCAGAAGTACTTGTAACACTTGGTGTAATTGGTATAGTTGCAGCTCTTGCAATGCCTGCATTAAACAATTCTTTCCAAAAATCAAAGGTTGGACCTTCATTAAGAAAATTTATATCAACAATGGAAGTCGCGCATGAACATATACTAGGAGAAAATGATGCTACAAAATTGAGTAGTATATTTTTAGGTGAAAATAAACAAGAGGCATATTTTGAGGAATTAACAAAATTTGTAAAGGGTTCTATAGAACGAACCGGCTCCGGTGATATAAAAAAAATGTCTGATTATAAGCTAAAGACATATGAGAAAGAAGATTTTAATGGCCCTTTTACAGCAGATAATTATAACACATACAGTTTTGCTAATAATGATAGTGTAGCTGTTACAATATTTGGACCAGGCAATAAGGAGTTTGCAAGAGGTTCATACAAAGGAGAATTTGCAGAATTTATATATGATATAAACGGTTTTAATACTGATCCTAACATACTTGGAAAGGATTTATTTGTTTTTCGTGTAGATGATAATGGCAGTGTGATCCCATATGGTGGAAAAACTATGGCAAATGCATATGTAAGTATTCTTGGTACTGATCCAGAGTGGGAAAAGACAAATTCTTGTACTGAAAATAAGGTTGTATTGGGCAGAACTTGTGCAGGCTCAGTTGCAGATAACGGATGGAAGGTTATATATAAATATTAATCTAAAAAGTAAAAAAAACGGTGGGGTTTCCCCGCCGTTTTTTTTACTTTGTAGAGTTAGCTTTCTATTATTTCAGCACCTTCATCAGATACGAATTGTATTCCGAATTTTGCTCTAAATAGATACCTAACTGTGTTACTTTGAATTTCATACATCATTTTATTGAACAAATCGTATGCTTCTTTTTTATATTCGATAAGTGGATCTTTTTGTCCGTATGCACGAAGTCCGATGCCGTCTTTTAGCATATCAATGTTATGCAAATGGTCTATCCATTGGTTATCAACTACTCTTAATAATATGTCACGTTCAAGAGAACGCATTATGTTATCCTGTGTAAATAATTCTTGCGGAGTATAATTAGGGTCATATTGAGCTGATATGGAATTATAAAAACCTATAATTTGTTCTTCGTGGTCTTTGTATGCTTTTTGGGCAGCCTCTTTAACTGAGTCGTAAATTCTATTAAATCTCAGTCCTTTAATATCGTTAACTGTAATATAAGATAATTGCGGAATTGTTGAATGAAGTTCCTTAATAAGAGTTTCTATGTCTTCTTGAATATATTCTTCCGGATTCATTTCCGGAGCTATGTAGCTTTTTAAAAGCCTGTCAATTTCTCTGTCTATCATATATTCAATGTCGCTTCTAAGGTCCTTGCCTTCCAGAACTTTACGACGTTGAGCGTAGAATTTTTCTCTTTGAACATTCATAACATCATCATATTGAAGCACATTTTTACGAATATCAAAATGATATGTTTCAACTTTCTTTTGAGCGGACTGAATTTGACGTGTGATAAGCGAAGATTCTATGGCCATCGTTTCGTCGACGTTGAGCATATTCATCAAGCCGGTAATTTTATCTCCGCCAAATATACGCATCAAATTATCTTCTAATGATAAGAAAAATCTTGTAGAACCTGGATCTCCTTGACGAGCAGCACGACCGCGAAGTTGGTTATCGATTCTTCTTGATTCGTGTCTTTCGGTCCCTATTACGTGCAAACCACCTAAGTCAACAACTTGAGCGTGTTCTTTTTCTGTTATTGCTCGAGCATCTTCCAAAGCTTTATTTTTTAACTCTTCATAGTTAGCAGACTTTTCATTTACCCTTTTATTATCAAGAGCTTCTTTTGCTAAAAACTCTGCATTACCGCCTAACAAGATATCCGTACCGCGGCCTGCCATGTTTGTTGCGATTGTTACAGCACCTACTCTGCCTGCTTGAGCAATTATATAAGCTTCTCTTTCGTGTTGTTTTGCATTTAGTACATTATGCTTAATCCCCTTTTTCTTAAGTAATGAAGAGATATATTCGGATTTTTCAATGCTTATAGTACCTACCAGAACCGGTCTGCCAAGTTTATTTTGTTCAATTATATCTTCAACTACTGCGTTATATTTAGCACGTTCTGTTTTATATATAACATCAGGATAGTTTATTCTGATATCAGGCTTGTTTGTGGGTATTGCAGTAACTTCAAGGTTGTATATCTTTCCGAATTCTGCTTCTTCTGTCATTGCAGTACCTGTCATTCCTGAGAGCTTCGGGTATAATCTGAATAAATTTTGAAAAGTTATGCTGGCTAAAGTCTGAGTTTCATCTTGAATTTCAACTCCTTCTTTTGCTTCTATAGCTTGATGAAGTCCGTCTGACCAACGGCGTCCGGGCATTAAACGACCGGTAAATTCATCAACAATCATTATTTCTCCGTCCTTGATAACGTAATCAGTGTCTTTAATGAAAAGTTCTTTTGCTTTAAGTGCATTTAATAAATCGTGTGCGTATTGGTTGTTGATATCGAATAAATCTTTACATCCTATAATTTCTTGAGCTTTATCAATACCTTCTTCCGTAAAGATAACGTTTTTATTTTTTTCGTCTACTTCATAGTCAACATTTTTTTCTAATTGAGGTGCTACTTTTGCCATAAGTGTGTATGTATCTGCGGATTTTTCTACACGACCGCTAATGATAAGAGGTGTACGTGCTTCATCTATTAAAATGCTGTCAACTTCGTCTATGATAGCGTAGTTAAAAGGTCTTTGGACAAGCATTTCTTTTGACGCAGCCATGTTGTCTCTCAAGTAGTCGAATCCGAATTCGTTATTTGTACCATACGTAATATCACAAGCATAAGCTGCACGTTTTCGATTGAATTCTTCCGAATCGTGTTGATTAGAGAGAATAACGCCGACAGACAAGCCTAAGAATTTGTAAATTTTTCCCATCCATTCACTGTCACGTTTTGCGAGGTAATCGTTTACGGTAACAACGTGAACCCCTTTTCCAGTTAATGCATTCAAGTATGCGGCAAGGGTTGCAACAAGTGTCTTTCCTTCCCCGGTTCTCATCTCTGCGATATGTCCGTTGTGTAAGAAATACCCGCCTATTAACTGAACATCAAAGTGTCGCATGTTTAATACACGCTTGCCGGCTTCTCTCACTGTTGCGAATGCTTCAGGAAGCAGTTTATCTAAAGTTTCTTTTTCCAAAATTCTGTCAGCTTTTTCGTTGTCAGATTTCGGTCGATTTGCAAGAATTTCCTTAAATTCACGTGTTTTAGCCCTCAGTTCTTCATCTGAAAGTTTTTCGAATTCAGGTTCAAGTGCATTTATATGGTCAATGATTCCTAAAATTTTTTTGACTTTTTTTTCGTTGGGATCACCCATAAGCTTTAGTAAAAAATTTATCATAATAAATTAATCCTCTCCAATTACAACAATTATAGCATAAACAAATGCAGAATGATTATTAATCAAATTGGTATAATAAATAAGATTGTTTGTAAACATTTGTAACAAAATTGATTGATATATGTTATAAAAAATTACTTTGG
>CAMZGT010000015.1 GCA_947306495.1 uncultured Acinetobacter sp.
AGAAATATCAATAAATACTAATCGGTGCGGCAGAATGCCGCACCGATTAGTTTATTGTAATAAAAAACTTTATACGAATGCGATTTTGTTTCCTGCCTTTAGTAGCAGGTGGGTGAGTGCCTCATTTTATCCGTTTCCCGCTGGCGATTTTTTATCGGCGGGTATACTTCAAATAAACAAGAGCTTACTCTCCCTTTTAAAAATAATGTAGGAACAAAATAAACACTCGTATAAAGTAATGATATTATCTCATATATTTTTCTTTATGGCAAGTTTCTTACAGGATATAAATTTTATTTTGCTGTATAATAAACTTATCGGGGAAGTTTAATGGGAAGAATTATACAACTATCAAAAAACGTTATAAACCAAATAGCTGCAGGGGAAGTTATTGAACGTCCTTTTTCAGTAGTAAAGGAACTGGTCGAAAACTCGGTTGATGCTGGCGCGACTCGAGTGAGCGTAGAAATATCTAATGACTGCAGAAATATAAGAGTCGCAGATAATGGTTCGGGAATTCATCCTGATGATATAGTATTGGCTTTTTCAAAGCATGCTACAAGCAAAATTAAAACAGGGGAAGATTTGTACTCAGTAAAAACCATGGGTTTTAGAGGTGAAGCTTTAGCAAGTATAATTTCAATTTCTAAATTAACTTGTATAACCAGAACTAAAGAGTTTGAAACCGGTGTTAAGGTGGAATGCGAAAATTCTGAAATTAAGTCTTCCATGACAGGTTGTGCAGTTGGTACAATTATGGATATTAGGGAATTATTTTATAATTTACCTGCACGTTTAAAATTCTTAAAAAGTGCAAAAACTGAGTTTGCATATATTTCAGAACTTATTCAAGCTCTTTCTTTAATACATTCAGAGGTTGCTTTTGAACTTAAGAATAACGGAAAAACTGTTCTCAAAACAACAGGTCAAAACAGCTTGTCAATAGCAATGTCTGAAGTTTTTAGAGAGGATACAAAAAAGAATTTCAGAGAAGTTTCAAAAACAGATGAACTTTCAGGTCTGGAAATATCCGGGTATGTGAGTACACCCGATTACACAAGGGCAAGTAAAAAAGATTATTATATGTACGTAAATTCAAGAGTTGTAAAATGTCCTGTTTTTCAAAAGGCTGTGGATATGGTTTATAAAAATTTAACGTCAAATACAAGGTACCCTTTTATCGTTCTTAATCTTGTTATTCCGCCTGAGGACGTTGATGTCAATGTACATCCTGCTAAAAAAGAAGTGCGTTATAAAAATCCGAATCAAATTTTTAATTTTATATATTCAGCTGTTGATTCTGCTTTATCAAGAAATACCGGAACAGAAGTAGAACAAGGGAATAGATATACAGTTTTTGAACCTAAGAAACACAATGATGCTCCGCAATTGAAAGTAATAAGTTCCGACTATGATGCACAGAAAAATTCAGATGATATTTATATAGAGCAAGGCAGTTCCATTGATATTTCATTATATAATTCTTATGATAAAGAAAATAAATCAGAAATACTTGAGTTTAAACCAAAAGAAAACAACTATTTCACTCAATCAAAGCTTATAGAAAAGCCTGTTCAGGAAGAAGATATTATTATTGGTCAATATAAGAAAACGTACATTTTAATTGAGCGAGAAGATGGATTAGAAATAGTAGATCAGCATATTGCCGAAGAGCGTTATATATATGAACAACTAAAAAAATCAAAAAATATTGATTGCCAGCTTTTGTTTATATCAGATGTTATAGATGTTTCAACAGGTGATAAAGCTTTGTTAGAGGCAAATAAAGACAAGTTATTAAGATTCGGATACGAAATGGATTTTCTGTCTGACAATGAAGTTATATTCAGAAAAGTGCCGCAAATATTATCAAAAGTTTCACCAAAAGAAATTTTAGCAGATATTTTAGAGCATATTTCAGGTGACATAGATAATATAGAGGAACAGATTCTTATTACAACATCATGCAAGGCAGCAGTGAAAGCAAATACTTATTTGAACCAATTTCAAATGCAAGAAATTATAAAAAATTGGAGAAGCTGTGAGAAACCTTTTACTTGTCCTCATGGCAGACCTATTTCTCATATAATTGCGCATAAAGATTTAGCGCGTTTTTTTCAGCGAAGTAAGTAAAATAATGTAATTATTTTCCACAGCAATTTTTGTACTTTTTCCCGCTTCCGCAAGGACAAGGTTCGTTTCTGCCAATTTTATGAGTCGGTATTGTATGTTGTTGTTTAGGCTCTGAAATATAGTTAAATATTTGAGAGAATGCATTTGAACAGAACAAAACCGTAGCTGAAGAGTAAATCGTATTTTTTATGTAATCTGACTTATATTTTGACATAAGTTCTTCAAATGTATAACTTGTATCTAATTCTTCGTTTATAACATCCATAAAATTTGAGTATTTTGCAGCAACTCTTGCAATTATTGTATCAGGGATAGAAGTGTTTACAAGAAAATATTCAATACATTGTTTGCTGTTTTCTACCGCATCTTTATTTCCAAAAATTTTGCAAAAAGTTTCATAAAAAGGCACTGCATAAAGTCCTTTGTTTTTATCAAAAATAACTGCGACATCGTAGATTTCTGTATGAGCAGAAAACCCGCCCATGGAATTCTCCAAAAAGTTTGAGTAATTATTATCTAACTCTTTTACATGGAAAAATTTATAATTTTCCAAATTGCATCCTTTGTCTGATAAATCAATAATTTCACCTTCATTAAATGAACCGATAATTTCATCAGCATGTTTGTTTGTAGTAAGAATAATGTCAGTACCAAAAGAATTTGTAAACTTTTTGTACATTTCCGCTATTGTCGATTTTATTTCATCTTCTTTTTCTGCGTTATCTGAATACAATAATTTTGGATCTTGCACAAGTTTCATAACAGCGTATCTGTATGCTTCTTCTTTCTGTGAATGAGAAAGTATGCTTGAGATTTCTATTACATAATAATTTTCTTCGTAATAAAAAATTCTTGCTGCTATATACTGACCTGAGTACACTCCTCGGAAATTAGTCATTTTTGTAAGTGAAGAAACATTATAAGTTTTTTCGTTAACTAAGTTGTATAATTCAAATCCGTTTTTTAATATCTTTTTTATTTCAAAAATTGATGATAGTGCTTCTTTCAAAGCGGAAGTAATTTTTATGAACCTTTTATCACAATTTTCCAGAAACATATCGAGTATAGATTTTTCATTCAGTTTTCGTTCAAAAATGTATGGCAGAAATATTTTTTCAACTTGATTTAGTGATATATTTCCTGCGCCTATTGTTGAAAGATATTCATCAAAGTCTTCTTTTACCGTATTATTAGTTTGTGTAAAATTAAAAATTTCTTTTAAAACGTCGTTAATTTCTGTAATTTTTTCTATAACTGCCATATTACTCTCCTCACCAAATAAGAATAGCGCAGTCAAAACCAATTAGCAATAATTCATGGGGATAATGTGTAAATATTTTATTTTCCAAAAACAGGCGGAGGTTGAATGTATAGAGGCTTGAGCTTTCTCCAGTCGGTATTCTCTTTTGTTAATGCAAGTTTAGCAAGTATGTCACCGAGTGGATATTCAGTCTTTTGATATGATAAAGTTTGAAATGAATTTTTTGAAAGTCTTTCTAATAAAGAATTATCTGTTATAACTGTTTTCCCTTTTACCATTTCGTCAACTTTTTCCAGTTCTATTGCACCCAAAATCTTTCCATCGTACATGTAAGCTTTGTTTTTTCTGGCATCAAGTGCAACTAAATCAATATCATCAGATATTTTTGATAAAATTTCAAGAGAAGAAATTCCTGCTGCTTCTATGTTTAGCTGCTGAGCAAGTACCCTTGCTACAGTAGTACAGGCTCTTATTCCTGTAAAACTTCCAGGGCCAATGTCTGTCGCAATGAGATTAATATCTTTTGTTGTAAGATTTTCTTGTTTTAGGACTTCTGCAATTGTTGAAATCAGGTATGCAGAATGGTAATTTTCTTCATTTGAAACAATAATTTTGCTTTGCAGAATTTTGTCATCCTCTGCCAAAGCTATGTATGTTTTATCTAAGCAGGTATCAAAAGCCAGTATTATCAATAGTTTAGTCCTTCTATTATTTTGTTGTTTTTTTCTCCGACAGATTTAAATTCATATATTCTGGAGTCGTCATCATCATATGTAACATAGATTTCGATTCTTTCAAACGGGAGTTCTCCTTGAGAGAATTCTGCCCATTCAACAAAAGTAATTTTTCTTCCTTCCGAATATTCTCTTAACTCCTCTGTAATAGTGCTTATACCCGTATGTTCAAGTCTGTATAAATCAAAATGATATACAGGAATAGAGGCACTGTGATATTCATTAAGAATTACAAAACTCGGGCTGGTTACTCGTTCTTTTATCCCGAGAGCTTCTGCTACCAACTTTACAAAAGCAGTTTTGCCGGCACCAATCTCTCCAAATAAATTTACAAAGCAACCGCTATCTTTTACTAAATTCGCAAATTTAAAAGCAAGCTTTTCAGTATCTTCTATTGTTGTACATTTAAACTTTGTATTCATAACTCTATTCTATCATAACAACAAAGTATTAAATATTTAAAAAGGATTTAATATTTAAATTTACGCTGTGCAAACTTTGTTTCTGCCGGATGATTTAGCTTCATAAAGAGCTTTATCTGCTCTTTCAAATAACTCTTCTCCGGTTTCACTGTTATTAAATTCAGAAATTCCCATACTTATTGTGACTTGAATTTTATCGACATTAGCTACTGAATCAATTGAAATAGGGCTGTCTTCTACAGCAGCTCGTAAACGCTCTCCTACAATTTTAGCTTCTTCGATATGAGTGTAAGGAAGCAATATAGCAAATTCTTCGCCACCGTATCTGGCAGGAATATCTGATTCTCTTAAGGTTGATTTTATGATACTTGCTACTCCTCTCAAAACAGCATCCCCGCAAGCATGACCGTATGTATCATTTACTTTTTTAAAGAAATCTATATCAATCATCATTGCGCATAAAGGGGTATTCTGACGCTTAGTTGTAGCAATTTCTTGTCCTAATCTTAATTCAAACTGTCTGCGGTTATTTAAATTTGTAAGAGCATCAATTGTAGCATATTGTAGAATTTTAGAATAAGAATTAGCTCTGCTTATCGTTATTGCAGATTGTCTTGTCAATTGTTCCAAATAACTTATGTCACGCTTAGAGAGTGCCTCTAAAGTACTTCTTGCTACAATACATCCTGAAATTTCTCCGTCTGAAACCAGTGGAAAAGCTCCAATTTTATCATTGTTGATAAGTACATAATCGGTTTCCGGAGTAAGTTCTTTAAGTGCATCATAAACTCTCTCATCTTTGCAGGCTTTTGGCCATACAAGCTGAAATTCTTCTTCGTGTTTCAAAAATACGTATATTAAATGGTCTGAAATAAATCTGTCGAGCATTTCTCCTATTAGCGGGACAATATAATTCAGCTCATACTGAGTTTCTATAATTTTTGCAATATTTTTCATAGAGTCATAGAACTCCATGTTAATATTATATTGTTCATTTAAAATTATATTTTGTAGTTTTAAAGATATGAAAGCTGCAAATACTTTCATCAGGAACAAGTATTCCAGATTAACAGAAGTATTTTCTTCAAAATCTAAATGCATTAATCCAAAAAGTTTCTCTTTTTTTAGCATAGGTATGCATAATGAGCTTATTTTTAATCTTATATCTCCTATAGCTGATGGCAGCTTATAAGTTTTTGAATTGATAATAAAATCATTTTTGCAAATATCTTCATATGCTTTATAGATATCTGAGGAATCTTCCAAAATGCTCCAAGATTGTATGCAATCGCGAAGGGTGTTTGTGACAGCATCATATACATATAAATTTATATTCTTGATTGACTGCAGAGGAAGTAAAGTTTTTAATTTATTACTAAGTTCTACAATGTTATTTGTATCATTTAAAACTTCTGAAACTTTTTCTAAAAAATCCAATTCCTTACTTTCCATTAAAAATCTTCATCCTCATCTTCTTCAAAACTGTTGTACCCAGAGCAAGTTTTGAAGTTTTTAATCATAGCCTTGTCAAAATCATCATCTGCGACAATCCGTCCATTCACGTAAGTATAGCTCATACTGCCTTTAGGCTCATCTGTTAATCTTGAAGTACCATATTCGTCAGCAGTCATAAATCTTCTTGATACTTCATTAAGCAAATTAAATATGTACGCAGTTTGAAGTCCTGAATCATCAGGAGATTCAGTTATTAGCAGTGCAGCCTTTTCGAGTTCGCTTATAGATTCTCTATAGTGTTTTGTGTGCCTTAGAAGAACTGCAAGGTTGTAATGAGCTTCAAATTTCATTGGCTGCAAATCGATTGCTTTACAATAATCTTGACCTGCGGCACGATATTCTCCCCTCAAATGATGTGCGACAGCTCTATTATAGTATATATCGTAATTGCGTTTTAATATTTTTAATGCATCTGAGTATGCATCAATTGCTTCTCCAAGATATTGATATGCAAGATGCTTTTTATCCAATGGCAGATACATAGCCTTTCGTTTATAAGCTACTCCTTTGTTAAAGTAAGCAATACCTCTGTTTCCTCGTATACTTTTAACGTTGCTGTACACGAACGGTATCCAGAGTTTGAGAGGTCTGATGCCTGTTATTGTATCAAATTGATCTATGGCTTCATCAAAAAAACCTAAATCTTCAGAATAAACAATACCAAGATTCATGCGTGCCATAACAAATTTTGGGTTATGTTTAATGGCATTCTTATATGCCTCTACTGCTGAATAATAATCTTCATAAACTGCATAAATATTACCAAGGTTAAACCAGGCTTCATAGTGTCCTGGGTAGTATCTAAGTCCTTTTTGATAATATTCAAGGGTTTTTGCCATGTTATCTTGAGAGTATGCCTGATCTCCTTTGTAAATATAATATACTCCCTTAGCTTTCATTATTTGACGTTCAAACCATCCGTGAAAAAAATAAACTAAAAGGCATATTATACCGATTAGGATGAGAAATGAAAATAATTTTTTGAAGAAACGTTTCATACCACAGCAATTATATCATGAATACATATCAAATGGTAGTATTAAGCTATTGTTCTGATTCAAATTGTTTACCTTGATAATAAATTATGGTATACTTTTGTTGTGAGAGATTTAATAAAAGTATTATTGTTTGGGATGGTTATTTTACTTGCTCCGTATGTAAGTGCAGAGCAATATAAGGTTGTGATAATACCGGACAATGTTGTAACTGAAACTGCAGCTGTTGATTCTTATATTTATGATGCATCAGCTGAATTTTTTGCTGATGGTGTTGTCAATATTCTTAATCAGACGGATTTTATTCAGGTTCCTACAGTAAGTGATGTTAGAAATGTTTTAAGAAGTGAGCCTTCTTCAATAGTGAATGCCAAAAATTTAACCTCAAAATTTAAATCATCGTACAATATAAATTACCAACAATTAAAAAAAGTAGCACAAAAAACTCAGACAAAATATGTTCTTATGCTGACATCTTCGATTGATGCAGAAAATTATATTTTAAGAAGAACTTTGTGGGACTTTCTGAATATTGCCGGAGCAACAGTTATTGATCCCGCATATAAAATTAATACCTATGCCGTATTAGTTGACACTGATAAAAATGTAGTAGTCTGGTCTGATACATTCTATAAAACAATAAGTGTTTGTGAAAACAGAATTATTACACGCGGTCCGTCTCCGCAAACAGAACAATTAGAAAAAATCAGAGATTATTCAAGACTTCTGTGCCCGCAAATAGCGGAGAAGGTTCAATTGAGTATATTGCCGCCTGATGTTTATTCCAGAGAATCGCATCAAGTATATTACGATGGAAGTAACATTGACAATATCTTTACTAAAAAATATCGTCAATGGAGAAAAGATGGTAATAAGTTAAGTAAACAAGCCGGAAGTTCAATAAAGAAAAAGCGAGAAAGATCTCAAGAAAAGAAAAGGGTTAAGGCAGAACAAGTAAGTGATAAACAAACCGTGAAAAGTACGGTTAAAACAGGAAAACAGGCTGAGCCTACAAAAATTATTCAGCCTTTTGATATAGACGAATCTTTATATGAACCGATTGATATTAAACGCACCAGACGTAATACATTATATGGAGAATATGATGCAGTACGTCCGCCATTAAGAGATTACGACAAGCTGTAAATATTAAAAAGTAACAGTTCTTACAGAATTTTTCAAAGATTCATCATTCGGAATTTTAAATCCGAAAATATTTCTGCTGTCAGGGTAGCTCCTGACATAAATTTCTCCTCCGTGTGCTTCAACGATTTTTTTAGAAGCATAAAGCCCCAAGCCTATTCCGAATTGTTTATGAGCTTTAGCAAAAGAAACATATCTGGCAAATATTTTTTCTCTGTTTTCAGGAGTTATATATGGACTGTTGTTTTCAAACTGAAAACATGTAAAATTCTGAATATTGAAAATTTCTATGTTTAATACAGAGTTTTTGTATGCATATTTGATTCCGTTAGACAGCAGGTTCATAATAACTCGTTTTATTTGAACTCTATCTCCATAAATGCTTTCTTTTGCAGCCGTATTTTTTATTTGAATATTTATATCTTTATCCTTAGCCAAGTATATCATTTCGTCAACACATTCTATCGCTAAATCTGCAATTGAAACTTCTTCATTGGTTAATTTTATGGTTCCTTTTTCATTTCTGTATGTTGCAAGAAGTGAACAAAGCATAGCATTCATGTATTTGCAGGAATCTAAAACCATTTCCAAGATTTCTCTTTGTTCCGGTTTTATTTGACCAAAGCTTCCTTTTAGGAATAGTTCAAGCGCTCTTATTTGAGCAATTGTAGGATTTTTTAAATCGTGGCTTACAGAAGCAACAAAAGTTTCCCTTTGAGTTTCCAAATTTTCGCCACTGTTCTTTGAATAACTCTTTGATGTTTTCATTTCTTCTTTGCGTATTTTATTATCAACTACATAAAAATGCTACAATAAATTTTAAAAAGATAAAATTAACCAATTAGGCTATAAATCATTTTACAATTTTTATATATATAGGGTGGTAAGTTAAAGTTGGGCGTCCTGAGCACAGATTGTTATAGCCTTTTTCAAAATTCGTTAAATCTTTCTTTGTCCATGATTCAGAAGAAATTGCATTCACTCCGGTAAATTTTATGTGGTTTAGAACTTCTTTCGGATTTTTAAATGCCATTATATGAACTTCTTCTTCAATGATAGGAGAATATTGTTTCAGCATTTCGGAAATTTGCTCTGCTGTATAGTAATTCAAAGATTTTTCTGTTATGTATGAAACTTCTCTTAAATTTTCTTTCCCGAAGATGGAAAATAACATAATCCCGTTATCTTCCAAATATTCGTGTAATTTTGAAATAAATTCTTCTAAGTTTTCAAGCCATTGTAAAGAAGCATTAGCGATTATTAAATCAAATTTTGTACTTAGAGAATCAACGTACTCTTCTATGTCCTTATTAATAAAATTTATTTTAGGGTTAATGTTTTTAATGTAACTTTCGCACTCATCTACAATATCATTTGCTATATAGTTATTGTATTTGAATCGATTGTTTATTTTCTCGGTTAAAAGTCCGGTCCCGCAGCCTATTTCCAGGATGCTTTTGTAGTTATTGCTTTCTGAGAATGATAAAAGTTTATATGCCATTTTATTTTGAATGATGGCATTTTTGTTGTATGTTTTTAAATTTTTTCTGAATCGTTTACGTATCAATTCCTTGTTCATAGCAAATCACTCCAATTATTAAAAAGATAAAACGGAGCATGACCGCTATTTATATTTGGTTTGGTACCCCAGAATGCAATTTGGTTTTTTGTAGGAATGATTTTATCGTCAGAACCTATTATAATTTTGTCATACTTATAATCAATATTTCCCTCATAATTTTTAATAGCAATCAGTTCATTTTTTTGATTTTGAAACTCTCTTTTTATTACAGGTAAATCGACCGATTCTTTGTACATATTTTTAATAAATTTTTCACACCCCTTGGGAGAAAAACTTTTTATTGTCATGTCATATATTTTTTTAGGAATTCCGTATTCATTGTCAATTGGTTGAAGCGTACCGTTTATTGCAGTTTTTGACAAATAGTCAATATTAAAAAGTGATGCAATCATGACACCCATAGACCATGCAATAAGATATTTTTCTTTGTACTCATCTAAAAAATTCATATTACAAACCAAAGAATTGTAGTCATAGAACATAACTACATCATACTCACTAAAACTGAGGTTTTTAACGACAGCCTCATCCATTCCCCACACGTTAAAAAATAAAATTAAATTGATATTATTGTTTTTATTCAGCCATTTATATTTCATAATACTCATTATATCACTACAAAATATTATAAGTTTAAAAAGTATAAAACCTTGAGTATTATTTTTTTTAATTTTATAATTAAGTAAAAATGAATATATTTTCATTTCTAACGAATTGTAAAGACGAATTTTTGGATTTAACAACAAGGATGAAATGCAGCTATATTGCCTTACGGGACGAGAACGAGGGAGAGGAAGATTCTTGTAGCACTCTTTTTATATTAGATATTTTTGCATTGATTTATGTATTAGCTCTTTAGTTCTTATAATATAAATTAAAATTCAACTTACTTTATACTTTTTGTGTAGAATTTTTATTATTTTGTATAATTATTTTTCTTAAATTCATAAAATAAAATAATATTATGGAAATTATCACAAATAATGAGTATTGTATCATAACGCCGTTTGCGCAAAAGGCGGATAAATATGAAATGGAAAGAATTTATCATACTGTTTCGGCATGTCATGCGAAACGCGTTGCTTTGAATTTGGGTTATGTAAAAGACTGTACAATAGACTTTCTTGAAGGGCTCGGAAAAATAGAGAATATAAGTTTGTTTAACATACCTTCTGATATTTTTGTAATTATCAATTGCATGAATTTAGACAGAATATTTAATTTATACGTTTCGAAATTGGATTTTATTAATAAAAAAAGAAGAATTTTAAACAGAAAATTTTCTGTTATTACATCTTAAATCCCACAGTTTATCTAGCCTATCTGAATAATAAGTGTAAAAATTACAACATTAGACTTGAAAAATTTTTATTTTTAGTGTAGAATGCTAATGACATATTTTCTGTATAGTTATTTATCCGAACCGGAGTGAGGGAAATATCTAAAGACAGTCGCCTAACAAGTTCTGAGGCAAATGGTAAAAGAATTTAGGAAAGACGCTTTTTATAGGAACTGAACGAGAACAAAGTGAAACCGCAGGGAGGATTTTTGAGAATGGTATACAGGATTCAATTTACAAAAGAGTAAGAGGATTTCAATGATTAGAAAAACAGTCTTAACAACTATTGCATTGTTAACAATACTGTGCGTACGTGTTCAAGCTGCACCTACCCCCGAGAGCGTTGTGAAAGAAACTATAGTAAAGCATTCTTTGGAGATGAATGTTGATCCGGCTCTTGCGCTAAGCATTGCAAAAAAAGAATCAGGGTTCAAACATGAATTAAGAAGCCCGCATGGCGCAGTCGGAGTTTTTCAACTGCTTCCTTCTACGGCAAACAGAATGGGGTATAACCCATATTACTTGAGTGAAAATGTAAAAGCGGGACTTACATACTATAAGATGATGTACAAAATGTTTGGTTCCACAGAATTGGCTCTTGCAGCATATAATGCAGGCCCGGGTAATGTCAAAAAGTTTGGAGGAGCAATTCCTCCTTATTCAGAAACAAAGCGATTTGTAAATCAAATAATGCTTGAATACAACAGACAAAAGTTAAATCCGGATCCGGCTATAGTAAAAGTGAAAACAGCAAAATCACCTGCACCTGAAGCAAAAACAGAAGCTTCCAAGAAACCAAAGGATATAGAAATTCCTAATTTAAGTGAAATTCCTGAGGTAAAACAATCAGATCCGGTAATGGAAATTTTATAAATACAAAAAAGGAGGATATTTTATCCTCCTTTTTTTATTACCGGAAATAGTCTAAGATTTAATAAGTAAGCTTGCTCCTATTACACCTGCTGTATTACCGAGCTGAGCGGGAACTATTTCGACTTCTTTTTGAATAGTCATTGCGCGTCTTGCAATAGTATCTCTAATCGGATCAAGTAAAATATTACCGGCTTCTGCAACGCCCCCTCCTATAATGATTTTTTCTGGATTCAGCAGATTTACTACGCTTGTAAGTCCCATTCCGATGTACTCGCCCATAATTTTAAATATTTGGCGAGCAACAGGATCGCCTTCTTTTGCTGCAGCAGCTACAATATATGGTGTTATATCCGGATTAGCAAGTTCTCTGTATTTTGTGGATTTTCCGCCTTTAATGTATTCTTCTGCAAGTGCTACTATGCTAGGACCGGAAGCATAGGCTTCTAAACAACCTCTATCACCGCATCCGCAAAGAGGTCCTTCCAAATAATTAAGTTTTATATGTCCTATTTCACCGGCAGCATTATTTGCACCTCTTACAAGTTTTCCGTTTACAACTAGCCCTGAACCGATGCCTGTTCCTACTGTAATACAAATAAGGTTTTCGCACCCCACACCGGCACCATAGTTAAGTTCTCCCAAAGCTGCTGTTCTGACATCGTTATCTACTCTTGTAGATATTCCGAATTCTTCTTCCATTATTTTTGCAATCGGTACATTTACCCAACCCGGAATATTTGGGGCAAGTCTTACAATTCCGTTTTGACAATCAATTTGTCCCGGAAAACCGAATCCGATGCCTTCTATATCTTTAGGACTCATTTTTGTTTCTTTTAGTAAGTCCCTAATAGCATCTTTCATACTGTTTATAGTATATTCATAACCCATTTCTGCCCTTGTAGGAATAGAATTCGAATATATTATTTTCCCCTCATCGCTTACCAAAGCTATTTTGACATTAGTTCCACCAACGTCAACACCAATACGTTGTGCCATTTATAAATCTCTCCTTCCTATAATATAATGCAATCTGAGTGTAACACAAACTGACATAAATATAAAGATAAATTAATGTTTTTAGATAATTTTGGCACAAAATTCTGCAATCGGACATTGATTGCAAAGAGGTTTTATGGGCTTACAAACGTTTTGCCCGTGTGTGACAATTAATGTATTTATGTCAATCCAATATTTTAAAGGAAGCTTTTTTCTCAGGGCGAACTCTGTTTCTTCCGGACTTTTTGTATTTACATATCCGAGCCTGTTAAAAATTCGATGAACGTGAACATCAACGCAAATAGCAGGTTTGTTGAACCCTCTTGCTAATACAAGGTTGGCAGTTTTTCTGCCGACTCCGTTAAATTTGCATAGATCTTCTATTTCATCAGGTACTTTACCGTTCAAATCTTCGTCAATTTGTCGTGATAATTCTATAATTTGCTTGGCTTTATTTTCATAAAATCCGACAGGGTAGATTGCTTCAGCTAAATCCTTTATATTTACCTCTTTCATATCGTGCGGATTATCAGCCAGTTTAAGCATTCTGAGTGTTGCAGGATAAGTTGTTTTATCATTTGTTCTAAGGCTCAGTATGCAGGCTGTTAAAACTAAATATGGATCATTAAAAGAGTCCATTAAATCGACAAATTCACTTTTTTGCTGATTTGCCGATTTAAGTTTTTCTACAAGTTTATCAATATCCAATTTATGTCGCATGTTCTATAATTAATTTAATTTTTAGTGTTTGCTTTTTGCAAAAATAAAGTTACATTCGCTCAGGTGCTGAAACTGCTAAAATATCCAGAGCGTTTTTCAATGTAATTTTAACAGCAGCCACAAGGGCAAGTCTTGATTTCATTAATTCTTTATCTTCGCCAATTACACGATTAGAATTGTAGAAAGAATGGAATTCTCCTGCAAGTTCTTGAACATATCTGCATATTGTGTACACAGTTCTATTTTGTGCAGACATTGAAATTACCGACTTAAATTCTTCAAGTTTAAGAATTAAAGCTTTGGCAGTATCTGTAGTATTTAGAATCAGATTTTTGTTAAAATTGTTTAGCAGATTATCAAGTTCAGATTCGTTCATAGGAGCCGGCATTTTTTCACCTGTTTCAGGATTAAGCTTTTCTAAGATGGCATTACGTAAGATTGAACAAACACGAGCATAAGCGTATTGAACGTAGAACACAGGATTTTCATCTGTTGAACGTTTAGCGAGCTCTATATCAAAATCAAGAGTGAGATCTATGTTTCTCATACACATCCAATATCTGGTTGCATCAACACCAACTTCTTCGATTAAATCGTCAAGTGTGACCATGTTTTTACGCTTGCCCATTCGCACTTCATTACCGTTTATAAGCAGGTTAACAAGCTGACCCAATAATACTTCCAAATTTTCTGAATGATATCCAAGAGCTTCCAATGAAGCTTTTACCCTCGCAATATATCCATGATGGTCAGCACCCCATATGTCAATCAGACGCTCAAATCCTCTGTCAAATTTATCAGCATGATAAGCTATATCTGCTGTTAAATAAGTGTTTGAGCCATCAGCTTTTTTTATAACTCTGTCTTGGTCATCGCCAAATTGAGTAGACTTAAACCACATGGCACCCTCTTGCTCATATAAAAAACCTTTGTTCATAAGTTCTTTGTATCTGGCTTCTACTTTTCCGGATTTATGCAAATCAAGTTCTGAGTAGAACTTGTCAAAATAAACTCTGAATCCTTCCAAAAGCTTTCTTTGGCAAGCTTCCATTTCAGTCTTTGCAAAATCGCAAAGAGTTTGTAATTCAACTTTATTAATATCAATACCTTTGTTTTCTTCAAGGAATTTTTTTGCAACAGGAATTAAATAATCTCCGGGATAGTAATTCTTTCTTTCGACTTCATCAGTCGGAAAGTCAACGTTTTCTCCAAGTTCCTGACGTATTCTTATTCTTAAAGAATTCCCAAGTTTTTGAATTTGGCTACCGGCATCATTTATATAAAATTCTTGATAAACTTCGTGTCCGTAGAATTTCAACAAATTAGCGAGTGCACTTCCCATGGCTGCCCAACGGCCGTGTCCGATATGGAATGGACCTGTAGGATTAGCGGAAACATATTCTAAGAGAATTTTTTCTTTTTTTATGTTTTTGCCTTTACCATAATTTTCTTTTTTGTCTAAGATTTCTTCTATGGTATTTGTTAAAAGGTCATCACTTACTTTGAAATTTATAAATCCACCTATAATGTTTGTATAGTATTTACCTTGTGGTTCAAGATAATTAATGATTGATTGAGCAATCATTGGCGGAGCAATGCGTGCAGCACGGGCAAGGGAAGAAACGTTTACAGCAAAGTCTCCGAATTCCTGATTTTTTGGTTTTTCTATTATCAACGAGCCTTTTTTATATTCGTTCATTTGGCCGATAGCATTGGCCTCAATGCCCTTTAAAACAGCATTTTCAACTTCATTTAAGAAAAAATCTTTTAACATGTTATCCTCTTTCTAGTACTCAATAAGAATATTATAAAATAAACACGTCTGATATTGAAAATTAATTTATCTTTCTAAATTTTGTAAAGACTTAACAAGATTATTCAAAGCGTTTTCTGTTGAATCTTTTTTCAGAAGTATTGTCTGGACGGCAGTATTTACTTGTGTATTAATTTCTTTTTGATTGCGTTTTTGTTTTAGCTGCGGTGTTATTTTGTTTATTTGTTTGGCACTTATAGAACGTGCTTTTGCTGTCAAATCGGAATAATCATTATAAAAGTTGTTTTTAAGAGCATCGGAATTTGTTGAGATTACGTTAGTTCTTCTTGCAAGTTCCAATTGATTTTCAGCATTCGTTAAATACAAGCAAAAATCCAAAGCTTCTTTTTTATATTTTGCTTTTTTGGGTATTACAAAATTCATTACAGAAAAATCGTTTTGGCCTACAGGACCCTTAATTTGTTCGGTAACGTCCGTTTGTTCGTATACCGTCGGAGCATTTTCTTCAACCATTTTTAAAAAATTTGCGCCGCCTGTAAAAAATACAATTTTCCCTGCCATATATTGTTCAAGAGCTTCTCTAAGTGTCAGTGTTATACTTTCTTGCGGAATAAGTCCGTTTTGGTATAATTTTTGAAACATTTCAAAGACCTGTTTGCTTTCTTCCGAATTATAATCAACAATATCTGATATACCATATTTATTCAATATTTTTACCATTGTATCATTCTCTGTTATTGTAGGCAAAAAAGCGTATGCTCCCGTATTGGTATTTACTTTTTCAGAGATTGCGGCTAATTCTTTGTATGTCTTTGGTAATCTTATTATTCCTGATTTTGTAAATAAATCTTTGTTGTAAATTGTTATTGCGCTGGTTGCATACCAAGGGATTGAATACAATTTGTTATTGTATTTTAAAGCTTTTATTATTTCAGGATTAAACTCTTGTACTGAGTTTTCATCTATTTCTTCCAGAGTTCCTTTCTGGGCCAGCAATGCTGAAAAATCGGGATTAAGGTTGATTAAATCAGGCGGATTATCTGTCATAACGGCAGCAAGAGTTCTTTTTTCTCCTTCTGAAAAAGGAACATCTACCCATTTTATTTGTACATTCGGATGCTCTTTTTCATAAGAACGGATTACTTTGTACATATAATCAGAAAAATCACCCATTTGCAGAGTCCAAAAAGTTACTTCTTTGAGGCTTGCATCCTTTCTTATAGTACATGCACTCAGGGTTAGGATTGTTAGCGTAACTAAAAATAATATGAATAATTTTTTCATTTTATTCCCTCGACTAAATTTAAATCAATATATTTAAATGTATTTAAAAGAATACCGCCGGGAAAACGATAAATATTGTTACAAGGTGTAATTTTAAGCATTGAATTTTTATCATCAATTTTTGCGATTGTTGCTAAATATTTATTTCTGTTTGCTGAAAATATAATGTATCCGTTTGCGGTTTGTATTTCATCAATATTAAATCGGTTAGCACTTAACGATGCTAAAGTAAGATATAATAATTTTTCCTGATTAATTCCGTATAATTTTGTACAATTTTCGTATGTTATATTTTGAGGTACTGTGAGGGGATTTTGGACAGCAGGCTTTATTTCTTCTTCTGCTGCAATTACTGCTTGACATAGTACTATACATAGTATTACCAATAATTTCTTCATTAAAAATTTCCCACTATTTGAATTCTAGCACGATATTTTATTTTTTTGCTCCTTTATAAGATGTATAAAAATCTGCATTTTTATTTAACTTCAGAGTGAAAATTATTGACAATCTTATCTTAAAATATTAAAATAAAGAAGACCAACTGGTACTAAATCAATAAGGAGTATTTATGCGAGTCAGTCCGATTCAACCAAATTTATATTCTCAATCATACAGAAGCGGAGTAGTAAACTACAAAGGAAATAAGGGTAAAATACTAGGCACAGTAGTTGGTGGTGCTGTAGGAGCAGCTGTTACTGCATTGGGTACTGTAGCACTCGGCCCTCTGGGTTTATTTATGGGTGCAGCATTAGTTTCATCAGGAGCAGGTTCAGGCGCTATTGGCGGTATGTTATATGACCAAATGAAAGACGCAGAAAACGATCCCAAAAATCCGGCACACTAATCTACGCTATTTACACCATTTACGCTTTATATAGAATATGATACAATAAAGTCAGTACATATTAGCAGATGTGCTTGGATTTATTTAGGCATGTTTTGGCAGTAATTAGGAGAGAAAATGTTACAAGAAGCGACAAGAGCAATAAATTCTGCATTCAATAACAGTTTTATAAAAAAATTAAGTCAGTATCTACACGATTGTGTCAGAGAAGAGGTAAAAAGTTCGACTTTTAGGAATTTAAAAGCCGATAAAGATAATAAGTGGATATTTCTTAATGAAGAAGATACACTGTTTACTCAAGGTTTAGAATACTTAAAGCTAGATGGCTCGGACTCAAAGATTACAGAGCTTATGATTCAATCCGAGACAGGGCAAAAGGATAAGTATCTTATATATGGGTATTTGTTCTTGACCGGTAAAAGTAAAACAGGCAGAAAGAATGAGTTTTTGACGCCGCTTTTGTATACTCCTTGCCATTTGGAAAGAAACGGTATAAACATAAATTGTATGTTAACAGATGAGTTTATATCACTGAATACCGGTGCTCTCACAGCATTAATGAAAAAAAGTGATGATGAAGATGAAATAGAATCGCTTTTGGAAGGATTATTGGATGTTGTCCCTACAGTACCTATAACTCAAGAAAAGTTAGATATATTTTTAACAACACTAAAATCCATAGTGCCTGATATCGATATATCTCTTAATTCCGGACTAAAAATAGAAGAAGATAACATAACAAAAGATTTTTATAACAGCAAAATAGATTCGGAAAATTTGGATGAGATAATAGACGCAGAAGAAGATTCAAAGAAACAGACTTTAAAGTTTGAAAAAATAAATATAACAAACCAGTGTGCTATTATTTTAACCAAAAGACCGTCTGCAACAGCTGGTGTTTTGCATGAACTTACACAGATAGCTGAAAAACCAAGCGGAGTATATAGAGAAACAGTATTAAGCTTGATTAATGAGGAATACACTCAAGCAAAACCTACAGATACGCAGCAAAAAACATTAGAAACATTTTTTCCTGTGACCCCGTTATCTTTATCTGACGCGCAGCTTAATGTTGTGAAGAATGTCGAAAATTCAAGGCTTGTATCTGTGTTCGGTCCTCCTGGAACCGGCAAGTCGCAAACTATAGTAAATTTAGCTGCACATTTGATAGCGATTGGAAAAACTGTTCTTGTTGCTTCAAGAATGGACAAAGCTGTTGATGTAGTTGCAGAACGTCTTAATGAACTTGGAGCACCATTTTTAGCTTTAAGAGCGGGAAGGTTAAACTACCAGAGAGAGCTATCTATGCAGTTACAGGATTTACTTGCTAACAAAGTTGATCTCAATGAAGATGCTGAAGCTTCTATTTTCTGTGATGTTCCAGATATGGAAGAACTTTTAAAAACGATTTCAGCTTTAGAAAAAAAATGTGAAAAAATTATTAAACTGGAAGAGGAATGGACTCACATAGATGAACAAATAAAACTGGAAGAAGCGCAGCATTCAAATCCTGTATATATAAACAGAGTATTAAAAGGTGATGAAATTCATGCCATAGAATTAAATATACGTACATTATCAGACAATCTTGAAAAATCAGGTTTCTTTGCCGGATTGAAGAATTACACGTCTTTGTCGAATCTTAAAAAAGTATTAAAACTCAGGAATTTTGAAGTTACAAATGAAAACCTGTCATTGCTTTCTGCAGAGTTGGAATACGCTAAGCTTATATGCGCTGCGCGTAAGGTTGAAACAGAAATTCAAAAAATAGGAAATATTCATGTTCTCTCTGAGCAAATAAGGAACTTAAAGAGAAAACAAAAACGCTTGGCTACGGATATTTTGAAAACAAAACGTCGAACGGCTTTAAAAGGATTAATGCAAGATCCTGTAAAACGACAAAGACTGTTTGTACATTCAAAATCTTTGGTAGAAAGACGACAGAATTTACAAAACAGACTTCTTGAAACCGAGGACTTTAAACCTCTTCTAGAGGCATTTCCTTGTTGGTGTGTAACAACTTATGCGGCATCAGGTGCACTGCCGCTAAAACCTGGTTTGTTTGATGTGGTTATTATAGATGAAGCTTCGCAATGTGATATTGCAAGTTGTTTTCCAATTCTATTCAGAGCTAAAAAAGCTGTAGTAGTTGGAGATGACAAACAATTACCGCATCTTTCATTTTTGGAAAAGGCAAAGGAACAGTCATTCTTATCGCAATATGGTATAACAGACAGATATCAATTGATGTGGAGATTTAGAACAAATTCTATGTTTGATTTGGCAAACTACTATTCTATGCATCCGGTGCTTTTGGATGAGCATTTCAGAAGTTTACCGCCAATAATTAATTTTTCTAACAAAGAATTTTACGGCAACAGAATTCGAGTTATGCGCAGAAATGACGATTCTCAAAAAGTTCTTGAAACTGTTGTTGTGCCTGAAGGCAAGGTTGATTTTGACGCTACAAGAAATTTGCCTGAAATAGAAGCTCTTGTAAAACGACTTCATGAAATAGTTGTTGAAGATGAACGCAAAATAACAGAGAATGGTAAACAGCCGGTATCTATAGGTATTATATCTCCGTTTAGAGCTCAGGTTGAGCAATTAAAAATATCTGTAAGTAAAGTTCTGTCAGAACATATGATGGAAAAACACCAGATTGAAATAGGTACTGCTCACACATTTCAGGGTGATGAAAGAGATATTATACTTATTTCTTGGGCTTATGCAAATAACAGTTTCCCTCAAAGTTTGATATTCTTGCAAAAACCGAATTTATTCAATGTCGCTATAACAAGAGCAAGGTATCAAATGATAAACTTCATATCCAAAGATCCAAGAGAACTGCCTGAGGGAATTTTGCGCAGTTATTTAGGTTTTGTACAGGAATATGAGAACAGGTACGCTTTGCGTAATTCTGATGATTTTGATGAAAATATATACAAAAATTCTTTTGAAAAAACTGTCGCAGATGCATTTAGAGAAATAGGTCATAAAGTAATCTGCGGGGTTGAAATTGCAGGTTTAAGCGTAGATTTGGTTGTAGATGACAAGTTTGTGATTGAGTGTGATGGTGTTGAAGATAAGAACCCTTCAAAAATATCTAATATGAAAAAGCAAACCATTATTGAAAGAACCGGTTTAAAAGTTTCAAGGATTTCTCAGCGTGAGTGGCACTATTCGCCGAAAGCTTGCATTGACAGGGTCATAAACAGTAACTTGTAAGTATAGCCTGCTTATATTATCCTTCTGATTGGTAAGCCCAGGCTGAGTGATTGTGTATGCTTTCTAAAGATTCACATTCAACTTCAAAAGAATCTATAATTTCATTTTTTCTAAGCATCAAAACTACATCCCTTAAAACATCTTCAACAAATTTCGGATTTTCGTAAGCATGCTCCGTAATAAATTTTTCATCTTCTCTTTTTAAAAGGGGGTAAAGCTCTGATGAAGCACAACTTTCAACGTTGCTTATCAAATCTTCCAGCCAGATATGTTCCTCTTGAGGGTATGTTATTTTAACGGACACTATGGCCCTTTGATTATGTGCTCCATATTTAGAGATTTCTTTAGAACATGGACAAAGAGTTGTAACCGGAACTTTGATTCCCAGATAAAATTTGTATTCTTCATCCTCTTCTCCATAATTGTCTAAAACGCCTTCGAACAAGCAATCATAGCACATAGGTGCCGATATTTCTGTAACAGGGGATTTTTTATCAATAAAATATTTAAATTCAAATTTTATATATCCGCTTTTTGCATTTAATTTCTGAATGACAGCTTCGAGACATCCTTTGATGTCTATGCCTAAAATATTTTTTTCTCGCCATTCGTTTAGAACCTCTACAAAACGTGACATATGTGTTCCTTTGTAATGGGCAGGCAAAGACACACCAACAGTGGCTGTTGAATAAATGGTTATATTTTCTGCATCTTTTCTTTGCACAACCAGAGGAAGTTCTAAACCTTTTATTCCGACTTTTTGAATGTCTACTCCTCTTGTATCGATGAGATTTTGAACGTCTTTCATTGACTAAATTTCAACTCCTTCAAAAGTCTTTTGTTCGAGAGCAAGAAGAAGTTTTAAAGCAGCAACTCTCTGTACTTTCGGCGGAGCATTCCTTAGCAGCTCAACGGCTTTAAGCATCATAGGATCACTGTCATACCAACGATTACCTTTTCCTTGGTATGTATTAATTATTTCATATACATGCTCTATTACTTCTCCGGCAACTTGTTCTTGCAAACGTAGCATAAAACTGGCTGCTTCTGTTTTTGTTTCATCAGGAGAAAGTCTAAGAAGTTCCAATGCTTCTTTTAAAATAGGGTCTGAATCATACCAACGTTTGTTAATCATAATATTCCTCTCATTCTTTTTTTTCTATTGTATAATAAAGGGGTAAATTGAGCAAATAGATGAGCAAACACTTTTAGTGTTATTGAGCGGGGTGATATATGAAAATTTTATTGATTAATGGTGCAAATTTAAATTTACTGGGAACAAGAGAGCCTGAAAAATATGGTTCTATAACACTTAAAGATATTGAAAGTTCAGTTGTTTCTTTGGGAAAAGAACTTGGAGCAGATGTAGATGTTTTTCAGAGTAACCATGAAGGTGAAATTGTTGAAAAAATACAAGCATCTAAGAATGTTTATGACGGGATTTTAATAAATGCAGGCGGTTATACTCACACAAGTGTTGTTATCAGAGATGCAATTGCAGCTGTAAATATTCCGACAGTTGAAATTCACATGACAAATATTCATTCCAGAGAAGAATTCAGACATACATCTCTTCTCTCAGGTGTGTGCGCAGCTCAAGTTGTAGGTTTTAAGGAACAAAGTTATACACTTGCTTTGCAGGGACTTGTTAATTACCTAAAGTGATTCTTAAGAACCCTTCCTTTAGAGAAGGGTTTTTTGTGTTCTCATTTCTCGCTCTTTTCTAACTTGTGTTAATGCTCTCTTACATATATAAAGTTTTATTTAAGTATATGATTTCAGAATAAGAATATTTTGTTACATTTATTAATAAAATTATATTTAAGTCGTTTTCTTATTCTACAGTGAATTTTTTAATAATATTTTCAGCAGTAAGCTTTGAACGTACATCTCCGCCAATAAGCTTCTTGAAAGATTTTCCGAGCATTGATATGGTTATGATTCCTTCAAAAGATGCTTCCACAGGATTGGCGTTAGGCGGACAAACATTTTGTAAAAACCTTTTTCCATAATTCATATTAGAAAAACTAATTCCTTGCGGAGTTTTCCCGTGCATTAAAAAAATACTTCCTTCGTTTGCGCCGTTCAGAGCATTTAGTGCAGTATCAAGCACACGAAGTTGGTTAGTTTCCTTTGCATAATTTACAACTTCTCTAAAACTTTGATTGTTTACAAATTTCATACCGAATGATGGTTGATTGCTAATTGAAATATTCATCTTGTGCTCCTTTTAACTATACAAAAACCTGTAAAAAAATTTTTTGCTAAAAAAAGAAGTCTGTTTAGGACTTCTTTTTTTTATTATGTTGTATGAACTATTCTTTCAAAAAGCTTTCATAATTTCTTGCAAGTAAATGTGTTCTAACTTGATTTATTAAATCAAGAGCAACTCCGACCATAATTATTAGTGACGTTGCACCAATACCTTGGAAAGTTGTAATCCTTGTTGCATAACTTGCAAAAGCCGGAACTAAAGCAATTATACCCAATGCCAATGCGCCTATGAAAGTTGTTTTTGTAAGAATTTTATCTAATGCTTCAGCGGTTGGTCTGCCAGGTTTTACACCAGGAATTGAAGAACCGTATTTCTTAAGATTTTCTGCAATTTCCTTCGGTTGCATATTAGGCATAATAGATGCATAAAAGAATGTTAATGCAACAATCATCAAGAAATATATTACATAATATGTAAGACCGCTCGGGTTAAATATCTTATTTAACACCAATACAATATCTTGAATGTGTCCTGCAGGTAAATTAGCTTGACCAACAAGACTTAAGACAGTAGATGGAAATAAGAGTATAGCGATTGCAAATATAATAGGCATTACGCCGCCAGGATTTAATTTGAATGGAATAAATGTGTTAACACCACCATAAACCTTATTACCTACTTGCCTTTTAGGGTTAACTATAATAACTTTTCTTACTGCTTCTTGCATTATAACAATGAAAACCATAGTTATAAAGAATATTGTAAGCAGCATAATAAGTCCCATCATAAGAGCGGAATCATTAGATACCATTTGAGCAGTTCTGGAAGAATATAATGGTATTCCTGAAATGATACCTACAAAAATTATCAATGAACCGCCGTTTCCGATACCTCTTTCCGTAATTAATTCAGACATCCACATAACAAGAACAGATCCAGCTGTTAATGAAACTATAGATGAAATATAGAACATTGTGTGATTAATCCCTGTATTTTGGGCTCCCGGATGGTGTGCCTTGTATCCCATAAATACTATAGCTTGGAATAAAGCTAAAACGACCGTAAATATTCTTGTGTATTGAGAAAGTTTACGTCGACCCGCTTCCCCGTCTTCTTTTTGCAGTTTTTCCAATGCCGGTATAATTACTGCCATAAGTTGAATAATAATGGACGATGTAATATAAGGACCGATTCCTAATGCGAAGATGGAAACTTTTCCTAAAGCACCACCGGAGAATAAATCCAAGAATCCTATAATATTATTACCTGAAGCAATTCTTGAAAATATTTCATTATTAATACCAAATACCGGTAAATGTATGCCGAAACGAAATAAAACGAGCATTCCAAACGTAAATATTAACTTTTCTTTTAATCCCGAAGCATTCCACATTGACATTAAATCTGCCGTAGTTGGCATTCTCATTCCTGTCATATATAATTTTCCTCATATAGGGAATTAATTAAAAACCCCTCACCCGAATTTCTAAGTTTTGAGCCATAAAAGGCTCTCAACTTGAAATTCTTCCCTCTCCCTCAAGGGGCGAGGGGTGTTGTTTCGTTAAAACAACTAACTATACTAATTCAATCTTACCGCCTGCAGCCTCAATTTTTTCTTTAGCTGAAGGAGTAACATAAGCAGCTTTAATAGTTAAAGCTTTTTTGATTTCTCCGTTGCCCAGTATTCTGATACCGTCACAAGAAGAATGTACTTTTTTAATTTCTTTAAGAGTTTCCAATGAAATTTCTTTAAGGTCCAAAGCTTCAAGTCTGCCTACATTAAAAGCTTCATAATTTTTTGAATTAATAATTTGGAAGCCTTTTAATTTCGGAAGTCTTCTATAACTTGGCATTTGACCGCCTTCAAAACCTCTTTTTGAGGTTCTGCCTGATCTCTGTCCTTCGCCGTTATGACCGCGACTGGAGGTTTTACCGCATCCTGAAGAACGACCGCGACCTACTCTAACTGTTTTTTTAGTTGCTCCTTCTGCAGGTCTTAAATCTTCTAAGTTTATTCTTTCTGCCATTTTTTTATTCCTTATTATTTAATTACTAATAACTATGCTTCACTAACTTCTAATAAGTGTGAAATTTTCTTAACCATACCCATAATTACAGGGCTTGCACTATGTTCAACCACTTGATCTTTTTTTGTAAAACCGAGAGCTTTTGCTACTCTGCATTGCGCTTCTGAACATCCGATTAAGCTTTTTACAAGCTTAATTTTAATTGTATCATTTGCTTTTTTTGCTGTTTTTGCCATTTTTCTATTCCTTACTATTATTATATTAATTTCTTTAACTTTAAATAGCCGACTAGTTTAATAATTCAGCCATTGTAAGTCCGCGTTTTTTAGCAACATCAGAGAACATTCTTAAAGATTTAAGAGCATCAATTGTTGCAAATGCAGCGTTAAGCGGAGACTTAGATCCTTGAGATTTTGTTAAGATGTTTTCGATACCTGCAAGTTCTAAAACAGGACGAACCGCACCGCCTGCAATAATACCTGTACCTTGTGAAGCAGGTCTTAACATTACCTTACCTGCACCTGAACGACCTACGATTGGGTGAGGAATAGTTGTTTTAAATATAGGAACAGTAATAAGATTTTTTCTTCCGTCTGCAATTGCTTTTTGAATAGCAATGATAACTTCTGCAGCTTTAGCGCAGCCAACACCTACTTGTCCTTTTTTGTTACCCACTATAACTACAGCACGGAAGCTTAATTTTTTACCACCCTTAACAACCTTCGTTACACGGCTGATTTGAACAACTTGTTCTTTCCATTCTGATTCAGGTTTTGCTTCTTGAGTTTCTACATTTTTCTTTCTGCTGCGAGATTTCTTTGCAGGAAGCTTTGTAACAACTTCTTCAGTAATATCTTCTGTTGTTTCAGCAGAAGCTTCCACTGTTTCAGTTGATTCTTCAATAACTTCGCTTTCTAATTTTTCTTCTGTCATGTTATACCTTTCTAAATTTTTTGTTGGAGCATCCAACCTACGTTCTTTTTATTTTATACAACTGAATACAATATAAAAAACAGCCGAAAACTCAGCGAATTAACGTATTCAATTGTGGGTTTTTTCTGACAAGGAAAATTCTAGAACAAACAAAATAAAATTGCAAGCGATAATTGTTGCAAATAGTGAATTTGTTTTAATATTTGTTAATCATTAAAAATTTAAAGAGTTCCTAAAAACATATGTATGTAGTAAGCATATACAATTCCAAAAATTGCACCCACAAAGACTTGCATTGGAGTGTGACCCAGAAGCTCTTTTAATTTTCCGCCTGCTTCTGCTAAATCTTGTTTATAAATGTCATATATTATTTTATTTAAGCAGGCTGCTTGTTTACCGGCAGCCCTTCTAACTCCTGCAGCATCATACATTACAATAAATGCGTAGCCGATAGCAATTGCAAATTCTATTGAACTAAAGCCTTTTATTAATCCTACTGCAGTTGACATGCCAACAACGCCTGCAGAATGTGAACTTGGCATGCCGCCTGTTGTTGTAAATAACCTTAAATCAAGTTTTCTTTTAACGATAAGATGCAGCAAACATTTGAAAACTTGAGTTAAAAGTATTCCAGAGAATGCTATAAATATAACTTCATATCCCGTATTGTATATATAATTCAAATTCATTAAAACCTCTCTAGCTGTTAATTCTGGCTGCCAGTCTACTCAAAATATCATTAAATATTTTAGAATCATATTTATCAATTATATCACAACATTCTTGAATTAAACAGTTAAATTTATTTTTAGCTGTTTTAAGTCCGTATAATGACACATAAGTAAGCTTATCACTGGCTTTATCTTTACCTACCGTTTTGCCCAATTCTTCAAAAGATGAAATTTCGTCCATAATGTCATCATATATCTGAAAAGCAAGTCCAAATTTTGTTGCAAAGTTGTCAAATTCTTCTATTGTATATTTATCTGCATCTGCGGCTATAGCTCCTATTTTTATAGCAAGTCTGAACAACACTGCAGTTTTATTTAAATGAATGAAATCAAGAGTTTCTTTTGCCGATTTAACCAATTTTCCGCCCTCTGATTCGATATCAACGACTTGGCCGGCGATAAGTCCGTAAGCTCCGGCAAATTTTGTGTATTCATGCAAAATCTTGACAATTTGCTCTGATGTTAAATCAGTTGATTTTTCAATTATTAGTTGCGGTGCATACGTTAGTAATGCATCTCCGGCAAGGACTGCATTGGCTTCGCCGAAAACTTTGTGGTTAGAAGGTTTTCCGCGTCTGAAATCGTCATTATCCATACAAGGTAGGTCGTCGTGTATTAAACTTTGCACGTGAAGCATTTCTATTGCACAAGCTGCAGGCATGACTTTTTCTATATCACAACCCAAAATTCTTGCAGTTTCTATGCACATCACAGGTCTTAGACGTTTGCCCGGAAGCATAAGTGTATATTTCATTGCTTTAAAAATATCCTCAGGGTATTCTATCTGTAAATATTTATCTAAAGCGTTATCAATAACATTAATTAGTTCCTTCATTTTCAATATCCTTATATAAATTTTGTTTTAAAGTATTGCGAGCTCTTTGTCGTTTTTTTGAACTTATTTTTACGGTCAATTCATTATTTAATGATTTATGAGCAGCTTCTGATTTTATACCTTGGTATTTAATTTTTTCTTTGTATTCTTTAGCTTCTTCTACAAATTCAAGATAACTTTCATATCTGGATAGGTCAATCTTGTTTAAATTTTCTTTTACTGCACAACCTGATTCATGTATATGCAAGCAATCTTGGAATTTACATAAATTCCTGTATTTATTTATTTCAGGAAATAATGTATCCACATCATGAGGCAATATAAAATCAAATTTCAGGTTGCTGAATCCTGGAGTGTCCACAATACGTGTGTTTTTATTAATAGAAATTATTTCACAATGCCTGGTCGTATGTGTGCCTCGTTTATTTTTTTCGCTTACTTCTTTAGTTCTTAAGTGTAAACCTGATACTGCATTTATAAGAGTGGATTTCCCGACTCCGGACGACCCGCAAAGTACAGAGGTCTTACCTTTTAGGATATCTTTAAAATCATCTAACCCTAGTTCTTCCAACGCTGAAGTAAATACTATGTCATATCCGAGTGGTTCATATATAGAAAAAACTTTTTCGATTATCGTATCATCTGAAGACAGATCATTTTTGTTAAAACATAAAACTGCAGGAATATTGTGATATTTAGCAAAAGCTATATATCTGTTTAATTGAGAAAGACTTAACTCAGGATCTTTAACTGCTGATATTATAATAACCTGATCAATATTTGATGCGGAAGGACGCCTGATATAATTTTTTCTTGGCAGAATTTTTTTTATTGCTCCATTTTCAAATTCAACGAAATCTCCAACATATATGGATTGCTTTGCTTTTTTTAATACTTCACGCAATTTGCACTCAAATTCGTTTCCATCAAAATTTACGTAATAGAAATCTGAATGTATTTTAAAAATCTGTCCCTGCATATCCGAATTTTAGCATAAAGGGGTAAATGGGTAAACTGTAAAAATCTTTCGTTAAACAATAAAGTATTTACTAATCAAAGAAACGATATTTGATTAATGTATAAATGGCTTGAATCCCATCTTTCCATCCTATTTTTTTCCCATCACTGTTTTTTCTCGCATTGTATGATATAGGTATTTCTGCAAAACGAACATTCAGTTTTAATATTTTTGCTGTAATCTCAGGTTCAAAGTCAAATCTATCGGATTTTATTGTTAGTTTTTTTATAATATCTGCACGAAAAGCTTTATAACAAGTTTCCATGTCTGTTATTTTTGTGCCAAAGAAAATTCTTGTCAAATATGACAAAATGTTATTTGCGAGGTAGCTTAGCAGCAAAAATTTATTTCTATTGTTTTGTTTGAAAGACGCGAACCATAAACTACGTCTGCTTTATCGGATTGTATTAATTCAACTAAATGAATGTAGTCTTTGGGATTATATTCTAAATCAGCATCCTGTATTAAAATAATATCTCCTGTTGCAGCACTAAACCCCGTTCTTAATGCTGCGCCTTTTCCTCTGTTTTTATCATGAAGCAAAACTTTATGTGAGATATTCTTATACAGCTCCCGTGTGCCATCAGTGGAAAAGTCATCTATAATTATTATTTCTTTTTCAAGACCGAAATTTACTTCTTCTACTTTTTTAATAATATCCGTTAAAAATGGTTTTTCATTATAAACCGGAATTAATATTGTTATTTTGTTCAAAATTAAAATCCTTTCAAAAAGTTAAAATTATCAGAATTTTTCTTTGCCAAAAAGTTAATTTTATTATATATTATATAATAAAGAGAGAGAGTTCAATGTCATTAGAAAACTTCATTTACGAATCGGTTTCTGAGATATTAGCCGGTGAATATGAAAAAGTTAAACCAAAAATAGAAAAACATAAAGAAATTTACCATGATGACACGGCAATTTGTTTTAGCTTACTCGCACTGGGTTCTTTTTCTATCGGTAAATATGAAGATTTTTATCAATTTATGAATGACTCAACTTTTTTGGTGAATCAGTGTTCAGAGCCGATTACTCAAATTGTTCATGAAATGACAATGGCTTATGTAAATTTCAGTGAAAAGAACACAGAACTCTATTCCATTAATTATAATAATGCAAGAAAAATATCTATAAAAAATCAAAAAACGGAGTTTTTTGAAAGATTAAATTCAATATTAAAATGCCCTGCGGTAACGCATTATACAAATGCTTACAAACAAACTAAAGACCCCTTGATTGCACTTGTTAATATTGGTCAGGCGGTTGCTGCAGAAAAAAATATTGATATATTGATTAAGACTATAGCAGAAGAAACTAAAACAGCATTAAATGCAGACAGATGCACTGTTTACCTTTATGACAAAGACAGTAATGAACTCTATTCCAAAGTGGCAACAGGATTAGATACTCAGGAATTAAGAATCCCTGCCGATAAAGGCTTGGCCGGTCATGTTATGCAAACAGGTGAAACAATAAATATTAAAGATGCTTATAACGACAAGCGGTTTAATCCTGATATTGACAAAAAAACAGGATATAGAACTAAGAATATGCTCTGTATGCCAATAAAAAACTTTAATCAGGAAATAATAGGTGTTTTTCAAGTTCTCAACAAATTCGATGAATATTTTACGTTGGACGATGAGGACCTTCTTGTGGCAATTGCATCAAGCGCCGGTATATCCTTGGAAAATGCAAGGTTGTTTGAAAGGCAAAGAAAATTGCTGGAAGAACAGAGGGTCGTTTTGGACAGTTTTATAGAAACACTTTCAACATCTATTGATGCAAGAGACAAAATAACCTCCGGTCATTCAACAAGAGTTAAACTCTATGCTTCTTTAATAGCACAAGAGTTTGGTATGGAACAGAATGATTTAAATATACTTGAAAAAGCTGCTGCTCTTCACGATATAGGAAAGATTGGAATTTGTGATGCTGTATTGCAAAAAGAAGGCAAGCTAACTCCTGAAGAATATAAGCACATACAACAACATGTTGAAATCACTCATCATATTTTGGAAAAAATTCACATGTCAAAGGATTTTCAAGAAATTACTGAAATAGCTTGTTCTCATCACGAAAAATTTGACGGCACCGGTTATTACAGACATCTTAAAGGTGAAGAAATTCCTTTTGGAGGCAGAATTTTGGCCGTATCCGATGTATTTGATGCAATTACATCCAAAAGGCACTATCGAGATAAGATGCCGATAGACAAAGTAATAGATATTATTAAGGATGGTGCAGGTACGCATTTTGATCCGCTTGTGGTAGAAAAATTTTTATCAATAAAATTGGACAAAATAGTGGGTGTGTTCTGTACCGAAAATAGTTTAACAATTGATAAAAAAGATTTAGAAATATTAAAAAAATATAATTTACTTGATTTATATTACTCAATAGTAAATAATTGTAGTAACAAATTATTAGAAGTGTTTAACAGGTATTATGTAGGTGTGGATATAGAGCATGAATAAAATTACCAAATATATTCTGACAGGTATAATCTTAACAACAGTGTCAACCGTACATGCTGAGACTGCAGTAAAGCCAATTCCGATCAGGGCAGAAACTAATGTTGCGACCATGGATATGGTTGTTAAAGATAATTTTATTAAAGCAAAATATGCTTCAGCAGAAAATCGTTTTATACAAAGTAACGTAAAAGCTTCTTATGATGATTTTAAGGATTTGGTACAAAAATCATCTCATGATGATTACGTTTTTTTGCTTTACGGAATAAAGATGTCAGAGTACGGATTTTTTGATTTATCGGAAGAATTGATCGGAAGACTTGATAATAATAATTTTACGGCATCTTATGTTACTGATATGAGAAGGTACTATTATCCTTCATCTATGGTCCAACCAAAAGATTATATTTATTTGGCTGACGCTTATTCAAATATTGTTTACAATAATATGGCTCTTGAAACAACATCTGAATTGTTGAATTCAAATAAGGTGCTCGAAAGTGATTATAAGGATTACTTAATTGCGTTAGGATACTATAAATCCAATAATCTTCCATTGGCTTTAAAGTATATAAACAGGGCGCTTAAGGTAAACGATTTAAATGTAAATTATATGGCATTGAAGGCAAAGATTCTTGCTGATTCAGACAAGTCGTCACAAGCTCTTAAAGTTTTAGCTCAGGTTAAAAAAGTGAATTTTAATACGGTAGATTTTCAGCAAAAAGTGAGGGCGTTGGAGGAGTACGTTTTATATAAAACTTCTAAGTCAGAAACACTAAAAGATTATCATTTGGCATATTATTATCATTTGCAAAATAAAAGCTTATTGGCAACAAAGGTTTTACAATCTGCTATGATGACATCTAAACAGTACAGTTCATCAGTGTACTCTTTGTTGGGAAGAATTTATTATGAAAATGACGAACCCCTTAAAGCTGAAGAATTTGCTTCAAGGGCATACAAAGAAGATAAAAATAATTACTTGGCTGCGCTTACACTCGCGGACGTCAGTTATGACAGCAGACACTATGAAGAAGCTTTAAAGTATTATAAAAAGGCTAAAAGATTAACTAAAAATGCATCTCCACAGGTAGGTATTGCTAAGAGTTATTTAGCATTAGACCAGAAAGAAAAATCAAAAAAAATATACGAAAAACTTCTAAAGAAGAATCAGTACAACGAAGATTTATTGGTTGAATCATTGAAAGTAATACCGCAAAGAGTTGATTATTACCTGCCGAGAGTGGCGTCTATAGATCTTTCAAATAATGATATTTGGCTAGGTTTGGCAAATTATGCAATAAAAGACGGTAATCTTAAAATGGCAACAACATACCTGAATAATTCGTATTATATTGACGAAAATAACTTTAAATACTATTATTATTTAAGTCAGGTATTGAGAGCAAAAGGTGACATAGAATCAGCGAACAAATCTCTTATAAGATGTTCTAATATTAATTCTGACTATGCATCTGCAATAAATTCAGGAGTTAAATAAAAGAAAATATAGGTGTGTATGAAAAGTAACATTTTAATAGTAGAAGACCATGAACTTACAAGATTTGGATTGAAGACAGCATTTGAGTCCTGTGATTTTCTTGGTGAAATCTATGAAGCTGAATCTGCGGAGAAAAGCTTAGATATTGTTGCACAGAATACAGTCGATATAATTGTTATGGACTTGGGACTTCCAGGCATGAACGGAATAGAAGCAACAAGAAGAATAAAAGAGATTAATAAAGAAATTAAAATTGTTATTCTAACATCCCACAATGATGATCAAGAAGTGTTAAACAGCTTAAAAGCAGGCGCAAATGCCTATTGTTCAAAAGAAATTAATCCAAAAAGACTTGTTCAAGTTATTCAGTCAGTACTTGACGGTGCTGCTTGGTTTGATCCGTCCATATCACATGTAGTACTTAGCGCTGCTACAAAGGTACAAGACTCTTTAGCAGGAAAACCAGAACGAGATTACGGGTTAACATCACGTGAAACACAAATTCTAAAATTAATAACAGAAGGATATAGTAATATAGAAATTGCAAATGAGTTATTTGTAAGTATAAATACAACAAAGGCTCATGTAGCAAGTATATTGCAGAAATTAGAAGTTGATGACAGACTTCAGGCTGCGCTTAAAGCTTTAAAAGAAAGATTGGTGTAATATGAACGGAATTGCTTCTATATTGGTTATTGATGATAATCCTAAGTATCTTAAAGATGCATTGCCAATGTATGGTTATGAAGTAACAACAGCTTTGGATGGCATAGAGGCATTAAAAATATTATCAGAAAAGAGCGAATATTTCGATTTGATATTGCTTGACGTAATGATGCCAAATATGAATGGCTGGGATACGCTCAAAGCAATAAGAAAAAACCCAAAGACGGAACATATTCCTATAATAATGATTACTGCTGTAAGTGAAGATCAAAAGGTCGTATCCGGCTTGCGCTTAGGAGCAGATGATTACATTGTAAAACCTTTTATATTGCCGAATTTGCTTGCAAGGGTAGAAGCAGTTTTAAGACGCAGTAAATGGCAGAAAAAAACTTCGAAAGAAGAAAAAAGTTTAAACAGTGACGTTGATTTTAGCGTTTTGACCCCTCGTGAAAAAGAAGTATTAGGATATGTTTGTAAGGGTGTGAGCAATCAGGAAATTGCAGAAAAAATGAGTGTTCAGGATGTTACGGTTAAGACACATTTAAACAGTATATTCAAAAAACTAAAAGTATCTAATAGAACGCAGGCAGTTTTGCTTGCAATGCAAGTTAATTTGGTAAGTTAGGAGAAATTAATTATGTTATCTAAAGAAGAATTATCAGATCTTTTAATTAATGATGTGAATGCATTTAATGATGCTGTAGCAGATGAAAAAGACGGTGTTGATTTAAGTGAATCAGATTTCTCCAATTTAACATTGCAGGGAGCAAATTTTGTGAATGTTGATTTAACTTCTTCATCTTTTGCCGACAGTCATTTAACGGAAGTAAAATTTGAAGGATGTGATTTAACTTCAGTTGATTTTACCAGAGCAACTCTTATTGAATGCTCGTTTGAGGGATCGGTGTTAAATGGTACTGACTTTAGTTATACATCTGTAAATTACGGTAATTTTTCTGATGCTGATATGGCAGGATCAGTTTTGCAAGGTGCGGATTTTTCAGATTCAGACTTGTCTATGGCGGAGAATCTCAATGCTTGTCGTTTTGATGAAGAAACAGTATGGCCGGACAATGATAATCTTCCTGAGGACTTTGATTCAAGTTGTTCTTCTGATTTATCTTCGCTCAATGACGAAGAGGACTATGAACCTTCAGATTATTAATATTTAATAATATCACTTTAATTTATTTCCCTATTATTTGTAAACATTAAAAAAGAAAAAATTTATTTAATGTAACAATAAATTTACAATTGCTCTTGTAAAATTAAATAGTTTAATGTAAACTTTTAGTACACTAGAATAGAAAGAAGGAATAGAACTATGGCAAAAACTTGTGAAATATGCGGTAAAGGTACTTTAAAAGCTGCAAAATTAACTTTCTCACATAAACAAATTGTAAAAAGACAATCTCCTAACCTTCAAGAAATTAAAGTTCTTGACAGTAATGGTCATGCAGTAAGAAAAACTGTTTGCACATCTTGTTTAAAAGCGGGAAAAGTTCAAAAAGCTATATAAAATGTAAAAAAAATAGTGGCAGTTGTTTAACAACTGCCACTATTTTTTTTGTGAGAAAAATTTGACAAATTTTGTAACAAAATTAATTTATAAGTGTTACAAAACACAAAAAGGTGTCGGAAGTTTAAGGGCGGTTTTGTAGGATATTATGCTGACGAATATAACTATCCTGATTATTAACTATTATATAGAAGCTACATGAGAATTAAGTGTTCGTGATTGTACGAGCGGATACTAGAATTTGATATGTTTGGCGGATACTATGAAAACTTAGAAATTTATGAATGGATGTATGGTTATAGTAATATCTTCGATAATGGTGTCAGTTTGCGCTGTAACTATCAACTTAATTCGAAGAGAAAAATTTTTAACTTGCACATTGGTAATAGTAGGCAATATGTTTAATCTAAATTGTAAATATTTGTAACAATTATAGTAAAAAACCTAAAGTTTTTCAAAAAAATGCCGATATACATGGAGTAAAGAAAAGAAAAACATAAAGGAGTAGAAAAATGGAAAACATTGGTAGACTTTCAGGATATGGTAATTATGGTGTAGGCGGCTATGGTCCTCAAAGACGTGGTGGTGAAGATGCAGCAGCTAAACAAGAAGAGCAGACAGCTCCGCAAAATTATCAAGAAACACAAGTAGATCCTTCAAAAGTAATGGATTTTCTTGCACAAAATAATTACTTTGTTAATATAACAAATTCACCGGAAGCGGTTGAAGGTGTTGAAACAGATCCTACAGTAGCTGACAGAGTTGCCGGCTATATGGAAAAATTTGAAGTAATATATGCTATTGTAGAACAAGAATTTGGAACAGAAATGGCTCCAAAGGTAATGGATGCCGTAATGGATATGTTGATGGGTATGGTATAATATTTTTTCTCGTAAACTATAAATTTTTCTACACTTTATTCTAAGGTCAGCAAGTCTGACCTTTTTATTTCATGTAACAATTTCGTAACAAAAGCCGAAAAAAAAGTCAATTATTTGTTTTATATATGCTTTATATATATAAGATATTACATGAGGCAACTATGATTAACCAATTTTGGCATGGCTTTAATAATGGTTTTCTGACCGGAATGATAGCAAACATTCCGTTTTTCGGTTGCTTCAATTATTTTAATAATTTTAATTATAATTTTTTTAATACCTCCTTTGGGTATCCGATGTTGCCTCAATTCCAGTATAATACAGGTAGTGTGTTCAATTTTAATGCAAATCAAACAGTAAAGTATCAACAATTAGATTCAATGAATTATAATTTTAATGCTTGCTTTGATACTTTTTCATCAATGAATTCAAGTTGGAATATGTTTACAGCATTTTCAACTAATTGGGGTTCGTTTCCATCTGGTTCGTTTTCAAATTCAAAAGCATCTTCTAATGTATCATGTACAGCATCATTGCCTACTTGCAAGCGTATAGTAGATGTGGCAAGATCATATGTGGGTAAAATAAATTCTGATAAAGCCGGAAATAAAGCTTTTTCAAAGGGACAAGATAGACCTTGGTGTGCTGATTTTGTAGGTTATGTTGTTAATAGAGTTTATGGGAGCAGAATAAAGGATTTCCCTCAACTCAACAGTGTAAATAATATAAGGTCTTGGGGGATTAAGCATGATTGTTATCTAAGAACAGATAATAGTTTTGATAAAGCAATGCTTATTAAGAATAAAGTAAAGCCAGGCGATATAATGATTGAAAAACGAGGTGACAAATCACATACAGGATTTGTTTGTAAAGTTTACCAAGATGGTTCTTTTGATACTGTTGAAGGCAATTGCAGTGATTCAGTAGGAATCCGTCATTATAAAGCAAATAGCCCAACATTAAGCGGCTTTGTAAGAATGAATGAATATATGGCATAAATAGAACTAATAAAATATGTCTTATTTAATAATTGACTTTAAGTTTTGTAAAATAAAATAGAAATATTTTAAAAAAAGGTGTTGACATTAAAAATTGATGTAATATTATAGAGTTTGTCGGCGAGGAAACCGCCAGTACAAGCAGGTGGGTAGAACATAGCTGAAGAGAATCCCACATTCCGATGAAGTTATAGTATTCGGGAGCTGGTACAAATATAAACCCGAAATTTTAACATTGGTAAATAGCAAAGAATCAGGTTTAAAATTTTGAGAGTGACGATAGTCACTTTTGTTTGAACCTTGACAATAGAATAGTGAAGCATTTGCGAGAGCAAATGCATA
>CAMZGT010000016.1 GCA_947306495.1 uncultured Acinetobacter sp.
CGCATCAACAAGCTTATCTGTACGAAAACGCATTCAAAAATTGCATTTTTAAATGACAAAATAGAAGAATTAAGGGCATCTTCTCAGGCAATGTCTGACAATAAAGCTGAAATGATTATTACCTCTTTATCTGAGTTGGTGAAAGATATCGCAACAAATGCTAATTTACAATCAGGTGAAAACAATATCAAACAAGAAATTTTAAGTTCATCCGATGCAATTAAGGATAGCATATCAACTAATGCAAAAAGTATAAAAGATGAAATCCTATTTTTACAAAATCAATTCTCAGGTTCACAGAATACTATTCAAAATAGTATATTGGAGAGTGCAAAAAGTATTACTGATGAAATAATATCTTTACAAAGTCAATTTTTGAGTCAAATCGAGCCAATACAAGATTCTGTGAAAGCAGATATTTTACCGGAAATAAATTCTTTATCAAATAAAATAGAAAGTCTGTTTGAAGAATATTCACTAAATTTAACAAATTTATTAAATAATAATAATTCAAGTTTTATAGATGATTTGAGAAAAGAGGCTGTTGAGCTGAAAGCTAATTTGGAAATGATTAAAGATAGAATTGACAAAGCAGAATTTTCTCGAATGGATGTTTATCAATCACAGTTAAAAGAATTAAGTAAAACATTTAGTGATTTAACCGAAAGTGCTAAAGAAGCAACAAGAGAAGAAGCTGCTAAGATATCAGAATCATTAATTGAACATAATAAACAATTAATGAATGATGTAGAAAATACTTTGGATACAAAGATTAATACTTTATTATCTTCTAACGCAGAAATTTCAGCAGGTGAATTACAGACTATGGAATCTTTTGCAAATAATATTTTATATGAAGTAGAAAGCGTTAAGCAAAATGTCATAGCGTATAGAGATTTTATTACCAATCTTGTTAAGGAACAAATGAGTCATTTGTCTGTGTCAATAGAGGCTGATACTGATGTAATTACTCGTGACATAATAGAACAACTGGAAATTTTAAAGAATGACAGAAAAGATGATATTGTATCATTGACAAGTCAGATTGAAGGTTCTGTTTCAGGTTATATATTTGATTCTGTTAATGATTTGAAATCATATCTTGATATTAAAATGGATTCTACAGTTGTTAACAGCAAAATTGATGCGTTAGTAAAAGGACTTCAAGAATCTGCCGATGAAGTAATTTTAAATCTAAATAAATTATTGGAAGCAAGCGTTTTTGCTGATAGTATATCAGATTTAAAAAATACAAATAAAATTCTGTTGGATTCTTTGTCTGAAAAATTAAATAATCAGGTTCAAGAATTTATTACAGAGAATATAACTAAGAAATTTGACGATAAATTAAATTTATTTAATAAGCAGTTTGTTGATACTGTTGTTGACAAATATGAAGAAGTGAAACTTTTATCAACACAGTACAATTCTTCTTTGGAGAAAATCTCGGTATCAACAGAAGAATTGATATCAAAGTTTGTTGATACTAAGGATGATATTAGAAATGATATTAAATCTTTATCAGAAAGCATGAACAATTCTATTGATAGTTTGAATAACAGTTTTGTTGAATTGAAATCTCACATATTAAATAAGTCCTTAGACGAAGCATTTCAACAGGCAGTTAAAAATCAAGTGGCAGAAATTGAATCTTTGGTAAAAGAACAAATGAATTATATCAAGGATATAAATGAATTATGTTGTGAAAATCTGCCTGAATTAACAGAATTAAGTGCGGTAGTAAAGCATGGTATCCAGCATTCTATAGATGAATTGGCAAAATCGTCGCTTCTTCAAGGGGATAATTACGAACAAGCTTTAAATAAATTAAAAGTAGATATTATTACTCAACTTATAAATGTATTTAATCAAATATCTTTTGTGTCTGAGCAAGAGGAAATTCTTGATTTCATTCAAGAAAAACACAATGACTTAGTTGCGGTGCTAAGCCATATTGTAACGGTTTCTGAGTCTGTTGAAGGCAGATTAAATTCATTGAAAGCTGATATAAGTAACATAAATGAAAAAATTTCTTCTATATTATCATCAGAGGGAAATGTTGATTATGTATACAGCTTACAGGATTTAGAATCTGACATAGCAAATTTAAGACTTGTCTTAAATGATATGAAAAAAGATAACAAGTCTGCTGAATTCGAAGAACTGTTAACTTCAACTAACGGTATATATAAGATGGTTGAGGCAATAAAAACTGAAATGCCGCATTTTGAGATAGGCGAATTCAGAAAAGATTTCGATACATTAACAGAAGATATTGAAAGTATAAGCTCCAGAACTAATAAGTTGTTGTTAACATCGGATGAATCGTATAAAACATTGCAAGATAACTTACATGATTTTAAGCTTGTTATTAATGATTTAGATGAAAGGACAAGAAATTTTGCACATGAATCCGGTTTAGATAAAATTAACAGTAAATTAGGTACTTTAAACACAATGATTCAAAATGGTGCTAAGACAAATCAAGTATTCAATCAAGTGTTTGAATATCTTGCAGAATGGGTTGATAATGCAGGTTCACAAATAACCGCTATCTCTGATAAGGTTAGTTCATTAGATGATATCGGTCAAATAAAAGTTATGTTAGAGGATTTGAAAGCTGAAGCTGCTGATAATTCTGAAAATGAAGAATTAGTCGAAGCTTTAGGATCAGTTTTTGATAAACAAGCAAAAAGGATTAATTCTATTGAAGCTAAGCTAGACAGAATGCTTGTTGAACAAACTATAAATAATAAAAATAGTAAAATTGACTTGACTCCAATGGAAGATACTTTAAACAGATTTTTAGTGGCAATTGATTCTAAGATGGCTGAACAGCAAAATAAAATTAATATTTTAGAATCAAAGTTGTCAGAAGTTGTATCTTTGGTTGATAACAAGGACACTGCTCAATTGACTAAAAAAGTTGGCGGAATGGATAAGCAAATAGCAAAATTAAATAAAAGTATTGAAAAAATAGCATCACATGTTGTTGAAAAGTAATATTAATGATTTAAAAAAAATTTTAAAAAGTGACAAAGTACTGTCTTCAAAGGAAGAATGTTATTGCTATGCTCAAGATTCTACAAACCTCAGAAATACTCCGATGTCACCCGATGCAGTAATTTTCGTTGAATCAATTGAGGATGTCCAAAAAGTTTTAAAATATGCAAATATACATTCAATACCTGTCATCTCACGAGGCGCAGGTACAAATATGGTCGGAGCATGTGTCTGTGAGCAAGGTGGTATTGTCCTGAACTTTTCGCGTATGAATAAAATTTTAGAATTTTCTCCTGAAAATTTGACAATGAAAGTTCAGCCGGGAGTTGTATTGGATGATATAAAAAAATTGGCAGAGTCAGAGGGATTATTTTATCCGCCGGATCCTTCTAATTTTAAAGTTTCTACTATTGGCGGCAGTATTGCGCAATCTTCTGGCGGAGCTTCTTCTTTTAAGTATGGTACGACAAAAGATTATATTTTGAGTTTAAAGGTTGTTTTACCTGACGGAACATTGATGAAATTAGGTTCAGGCACGGTTAAGGATGCTGTTGGGTATCATTTAAATCAACTTATAATTGGCAGCGAGGGAACTTTGGCAGTTGTGGTAGAAGCGGAATTGAAGTTGATACCGAAGCCAGAAACCTCTTCTCTGGTAACTGCTTATTTTAAAAGTATAGAAGACGCAATTCAAGGTGTAAATACAATTATTAAAGAGCGTATTTTTCCAGCTACAATTGATTTTATGGACAGTAATTCAATAATCACAGTTGAAAAATTTTATCCGTCAGGCTTAAATACAAAAAGTGAATGTATGCTAATAGTTGAATTAGATGGAATAGAAGAATCTGTAAATTCACAAATGCAGAAAACGGTGCACGCGTTAGAATGTTCTAATTCAACAGAAATAAATTGTATTCTTGATGAAGCGGATAAAGATAGAGTGTGGACGTCAAGACGTTCCAGTTTTGCAGCATCAGCTAAGTTGGGTGTTGATGTTGTTACTGATGACATTATTGTTCCAAGAACATCGTTATCTCAGATGATAAAAAGTTGTCAGAGAATTTGCGAAAAATATAATTTAACTCTTTGTTTAGTAGGTCATGTTGGTGATGGTAATATTCATCCTCAAATTGTGTTGAATTTAGAGAATGATGATGAATTTAAGAATTATCAAGATGCCAAGGCCGAAATATATGATGCTGCAATAAAACTTGGTGGAACAATTTCTGCGGAACATGGAGTTGGAATGGAAAAACTTTCATATATGAAACAGACGGTAGATGAAAATGCTTTAGAATATATGAAGAGAATCAAAAAATTATTTGATCCTAATAATATTTTGAATCCGGGTAAAATTTTTAAAGTTTAAAGGAGAATAGTATGGATATAATTGTTGTATATTGTACAGTGCCTGATAAAAAAATAGCTAAAGACATTACAAAAGTATTAATGAAACATAAGTTGGCAGCTTGCGTAAGTTTGGTTGAAAATGTCAGATCAACTTTTTCTTGGGATGGTGAGTTGTGCGAAGAAAAAGAACATTTAATGATGATAAAGACCAGAAGAGCTAATTATGCGAAAATTAAGCTCGCGATAGAAGAAATGCACTCATATACTGTTCCTGAAATTATAGCTTTACCTATTGTAGATTGTAGTGAAGATTACCTAAAATGGCTGATAAAAGAAACAGAATCTTAGATTTAGTTAAATATTTAAATTCATTAGGTATTGTAGTAAATGTTGGAAAAAATAAAGCAAGAGGTAACAAAGGCGTTTTTATAAACACACCTAAATCATATAGAATAGATGTTTCCGGAAAATTAACTGAGGATGAAATTCTATCGGTACTTGTTCATGAATTCGCACATTATATTCATTATACGTATGATAAGTCACTAAAATCTTTGGAATTTGTTTTTTCTCCCTTTGATGACGAAATTTTGGAAGAACTGATATCTGTGACAGTTCAACAGATACCTAAAGATTATGCTGAAAGTTTGTTTTGCCAAAAAGAACTTATAAAACAGGAAATTAATGAAGTTGTAAATGTAATTAAAAAAGAATATCATAATTTTAAACTTTCGTCCAAGTTAATTGATTTAGAAAGAAAAATCACTTTACCATATAAATATTTGTTAAAATATGACAGAGTAAATTTTTTTGGTAATATCTATTCTGTTGATAATGTTTGTGAACAGGGAAATTTTTCCGAATGTGAATGTGCTTATATAAAATTTTTGTCCTTAAAAAGAGCATTGAATAGAGTTAACTCAAAAATTTGTAAGCTCAATAAATATTATAATAACAATTCAGAGCTTTTTGCGAGATTTGTAGAATTTTATTTTTTATCATATCAAAATACAAAGAAAATTGCACCAAATGCATTTATAATATTTGATGAAGCTGTAAAAAATAATAAAATTAAATTATTAAATGAACTGTATAAAATTTTTCAAACGGAATATTCCGTGTAATGTTTTCCAGCCCTTTTTTTTGTTTTACAATATTGTTAGAAACATTTTATTGATTTAAGGGAATGTAACATGAAGTATTCGGAATATTCAGCAGTTGTTATAGGAAGCGGTGCAGCTGGTTTGTATGCTGCATTGAAAATTTCGCAGCACATTGAGCTTCCTGAAGGTATACTTCTTGTAACAAAATCAGAATTAGGTGAAAGTAATTCAAAATATGCGCAAGGCGGGATTGTTGGGGTGCTGCATCAAAACCCTGATGACTGCGTTGATATGCACGTTAATGATACTATAAAAGCAGGGGCAGGATTAAGTGATGATGAAACTGCAAAATTTATATCTAAAGCTTCTGATGAAGTAATAAATGATTTAATTGAAAATGGTGTAAATTTTGACAAAAATGAAAAAGGAGAGTTGACATTTACGCTAGAAGCTGCTCACAGTAAGAGAAGGATTCTTCACTCAGGAGGGGACGCTACAGGAAAGTGTATAATAGAATCACTTGCGAATAGTGTACGTAATGACTTAAATATTACTGTAATGGAAAATTCAATGGCTGTTGAACTTTTAGTTAGTGAGAACAGTGAAATAAAAGGTGTTATATTATATAACAGTATAACGGGTGAACATGAAGTTATATATACATCAGCATTGATATTAGCAACAGGTGGCGTAGGTCAAGTATATAAATATACAACGAACCCGGACGGAGCCACCGGAGATGGAATTGCATTAGCCTATGAAGCTGGAGCTGTTATTCAGGATATGGAATTTATACAATTTCATCCAACGGCATTGGCTTTAAGCCCTGATAGTAAAAATAGATTTTTAATATCCGAAGCTGTCAGAGGAGAAGGGGCAAAGCTTATTAATGGCTATGGCAAAGAATTTATGTCAAAATACAGCGACAAGCGTGAACTTGCTCCGAGGGATGTTGTTACAAGAGCTATATTTAATGAAATGAATATAGAACATTCTTCAAATGTATATTTAAATGCTTCTATTATCGATTCTGTTAAATTATTAAAGCGTTTTCCTACAATATCAGGAAGGTGTAGAGAAAATGGTATTGATATAAGCAAAAAACCGATTCCGGTTGCGCCCGCGGCACATTATACAATGGGTGGAATCAGAGCTGAAGTTGAAGGAAAAACTTCAATAAAAGGTTTGTATGCTATTGGAGAATGTGCTTCTACCGGATTGCATGGCGCCAACAGATTAGCAAGTAATTCTCTTCTTGAATGTGTAGTTTGTGCGTATGAACTTGCAAACTATTTGTCTTTTTCTAACTTAGAGATTCCAAAAAGGCTAGATGAAGGTATTATTAAAATGATAGATGTTTACTCTCGTACGATTACTCAAAAAGAGTACGACACTGAGAAGTTAAAATCTGAATTGAAAGAGATAATGTGGAATAATGTTGGCATAATCAGGACTGAAAAATCATTATTAGCAGCAAAAAAAGAGATTGAGAGGTTAAAAGCTGATTTTAAACGTATAAGAAAATGTATATCGAAATCCGAATACGAATACAGGAATATGTTGATAGTATCATCTTTAATTATAGAGGGAGCTCTCTCAAGAAAGGAATCCAGGGGTGCTCATTGCAGAGCTGATTATGGGCAAACTGATTTAAATCCGCTACATTCAAATATTACACTAAATAAGGAGAATGAATTAGTTTATGTTGAATAAATTTTTTATTGAAGAACATGTAAAGCAGGCTTTGCAAGAAGATATTGGCTTTGGAGATATAACTACGGATTTTTTAACAAATGAAGATGATTATATGTATTGTGTTTTAAACACGCGTGTGGATGGTATATTTTGCGGAAAGGAAGTTTTTACAACAGTCTTTAATATTTTATCTTCCAAAATTGAAATAAAATTCTTTTTTAATGATGGTGATGAAATTAAAAAAGGTGATAAAATTGCTGAAATTAGCGGCCCTGCAAAATATATTTTAATGGGAGAACGGACTGCGCTTAATTATGTACAAAGAATGAGCGGTATAGCAACAGAAACAAATAAATTTCAGAAAGCTATCGGAGATAATAAGGCCAAAATTGTTGATACCAGAAAGACAACACCTTGTTTTAGAGCTTTTGAAAAATATTCGGTTAAAGCAGGCGGTGGAAGCCTTCACAGATTCAATCTTTCTGATTGTGCAATGATAAAAGATAACCACATAAAATATGCCGGAAGTTTAACAAATGCGGTTAAGAGGCTAAAACAAAATATTTCACATGCTCATAAAATAGAGGTAGAGTGTGATACTATTGAACAAGTGAGAGAAGCTGTTTCTTGCGGTGTAGATATAATTATGCTGGATAATATGAATATTGATCAAATGAAAGAAGCTGTAAGTATTATTAATGGCAGCGCTATTGTTGAAGCAAGCGGAAACGTAAACCTTGCTACTGTTTGTGAAATAGCCGCTTGTGGTGTTGATATTATATCGTCAAGTGCAATTGTTGCAAAGGCACCGACTTTGGATTTAGGTTTGGATATATAATGTGCCTCCTTGTAGCTCAGTAGGATAGAGCGTTGGTTTCCGAAGCCAAAGGTCGTGGGTTCAATTCCCGCCAAGGAGGTTTTATAAAAATATATTAACTTATTGTACAATATGTGCTATACTGAGTTATAACTTGAATTTTGAGGTTAATTGGCGTGAGCTTTTTTGAAAGTATAAAGAAATTTAAGAATAGTATTGATAAGGTTGAATCTGCAGTATATGGAAAATCTTCTCTGATGGAGGTTTATGAACGAAACGCTAAGTTGGAAGAAGAAATTGCGCAAAGAACAAAAGAGTTAGACAGAGCAAATAAACAAATGCTAACATTGCAACACGTGTGGAATATGATGAATTCTTCAGAACCGCTGTCAAGTGTATTAAATGCGATTGTTAACAGCTTGCAAGGTGAGCTTGGGTATTTATACAGTTTTATTATAAAACCTGTTTTCAGTGAAGGTGAAAATTATGTACAAATAGTTGCATCATCAAGAGATGATTTTGGACAAAAATTTTCAGAATATTTTAAGTGTAATATATCTGATTATAAATTGAATTATCCCGGCATAGAAGGATTAAGAGAGGCTGTACTTAATAATAAAATCTTCCAATCTACAAAATTAGCAGATTTGATATCAGGTTTTATACCGAATTTAACAAAAGAACAGCTAAACGGTTTTTTTAATAATGCTAATATGAAATCTTATATGTTGATTCCGTTAGTGTCAAAACAGGTTCATTTTGGTTCATTAATAGTATTTTCGTCAAGAGAATCCGTAAGTGAAAGTGAGTTAAATTTCTTGAATCTTTTTGCGAAGCAAATAGAACTTGCAATAACTATTGCGGATTTATTTCAAGCTGTAAAAGAGCAAGCTGTAACGGATGCGATGACAGGATTGTACAACAGAAGATATTTTGAGGAATTTATAAAGAAAGAGTCAATACGTTCGGACAGGCAGAATCAGAAGTTTACGATAATAAGCTTGGATTTGGATCATTTAAAAGAAATAAATGACTTATATGGACACAATCATGGCGATATTGCAATTAAAGCAATAGCTGAAGTTCTAAAAAAGAATGCGCGCTCAATTGATATTGCAGCACGAATGGGCGGAGAAGAATTTAATCTTGTTCTCCCTGGTGTAGATTCAAAGGGCGGAATGATTGCTGCAGAACGTATTAGAAGCGCAATTGAGAAAGAGCATCTTGAAAAAATCGGTCATGTTACTGCCAGTTTAGGCGTTGTTACTTATCAAGAACAATCGGATGATTTGGATGAATTGTTGGAACTTGCTGACCAAGCAATGTATGAATCAAAAAGAAAGGGAAGAAATAGGGTTTCTTTAGCAAAACCATCAAATGTTAATTCATGGCAGGAAGTTGCTATTAATACCTTTATTGATATATTGACTAAACACAGGATTCCTGTTGATGAAAAAATATCAAATCAACTTTCTCAAAAGTTACAAGAAATCGGCGGTTGTAATGAGCGTTTATATCAGGTAGCTGACGCGTTGGTTACTACATACAATCCTGACCATATTTCTGGTGTCGTTAAACAAAAGGTTCAATTGGCTTCTATTTTAGGTAAACGATTTGATTTATCAAAAGAGGATTTGGATAAATTAAAAATAGCTGTTTTGTTGTATGACATTGGTAATACTATGCTGCCTCACGAGATATTAGCTAAGACAGGTCCTCTTAACGCGGATGAAAAAGCTTCAATAATGAAGCACCCTATAATTGCAGCAAGAGAAATTTTAAAGCCTATATCAAGTATAAATGACGTTATCCCTATAATAGAAAAACACCATGAAAACTGGGATGGAACAGGATATCCTAATAAAATTTCAGGAGATAAAATTCCTATAGAATCTCAGATTATTTTAATTATTGATTCATACTTCGCACTGTTGGAAAAACGTCCTTATAGAGATGCTAAGTCAGTAGAAGATGCGATAAAAATAATAACCGGTGAAATTAATACAAAATGGAACGAAAAACTTGCCAGGGAATTTATTGAAATCGTTAAAAATGATATTGAATAAATTCATCTTTGTTTATTAATATGTTATAATTTTCTTATGATTGAACTTCTAATTTTATTTGAACTTAACAGAACTGTGCTGACTATGTATGGAGTATCGAAATCTATTCGTACAGATTTTTCCGTGCTTACAACCCCGAGCTATGGAACGATTAAGCCTGCACTCACCAGATTAGAAGCAAACGGCTTTGTTGTGTCGCAGAAATCTATTTCAAAAGGGGGGAGGCCGTCTGCGTATTATTCCATTACGAAAGATGGTATAAATGAGCTCAAAAGATTATTAGCAGAAGAACCGCCTGCAAATCCAATTCAATTTCTGCCAATGGCGCGGGTGAAACTTGCGTGTGCAGATGTGCTCAGCGGAACGGATGAACTCATAATGTTAAAAGCATTGAAATCAAGAGCTCAACGTATTCTTTTTGATACAGAAAATTTGGTAAATTCCAAGGATTTATCATTTTATCCTAAAATGGTTTTTGATAATTTAATTTGTGAGTACAAAAATTTTATTTCTTTATTGGAAGCATTCGAACGTACATGTTCGCAAGCTTAATTATTGTATTGAATGAGCTTAATAATTTTTCTATTATCCCCAGTTGGGTAATATACTCTTAATTTTTACTATTATTTAATAGAAGTGTAGTAAATATTAGGAGGATTCAAAATAATGATTACAGCAGTTTCTACAGAAAAGCAAATTATTAGTGTTATTATAATTGAGGATTTCAAGTTAACCAGAGTAGGCTTAAGATGTGCATTAAACTCTAATGAGGATATAAACGTTGTTGCAGAAAGTGATAATGCAACAGACGGACTTGCTTTGATACAAAAACATAATCCGGATGTGGTACTAATGGATCTTGGGCTTGCAGGTATGAACGGTATTGAAGCTACAGTTAAAGTTCGAGAGATGAATCCTGAAATAAAGGTAATAGCTCTAACATCTCATGATAGGGAAGAAGAAGTGATTGCATCTTTATCTGCAGGAGCAATGGCATATTGTTTAAAAGATATAGACCCGTCAAAACTTGCTGATGTAATAAGAGATGTTAAGGGAGGCGTTTGTTGGCTGGATCCGGTTATAGCCAGAAAAGTTTTAGATTCCTTTCCTAAACAAGAAGCATTAGGTATTTTACGAGATAAAAATTCTGAGGAAGGCAGAGTACCTCTAACAGAGAGAGAATTTGAGGTATTAAAACATTTGGTGGAAGGTAAAAGTAACACAGAAATTGCCAAAGAACTCATTGTAAGTGTGCATACTGCAAAGGCTCATGTTTGTTCGATTTTACAAAAAATGTGTGTGAATGACAGGGTTCAAGCTGCAGTTAAAGCGGTAAAAGAAGGTTTGGTCTAATATTCGGTTTTCTATAACAACAAGCCTTTAGTTCATATATCTTGCACATAACCTCTGTTTGTAGTAGTTTTAAAGTATTACAAAAGAAAAGAGGATTATTATGAACACTAAATTTGAAAAACAAGAAAACAATATCGTTAAGGTAGAGATTGAAGTTCCTGCAAAGGAAGCTGTAAATTACTATAATAATGCAGCAAAAAAACTTTCTCAATACGTAAATATTCCTGGATTCAGAAAAGGGAAAGCTCCAAGAAATATCGTAGAACAAAATATCGGCGAAGAGAGAATTAAACACGAAGCGTTAGAAAGTGCACTTCCGAAAATATTTGCTGATGTTATTAAAGATAATGATTTTGATGTGGTGACTCAGCCATATGTTGAATCTTATGATTTCAAAATCGGTGAAGATTTAAAAATTACTGCAAAATTGGAACTTCGTCCTGAAGTAACTTTGGGTAAATACAAGGATCTTACGGTTGAAGTTGAAGCATATAAAACTCCGGATGATGCAATGCAAAAATCAATTGACGGTTTGTTGGCTCAACATTCTTCAACTGTAGTTGTAACAGATAGAAAAACGACATCTGCAGATACAATTGTATTTGATTTCGAAGGTTTTGCTAATGGTGAAAAAATTGAACATGGAGATGCAAAAAACTTCACTTTAGATTTAGCTAACTCAAGTTTTATTCCGGGTTTTGCAGAGCAACTGGCTGACAGACCATTAGGTGAGGAATTTGATATTAATGTAACATTCCCTGCGGAGTATCATGAAAAGAAACTCGCAGGACAACAGGCTGTTTTTAAATGTAAAATAAATGAAATCAGAGAAAAAGTGTTACCTGAATTGAATGACGAATTCGTTTCTAAGGTAGGACCATTTAAGACCGTTGATGAATTAAAAGCTGATATTCAAAAATATTTGGATACTCAAAAGGCTGATATTGATAGAGTAAATTCAGAAAAAGCTATTTTCGAAAAAGTTGTTTCAGAAGCTAAAGTTGATATACAACAATCAATGATAGACAGAGAAACAGATGAACTTATAGCTGAATATAAACAAAGACTTACAACGCAAGGCTTTACGTGGGAACAAGCAATTGAAGCTCAAGGATATGATAATATAGTAAATCAGCTAAAAGAAGATGCAGCTGTAAGAGTTAAGAATTCTTTGGTAATTGATAAAATTGCCAAAGAAGAAAAAATAACAGTTTCGCAAGCGGATTTTGGTGCAAAACTGACAGAACTTAGTCAAGTGTATCAAGTTGATCCGGCTACTATGGTTAAACAATTAACCCAAAATCCGGGTGTGATTAATGCGCTATCTCAACAAGCACTAAACGAAAAAGTGACAAAATTCTTAGCTGATAATAATAAAGTTAATCTAAAATAGGTAGTAAAAATCAGCCGGATTCAAATAAATCCGGCTGATTTTTTTTTATCTTTTAGCTGCTTTGCCGATTTTTATTACCCCGGGTACCTGTTGTATATTATTTGGACAGATAATTACTGGTGTTTTTTGTATTTCTTGTTCTTCTGTAGTTTCTTCTTTTTTATTGTCTTCACCAGTTTTAGTGTGTTCGTCTGTATATGTATGAGGTTCCCCGCTAGATGTGCTTGTACCAGAAGGATTACTTTTTCTTCCTCCGCCATGTCCGGTTGTGTCATTATCTCCAGGTCCGGTACTACCAGCAAAATATTCACTAGTTTTGCCGCTGGATTTACCATTATTGTAAAGATAATAACTAGGATCTCCAATTAAAGCTGCAAAGTTTTTATATCTGAAATCTGTCTTATCTGTAAGTTTTGTTAGCAGAGTGCTTGCTGACAGAAAATCAGATGGAACGCTGATGCCGTTAGGATCTATTGCTTCACAGTATGATTGTGTGTATGTTTGATATCGTATAGGTGTATAATTGCCGTGTCCTCGTCTTCCAACGTTGCCATCATCTACATATGTAGGCAGAAGGTTCTGTTTGTCAGCCAAATTTATATAATTAGCATTATTTACTTCTACAGGTATTAATTGCCCGTTGTGTTCTTTTGTGTAAACAAAACGAACGTTTATTTTTCCTTCATGATTTTGTCTTGTTTTGTGTTGAGGAACTCCCATGTCTATAACAACATAAAAATCTTTTAAGTTCGTCGAATTTTGAGGCATGGCTCCTATGAAAACTAATGTGTAAGAAACTCCGTTGTCTGCGTTAACTTTAAATGGCTGCCCTTGAGCATTTTGTTCTAATACAGAGTTGTTAATTCTTTTATGAAATCCTTCCATAAAAGGTTCGTTATTATTGTTATTATTGCTGTTAAATTGTGTTATGTCACTTTCCATATCAGCTATTGCATTGGCTAAATTGTTATATCCATTAACAAAGTATATATTGTACGCTTTTTGTGTTACGGCTTTTGATATTGTAGCACCCATTGCAGCAACAACTGCAATAATTCCGATGCATAGTAACATTTCTGCAAGTGTGAATCCTTGTTTTTTCATACTATAAGAGCTCCCATAATTCTTCATATGTACTCATTATATCACATTTTAAGGGTAATTCCAGTGGAGAAACATTTATAACTGTATTATTTTCTTTTATTGCATAAATTTTTTTCCCTAACTTATTCATTTCAAAAACGGGAATTCCGCCTATTGCGTTATAAGGAACAACTACAAAGTCCAGATTTTTAACAGAAAACCCATTTTTTTTATGTAATTTTGGCGCTTGGCTCAATCCTAATAGTATACAAGGTAAAAAAGTTGGCGTAATGTATTCTGCAGCAGCCCTTGGATCAACTATTTCTCCAGTAATTGAAATATCGCTAAAAGCAGGTGCATGAGCACAAGGTATTTGAAATTCTCTTGATATATAATGCGATATTATTGCTTCAACACCACCGACAGGATCCACACCGATTCCATTTGCGTAATCATTACCTTCATCATTCGGAAAATGACAAACAATTGCAATTGCTTCAATTCCTTGGCTTATCAATTTTTGGGAAGCATCTTTTATCGTGTCTAAATTTTTGACATTACCGGTTGAGGCTCCGGACTTATCAATAAAAAATTCAACTCCAACATTTTCTTTTGTTACCTCGTATCCGCTAACTTCAATCCCATACACGGTTTTTACCGCATTTATTGTGTTAATATGGACGTTAAGTACATTTTCTGGAATTGATTTATCAAAAATAACTCCAACTCTGTTATTGTCGGATGGTAATAAACGTAGTTCTCCTTTAAAAAATCTGTCTAATGAATAACCTTCAACATACATCATATTTGATGTTATTCCACTAAAACAGGCTGCATTAACTACATTCGGATTGACAATCAGTTTGCATTTTTCGCTAAATTTTCTCGCCCAGTAACTGGCATCTCCTGCGAATCCCCCGATGGAGGCACCTATGCCGGTCGGTATAATAAAAGCTCCAGTTTTCATATTTATATTTTAATTCGATTTTAAAGAATTTGCAAAATATTCCTCTCTATTGTAGAATTATTGTAATTGAGGTTAACAGAGAGTTCATGGATATCTCAGATATATTAGTAAACATATTTATAATAATCTTTTTACTTTTTATAAACGGTTTTTTTGTATCGGCAGAGTTTGCATTAGTCAAAGTTCGTCGTACAAGACTTGAGCAGTTATCTAATGATGGTAATTCTAATGCTCAGAAGGCATTAAATTTAGTAAAAAATATGAATAAAATGCTAGCTGCAGCACAGTTGGGTGTTACAATAGCAAGTATTGCTTTAGGTTGGGTTGCAGAAGCAACAATTGTTCAATTAATTATGCCTATAATGAAAATTGTGCCGTTTTTAGAAGGAAACGTAGCTTCTCATGCAGTAGCGGTACCTGTATCATTCATATTAGTAACATATTTCCATGTATTACTTGGCGAACAATTACCAAAGTGCCTTGCTCTGCGTCATACTGAAGCTTTAGCACTAGTAATTTCAACTCCGATGCAAATGTTTATAACTTTATTTAAACCTTTTGTTTGGATTTTACAAGTATCAGGGGATAAAATTTTGCACTTGTGTCATGCAGATGCGGAAGAAACTTCACTGGCTCACTCTACTGAAGAACTTGATATGCTTGTTGATGCAAGCTATAACGAAGGGGTGTTAAACGAAACAGAAGCAGAAATGCTTCATAATATGTTTAAATTTTCTGATTTAATGGCAAAACAAGTAATGATACCTCGTACAGATATGATTTGTGTCCCAAATGATATAACATATGATGATTTAAATAAATTGGCTCTTGAAAATGGTTATACTAGGTATCCTGTTTATGAAGAAGAAAATATTGATAAAATAATAGGTTTTGTTCACGTTAAGGATTTATATGCAATCGCACTTACAAAAGAAGAATATTCTCTTAAAACATTGATACGACCGCTCATATTGGTTCCTGAAACTATGACTTTAGATAATCTAATGATGCAATTTAAAGAACAACATATTCAGATGGCTGTTGTAGTCGATGAATTTGGCGGGACGGCTGGTTTAATAACTCTGGAAGATGTTTTGGAAGAGATTATTGGTGAAGTTCAGGACGAATTTGATGAAGAAGAGGAAGTTAATATAGTTCAAATTGCTGAAAATACATATGAAGCAAATGCTATGATGCGTTTGGATGAATTAGCGGAATTTTTTGAAATTAAAGAAGATGTTTTAGAAGAAGATGATGTTGAAACTATAGCCGGTCTTGTTGTTAAACTGCTTGGCAGAATCGCGGAAATCGGGGATTCTGTTTCGTACGAAGGACTTACATTTACTGTCAAAGAGATTGATGGCGCAAGAATAACAAAACTTGATATTTATAAAGAACCTTCGATGCCGGCAGAAGAATCCGATGAAGCTTAGTATAATATCTTAAGATTTTTAAGATATTAAGATTTGTAACAATATTTCTTCATTTAGCAAATTTTTATAAAAATTTTACTTTATATATATAGTGTGTATTTTAATGTAGTTTTGAAGGTTAAAGTATGACAGCTGTAAATGCGATATCAGAATTATCTAAGAATATAGTCTTTTCAACAAGACGGACTGATCGTGCGGTTAATTCGGATAATATAGTTGTTTCACTTGGGAATGCTGACGTTGCGTCAGGTCAAGCAAAAAATGCGTTGGAAAGTGCTGAACTTCTTGCAAAAGAATCAAAAAATTCTGCTATGACAGGATTCAAAAGCGCTCATGATGCATTAAAAGCTATTTCTAAAGAGAATGCATTTCTTGAGGGGGCAGGAAAAGTCATAGGCTTTACTGCTGATCACATAAATCCTGTTATTTGCGTTGTAAGCGGAGGAAAAGTTCTAACTTCTGACAACAAAAAAGAAACTTTAACAGAAGAAGTTCCGGCGCTTGGTATGATGTTTGCTTTTGAGGGTGCGGCAAAAAACATGTTAGAGATGGATAAAAAAGTTAAGAATTCTGTTACAGGAGAAAAAGAAAGTGTTAAAAGAGTTGCTTTCTATAAAAATAATCCAATCCTAAAAGCAAATGCAGAAAGAATGGAAAATGCTATAAAAGATTATTGTAATACTAAGAAACTTTTTAATAAAATCTCACTTAAACATGCTCCGGGAATTTTAAAAGGGCTTGCTTTTGTTACAGCCTCAATTACGGGGTATGAACTTGGCTCAAATATAGGTAAAAAAATTAACTCAAATTCACAAGCAGCTTAGTGTTTTGTAATTTTACCGTTTTCTTTATAAAGCACTTGAAAGTTTTGCTGTGAGCTTCTGTAATTATTAATTGTTGCTTCTAAAGAAGCGTTAATTGCGTAGTATATAACAGGTACTGATATTGCTAATGTTAGTACTGCAACAATTGCATGTTTAACAACCATATTAATTACTTTAAATCGCTGTTTTGTTATTGCAATATCACCTTGCTCTTTTAATACCTTTTTTATTAAATTTTTTCTTTCCTTTACTGTAAGGTTTTCTATGAAATCAACGTTTTGCGGATCGATATAAATTACATACTTTGAATACTTAACATTTCCGTCAAGGTAGTCTAAACTGTCATTATAGCTTTTTTGTTCCGGAGTTAATGATTTTTCCAGTATTTTACCGTTCGTTAATTTTTCGATAGCGGTTTTAGGTTCTGTAGTTTCATCTTTATTTTCATTTTTGGTAGTTGTTTCTTGCGCAGTTTCAGCAGTTTCAGCAGGTTCAGCAGGTTCATCAGGTGTCCATTGCTGTTGTTTATTAAGTTTGGCTTTGTATTTTCTTACAAAGCTGTCATCAAATCTGTCATCATTAGCAGATAATGCATTAGTATTCGGTTCTGCTGTCTGTATTGTTTCTTCTGTCTTATCTTGTGAATCTTGAAGCTTGGTTTCTTCGAAAAGTGTTGTATCATCATTGACATTAAATGCCGGAGTTTCAGCATTCTCTTTATTTGCATTTGTTTCATTGACTAATTTTTGTTGAAGTTGTTCAATGAATTCCGGAGAAATGTCATCATTTAAGGCCGCAAGCTCATTGATGTCAAAGGAATCATTGCTATTAAACATATTTGGATTTGTCATTATTCCAACTGCTCTCTTTTCATGTTTGTTGTATGATATAGGTATATTATATATGATATTTAACGAATAGGCAATCGTAAGAGAAGAGGATATGTTAGTAAATAAAGCAAAACTTGAAGATTATATAAAAAAACTTAATCAAGCCAGGATTCTTATTATTGGGGATTTAGCTTTAGATGAAATGGTTTACGGTGATACAGAACGAATATCAAGAGAAGCGCCTGTTTTAATTTTGCAGCATACTCATACAAATTATATATTAGGTGGAGCGTCTAATGCTGCGCATAACGTCTCCGATATTAATGGAGGCAAAGTTAGTGTAATTGGAGTTGTTGGTGATGATTATCAGGCAAACGATTTAAAAAATGCCTTTAAAGATGCAAATATTGATTGTAATTCTTTGGTGGTAGATTCTTCACGTAAAACTATTACAAAAACAAGAATTTCCGGTTCTTGTTCTCAATCTGTAACACAGCAAATTGTGCGAATTGACAGACAATCTAACGAACCGATATCTAAAGCGACTGAAGACAAATTAATTGCAAAAATTGAAGAATTACTGCCAAAATTTGATGCAATAATTCTTTCTGATTACCATATTGGAACAATAACTGATAAAGTAATTGAATCTGTTGTTTCTTTGGCTTCCAAATTTAACAAAATAGTTGTTGTTGATGCTCAAAAACAATTGGATAAATATAAAGTAGTAACATCAATGACTCCAAATCTTCCGGATACACAAAAACATGTAGGCTTTTTCTTAAAAACAAAAGAAGATTTTGTAAAAGCAGGAAATATGCTTATAGAACAGACAAAATGTCCTTTTATACTTATAACTTGCGGTTCTGAAGGTATGGTGGTTGTTGAAGAAAATTCAAAATATACTCATATTCCTGTATTTAATAAAGCGAAAGTTTTTGATGTAACCGGTGCAGGAGATACAGTTACGGCACTTTATACGCTTGCTTTGGCGGTTGGGGCAGAACCTGTATATGCGGCTATTATCGGTAATATTGCTGCAAGCATTGTTGTGAAACAATTTGGATGTGCAACTACATCAATTGAAGAAATTTTAAGGTTTATTCCGGAAAATATTGAAATTGTGTAATAGGAGAGTACAATGAAAAATTTGTTTGGTAAATTAAATTTTGTGGATTTTATAATTATTTGCGGTGTGATTGTTGCATTATTTGTTGGGTATATTACAGTAAAACACTTTCGCCAAACTGCAGATAAGCAGATTGAAGCGACTTCTCCAATTACATTTGAAGTGTTCTTACGTGGTGTTACAGTTACAAGTAAAGAATTTCCTATAACTAAGGATGCAAAAACTTTTATTACTATTAGAAATGTCCCATATACAGAGCTGCAAGTTTTGGATGTCAAATCAAATCACAGAAAGACAGCTGTTTCATCAAGCAAGGCTGTTGAACAATATGTACTTGTGAATGATCCTTCTCAACCGGATTTGTATGATGCAATAGTAATAATTTCCGATACAGCCAAAATAACAAAAGACGGAGCTGTCGTCGGCGGTAATAAAATAAAGATGGGATTGCCTGTTACTCTTGAAGGTGAAAATTACAAATTTAACGGTACTATTTCTGATGTAAGGGTGACAAGTGATGTTAAAGTCGATGATTCAGGCGAAAACAATGAGATTGGTTAAGACTATTTGGTATGGAGTTATAAATAATGATAGCAAATACTATCATATCTAAATTGCAAAAATTTTTTGAACCAATATATGATAAAAGTTTTGTTTTAAAGAATCTGGATTGGTTAATTCTTGTTAATATTATTCTGGTAATAATTACGTCCGCATATGCTCAATCAGATAATATAGGCTATTTTGCGTTATTTGCTATTATTCTGACGGTTGTTAAGCTTTTAACAAAATCTGGCGAAAAGTTTGAATTAAATCTTGCTGACAAATTTTTACTTTTATATTTTATTTTTGTTTTGATTAGTGTTGCCGGTTCAACTTTGCTATACCTTAGCATAAAAGGCTTTTTTAAAACGGTAACATATTTAGGATTTTATATAGCAGTAGTTCATTTTTTTAGGAATAATATTGATAAGATAAAATATGTCTTTTTTGCAATAATATCCGTTGTGTTTTTTGAAACTATAGTCGCGTTTTTTCAAAATTTTGGGGCAGTGGAAGAAATTTCAGGGTGGCAGGATATGTCAAGATTGAATCCTGAAGATGTTATGACAAGAGTTTATGGTACATTGAAACCGCTGAATCCGAATCTTTTCGGAGGATACATGCTAGCTGCAATACCATCTATTATAGTTCTACCTTTTATAAATAAACGATTGGTTTTCCTTTCTATATTTATTGGTTTAGCAGCAATAATTGCGCTATTTTTAACCGGATGCAGAGGTGCATATATCGGGTTATTTTTTGAAGTTGTGGTTTTGTTTTTTATGTCTTACAGATTTTTATCTGACGTATACAGAAAAGTATATACATTTATAGTGGGTATTTTTTCACTGATAGTAGGATTTGTAATTATTTCTATTTCGTCAATTAGAGCAAGGATTTTTTCTATTTTTGCAATGCGCAGTGACAGTTCTAATTCGTTCAGATTTAATGTTTATAATTCTTCTCTTAGCATGTTTAAAGATAATTGGTTATTAGGAATTGGTTGTGGTAATCAAAATTTTAGAGAGATATATGGACTTTATATGAAAACGGGATTTGATGCCTTGAGTGCGTACAATATTTATTTAGAAACTGCAGTTGAAAGCGGGATTTTTGCACTAATTTCTTTTGTTCTGTTTATTGTATCAAATTTGGTTGCTGCTTTTAAATTTGTACTTAATACAAGACAAACAGAAACAGTTTTTGTTACAGTTGCACTCATATCAATTGTAGGAATGCTTTTCCATGGAATTGTTGATACTGTATTTTTTCGACCTCAAATTCAGTTTATCTTTTGGATTATGATTGGCATAATAAGAGTTTGTGTTAAATAGGAGTATTATGACAAAAGAAAGAATAGATTTTTTAAGAAATGAATTAAATAAGTATGCATATAATTATTATGTTATGGATAATCCTTTGATAAGTGATTTCGAATACGATAATTTGTATAAAGAATTGGAACAATTAGAGAAAGAGTTTCCGGAATGTATTACCCCTGACAGTCCTACGCAAAGGGTTGGCGGTATAAGTACAGGCTTTGAAGAAATTAGACACAAGTATCGTTTATATAGCTTAGACAATACTTATAGTTATGATGAATTATACAAATGGTATGAAAAAATTACTAAAGAGTTTGGTGAAAATGTTGAACTTGTCTGTGAATTGAAAATTGACGGTTTGGCCATAGCACTTAGGTATGAAAACGGGTATTTTGTAAAAGGTGCAACGCGGGGAGATGGCATTGTAGGAGAGGAAATTACTCAAAACCTTAGAACAGTTAAAGCGATTCCTCTTAAGCTTTTTGAAGATGTTGATGTTGAAGTAAGGGGTGAAATATATATGCCCAAAACTTCATTCGAGAAGCTTAATGAAGAAAATTTGATGAATGAAGAAAAATTATTTGCTAACCCTCGTAATGCGGCAGCAGGATCTCTTAGGCAGTTGGATAGTTCTATAACAGCAAAAAGAGATCTATCTATGTTTACTTATACACCTATAATTGAACGAGCTTCTATAAAACCGACTACTCATTGGGAAGGTATACAATATGTAAAGCAATTAGGGTTTAAAATTAATCCGAATATCCGTTTGGTAAGAGATATAGAAGGTGCAATTAATTTTTGCAGAGAGTGGGAAACAAGGCGTTTTGATCTTGATTATGCCACTGATGGGGTTGTTATAAAAGTAAATAATTTGGATTATCAAAATGAATTAGGCTATACTTCCAGAGCTCCAAAATGGGCAACCGCATTTAAATTCCCCCCGGAAGAAATTTCGACTGTACTTGAGGATATTGAACTCGGTATCGGAAAGACCGGTGCAGTTACTCCTGTAGCAGTCTTAACTCCTGTTAATCTTGCAGGTAGTGTCGTAGGACGTGCAAGCTTGCATAATTTTGAGGAAATTAAACGTTTGGATGTGAGAATCGGCGATAGAGTACTTATAAAAAAGGCTGCTGAAATAATACCTAAGGTTATAAAGGTTGTAGATTCTCAGGAACATGAACATTTACCGGTGTATAAAGTGAGAGAAGATTGCCCAAGTTGCCATTTACCACTTCGGGAAGTAGAAGGCGAAGTTAATTTATATTGTCTTAATCCTCTATGTCCTGCAGTTCTAAAAGCTAAACTTGAATATTGGGTGTCAAAAGAAGCTATGGATATAGATTCGGTCGGTCCATCCGTTATATCAAAATTGTACGATTTAGAACTCGTAAAATCTCCTATAGATTTTTACAAACTTTCAATATTGGATTTCATGAGGTTAGATTCTGTTAAGGAAAAATCTGCAACTAATATGTATAACGCTATTCAAACGTCTAAAACAAAGCCGCTGTCAAGATTTATTACAGCTCTTTCAATAAGACATGTAGGAAAAGAAACCGCAGAGCTTCTTACAGAAGAACTTCTCACACTTGAAGATTTTATGAATGCTGATATTGAAAAATTAGCAAATATAGAAGGTATAGGCGATAAAATTGCTCGAAATGTTTATGAATTTTTCCACAATGAACATAACTTAAAAATGTTTGAGGAATTTAAGCAAGTCGGTTTTAAATTTGAATCTTCTGTTGCTCAGACAAAGACAAATGAACTTGCTGGGAAAACATTTGTATTAACAGGCACTTTACAAAGCATGACAAGAGATGAAGCAAGTGATATAATAAAATCGAAAGGTGGTAAAACATCATCATCAGTTTCGAAAAAGACATCATTTGTTATAGCCGGAGAAAATGCGGGTTCAAAGTTAGAAAAAGCTCAGGATTTAGGTGTTATAATATTGAATGAGAATGAGTTTTTTAAAATGATAGGTGAGGAAATATAAATAGGATGAAAAAGAATCTCAATATTATACAAATTAACGGATTTAGAGGTATATTACTTATAAGTTTTATAGCAACATGCTTAGCAGCCGGTTTTATTTGGTTTCCGGGATGGGTTTCTATGCATTTATGGAATTATTCGGTAAAATACTTTGAAAAAATGCCATGTATCGGAATCGTTCAAGGAATGCTGCTTTGGGGAATATTGGTCGCATCATACTTTACCTTTCGGAAAGAAAAACTTGTGGTTTGTATGCGAGCTTCAGATGGACTATCAGAGGAAGAATTAAAAAAAGTATTCGCTGATATTAAGCATCAGACTCAAATGGATCCTGTATTGAGAAACATGATAAAAGCCAGAGAGACTGAAATGAAAATAAAACACTTAAATGATATTACCAATACATTTGAGTCTGATACGAAATGCAATAATGAACAAGAAGAGTCAGTAACGAAGTAGTAACATAAAAATAAATTAAAAATAGGCTGCGATACAACTATCGCAGCCTATTTTACAATTAAATCACTATTCTTCAATTTCTGATGATTCTTCTTCGGATTCTTGATCCAAATCTTCTTCATCAAAAGCTTGTTGATTCATTTCTTCTTCGATTTCTTCTTGAATTTCTTCAGAATCAAATGCGCTGTCTTCATGTACTTCTTCTTCATATTCATAATTTGATTGTTTTTCAGCTTCTTCATCTTCCATTTGAGAAACTGATTTTATATCAATCTTCCAACCTGTCAGACGATGGGCTAAGCGAACATTTTGTCCTTCTCTGCCTATTGCAAGTGAAAGCTGATCATCTGGAACAACTACAAGAGCATCTTTTGTTTCTTCATCATCAGTCATTATGTCAACGGATACAACTCTTGCGGGAGATATTGCGTTAACAATGTATTCAACTGGATCCGGTGACCAACGAACAATATCTATTTTTTCATTCTTTAATTCACCGACAATTGTTTGGATTCTGCTGCCGCGAGGTCCGATGCAAGCTCCTACTGAATCAACTTCAGGGTCATTAGACCAGACTGCAATTTTTGTCCTGAAACCTGCTTCACGAGAGATTGATTTGATTTCTACAATTCCGTCTTCGATTTCAGGTACTTCAAGCTCAAAAAGTTCTCTAACGATTTCAGGATGTGCGTGAGAAACAATAACTTGCGGAAGTCTGTTAGTTTCTTTAACATTAAGGACAAATACACGGATTCTGTTGCCGGGTTTATAGTATTCGCGTGGAATTTGTTCTCTTTGTGGCATTATAGCATCAGTTTTACCGATATTAACTATTACGTTTCTATTTTCAACTCGTTGAATAATACCTGTTGTTAAAGTACCTTTCTTTTCAAGAAATTCATTCAAAATGTTATTTCTTTCGGCATCTCTAATTCTTTGAGTAATTACTTGTTTGGCTGATTGAGCGGCTATTCTTCCGAATTGATCCGGTGTAACTTCAATTTTCACCTCGTCATCAACTTCAACTTCATCATCAATTTCTAGAGCATCTTCTAAAGAAATTTCCATATCAGGATCTTCAACTTTTTTCACAACAGTTTTAGTTGAGAATACACCAATCTCACCGGTTTGTTCATCAAAAATTGCTTCTATATTGGCTGCTTCTTTTACGTGCATATGCTTTTTATACGCAGCAACCAGTGCATCGCATAATGATGAAATAATTACATCTTTTGATATACCTCGTTCTCTTTCCAGTTCTTCGCATGCTTCAAATAAAGCCGTTCCAATTTTAATCATTTTTTGTTCCTTTCTAATCGATATATAATTTCGCAGATTGTATATTTTCTTTTGGTATTTTTAACTCTTGTCCGTCATCAAATCTCAGGAAAATAAGCCCTTCATTTTGGTCCCAGTCAAGGATTTCTCCTTTAAATATTTTTTCATTTTCTCCTTCCAGAGCATTTTTTAGTTTAAGACTGATTCTTCGTCCCTTAAAAATAAGAAATTCTTTATCTGATTTAAATTTTCTTTCCAAACCAGGGGAAGAAATTTCTAAATAGTATTTGACAGGAATGAGTTCGTCTAAAAATTCATTCAAACTTCTTGTAACATTTTCGCAATCATCAAGAGTTACATCTTTTTCTTTAGAATATAGGTAAATTCTTAAAAACCAGCGATGGTTTTCTTTTACGAATTCGACTTCTATTGGTATGAAACCGAATCTCATTGCGGTATTTTCAATCAGCGGTTCTATTTTCTCCAGTATCTCGAATCTGTTAATATCCTGTTTCATAAATGATTACCTCTTCTAAAATAAAAAAGAACGGGAAATGTTCCGTTCTTTTTTAAAGAAACTGTTTACTTAATCATTATACCAAAACTAACTTGCTTTGTAAATTATTATATTAAGCATTATGAAGTTATTTTGTTTTGTTTAGGGTTCATTTTTTGGTAAAAATACAAACCGCATCCGGCGACACCTCCAAGTAAAGTAAGTACCGGACTAAGAAACGGAAATGGTATTATGGCGCCAATAGCACCTCCGAGAATTGGTAATGTTGTAGGTGTAACCTGTCTTAAAGTTTGTCTAGTTCTGCTAACTCTCATATATGTATTAAGTTTATTTTTTTTAGGATAAATTTGAGATGTCCTAAGAGCAATTTTTTTTGCTTCTTCTTGAGATTTAGCAAAGTCAGTGTATGTCTTGGTTAAATTTCGTCTGATATTTTTTGTTACCAGTGTAATCTTCATATGATTATATTAACATAAAAATATTTGTGTTAGTATTGAAAGTATGAAATATATTTGAAAAAGAGGAATTTATAAATGACAGTAACAGAACAACAAAAAACAACAAACTCAGCAAAGGATCAAATCAGACAAACAAGAATCCAAAAATTGGCAGAACTTGCAGATAGGGGCATTAACCCATATCCATATGGGTTTGAAATCAGTGCTAATGCTGCTGATTTACAAGAAAAATACAAAGATTTACCAGCCGGTGAAGAAACTCAAGATGAGTATAAGGTAGCAGGACGTGTTATGGCTATAAGAAATACCGGTATGTTTATAGATCTAATGGATACTACCGGAAAAATTCAAATATTTTCACACAAAGAAAACATGGATCCTGATATGGTAAAAACACTGAAATTAGTTGATATAGGAGATATATTAGGCTTTAACGGAACAATAAGAAGAACTCCTCGCGGTGAGCTCTCAATAAAAGCAACTGATTTCAAAATGCTTTCAAAATCGTTGCTCCCGCTTCCTAACAAACAAATAAGTGAAGAAAAACTGGAACAGCTTAAGAGCCATCATACAATGTCTGATACGGAAACGAAATACCGTCAAAGATACTTAGACCTCATTGTTAATGAGTCAACAAGAGATACTTTAAGAAAAAGAAGCTTAATTATACAAAAAGTCAGAGAGTATTTATATAATAAAGGATTTATTGAAGTAGAAACACCTATGCTGCATACACAGGCTTCAGGTGCTAATGCAAGACCTTTTATTACTCATCATAATGCATTGGATATGGATTTGACGTTAAGGATTGCACCGGAGCTTCACCTTAAAAGGTTAATGGTTGGCGGTTTAAATGATAAAATTTTTGAACTTTCAAGATGCTTTAGAAATGAAGGTATCGACACAAGACATAATCCTGAGTTTACCATGATAGAGCTGTATCAATCTTACGTTGATTATAATGAGATGATGTCATTAACGGAAAATATTGTTGCATACGTAGCACAAGAAGTTCTTGGAACAACAAAAATTCAATATGGTGAACACGAAATTGATTTAACACCACCTTGGGATAGAAAAACAATGATTGGTGCTATTAAAGAAGTAACAGGCGTTGATTTTGCTGAATTCTTTACGGCAAAAGAAGCTTATGAAAAAGCAAAAGAGCTACATGTTGCAGTTGATGAAGAAATGAATTGGGGACAAGTAATAGAAACTGTATTTGAAGAAAAAGTCGAACCGTCTTTAATTCAACCGGTGCACATTATTGATTATCCAAGAGAAATTTCACCTTTAGCAAAAGTGCACAGAGATAATGAAAGATTAACAGAACGTTTTGAAACTCGCGTTAACGGTTGGGAAATTGCAAATGCATTTTCAGAGTTAACAGACCCAATTGATCAGCGCCACAGATTTGAAGCTCAAGCTTTGGCGAAAGCGAACGGTGATGAAGAAGCCATGGAAATAGACGAAGACTATATAAATGCTTTGGAATACGGTTTGGCTCCAACCGGCGGTATGGGAATGGGTATTGACAGGCTGGTAATGCTTTTGACGAATTCTCCAACAATTAGAGATGTAATTGCATTTCCAACTTTGAAAAAACAAGAACAATAAAATAAAAAAGTCGAGCAATTGCTCGACTTTTTTATTTTTTATTTAAAACATTCTCCCAATCATATGCAGTTTTTATACTGTATTCTAAAGAATTTTTTGGATGCCAGTTTAGGAATTTTTCTGCTTTAGTGTTATCTGCTACCAGTATAGCAGGATCTCCTTCTCTTTTTGGATACACTTCAAGAGGTATTTTACATTGTTTGATTTTTTCACAAGCAGCAAATACTTCTTTAACGCTGTTCCCTTGTTTAGTGCCAATATTAAAATAATTTGTTTCACCTCCGTTATTAAGATACTCCAAAGCCAGTATATGAGCTTGAGCCAAATCTTCAACATTGATATAATCCCTCACACATGTCCCGTCAATTGTATCATAATCGGTTCCATACATTTTGAATGATTTTTTAGAGTTTGCTTTTAAAATATTTGGTATTAAATGTGTTTCCGGTTCATGCCATTCTCCAATTTCGGATTTAGAGTCTGCTCCTGCCACATTAAAGTATCTTAAGCGGACTGATTTAAGGGAATAGGCTTTGTCATAATCATCTAAAATCGTTTCTATCATTAACTTGGATTTTCCATATGGGTTAATTGGCTTTTGCGGATGATTCTCATCAATAGGTGTATATTCAGGCTCACCATATGTTGCTGCAGTTGAAGAAAAAACGATTTTTTTTACATTAAATTCCAGCATAGCATTTAACAAATTTAAAGTTCCATAAACATTATTATAATAATATTTTTGAGGGTTTTTTACGCTCTCCTCAACTTGTGAATATGCTGCAAAATGGACAACAGAATCGATTGTTTTATTCGCAAGAAAAACTCCTCTTATGTCATCTAAGTTTTTAAGATTACCTTTTACAAATTTTAGCTTTCCGCATTTGCTTAGTGTTTCAATAATTTCGGTATGTCCAAGCTCAAGACTGTCAAAAATAAGAACTTCTTTATCTTGCTTTAATAATGCTATTGCCAGATGGCTTCCTATGTAACCGGCACCTCCTGTGACTAAAATCATAATTCACTCCTGATATTTCCATTTTCGATATTATATATTGTAACATCTTTTAAAAATTCCTGTTCAAACAATAATGTATCTACCGATGTTATTATAGTTTGAGTGTTATTATCAATGGATTTTAAAAGATAATTTTGTCTAAAGTCATCCAACTCAGCCAGTACATCGTCCAATAATAGTATTGGGTAATAACCTGTTTTATTTTTTATAATTTCCAGCTCCGATAGTTTCAATGATAAAACTAATGTTCTTTGTTGGCCTTGTGACGCAAATTTTGTAGCATCGTTATTGTTTATTTTAAATTCGATATCATCTCTGTGAGGGCCTACACATGACTGTTTGCGGGCAAATTCTTCCGAACGTCTTTCCTCCAACATTTGCCTTAAATACACGGAGATATTCTCTATACTGCTTTCAGGACAAGTATATTCCATTGAGATATTTTCTCGCTTACTTATACTGCGGTGTTTTGTTTTGGCTATCTCTTCAATTTCTTTTAAAAATTTTTTACGTAGAAAAATAATATTTGAACCTGTTATAATTAGCTGTTCATTGTAAATATCATATAAATCGTTGTCAACAACATCTTGTTTTAATAAATTGTTTTTTTGTATTCGAATTTTATCGTATTTTGAAAGTCTTTCATCATATGCCGGATATATTTGAGAAATAGCTCTGTCCAACCATGTTCTTCTATCTTCTGGAGTTCCTCTTAACAATAACATGTCTTTTGTTGAAAAAAGAACAGTTGTTATTACTGATTTAAAATTTTTTTTCGTACTTTTAACTTTATTTATTTTAAGTTCTTTTTTCTTCTCTGTTGTATATGTATAGTCAAGTTCTATTTCGGTATCGTTTTTTTCAATGTCTGCGCTTATTTCAAACTTATCCGCATTAAAGTTAATTAAATCTGATATAGTTGATGTTCTAGGACTTTTTAAATCAGATAAGAAAAATATACTTTCAAGGATATTTGTTTTACCTTGAGCATTCTTTCCTATAATCAAAGTTTTTTTATTTGGGAATTTTAATTCCACACTTTTACAGTTACGATAGTTTTTTAACCATAATCTCTTAAGTTTCATTCTATGATTATATCATAGAAACTCATATTTAAACTAATTGGTAATTTCTTCTATTACAGGTTCTTTTTGCAATAGTGATATGCATTCATACAATTTATTTTGCAAATTTGTGTAATACTCTTTTTCTTTCTCTGTGTTAGAGTATTTGATACCTGTTTTACAAATATCAACCATTTGCTTCATAAGATCTATTGTCACTGTCAATTCTTTGAAAAATGTTCCTTCATCACGAATTGAATCTTTCAAAGTATCAGTAACGAGCTTTTTCCAGTTTTCACGGCTATCAGAATCCAAGGAATTTTCATTTGCCCATTCATAAATGTTACGAATTGCTTTTTGATTTAATGTTACAGCAAAATTCGGATATATTTCTTGCATTCTACTGCTGTATTTAATTAATTCATCTTCTAGCTCATCAACTTTTGAATTTAAAGTTTCATTTGTAAATGCTGTTTGATCTTCGATTTTTTTTGCTTTTAGAAGGTCTTTGTACTGTATATTAGCCATTCCTCCTATTATTGCAGCAAGTTCAATATTGTTTAAATCATTTAGCTTACCGTCTCCGATGAAATTAATTACCGGAATCTGTTCGTATCCGTTAAGGCTTTTCAGAAGTTCCCCTTTTATTGTAAGTCCGTTTTTATCAATAAAATTATTTTCGTACAAGATATCACGCTTATGCTTGAATTCTTTTATAAGAGAATTTACTTTATGTTCACTACTTTGCGCAAAAAAAGTCCTTTTTGCAAAATTACGCATTTCCTCTAAATTATCATATTTTGACATATAGTTTGCAACAAATGCATAGTCAAATTTAAAATTACTTTCAAGATTATTTGATGGTGAGGCAATTAATTCGTTGATTACGTTCGTTTGTGATTTATTGCAGCTTAAAGGTAAGCAGTAACCGTGTGTGTCAATACCTCTGCGTCCTGCTCTGCCGGCCATTTGATGAAATTCGTTTGGAGTAAGATTCCTTTTACCGTCATGCAGATTATCGCTTATTGTTGCGGGTTTTCGAATCGCTGTTATGACTGTCGTTTTAGCAGGCATATTTATCCCGGCTGAGAGTGTTTCAGTTGCTATTGCTACTTTTAGCAATTTCTTCTGAAAAAGTTCTTCTACCAGTTCTTTTTGTACAGGAAGCATTCCGGCATTGTGTATTGCATATCCTTTGATTAATGCATTTATATTAAGAGTTTCTCCTAAATATCTGTCGGATGTTTTATATATATTTACGATATTTTGAATACTTGCCTTTTCTTCCGGTGTTGTAAGTGTATCACCATATTCTTCAAAATATTTTAATAAAGCACGGCTGTCTTTTTTGCTGAATATAAAGTATATTGCAGGCAGTTTATCCTGTTTTTCCAAATTTTTTGTAATAGTTTTGTAGGTGCTGAAATTTGTTTTTGCACCAAGGTTTTTAATAGTATCATCCTTTGATTTTTTCTTACTTTTAGCTGTAGCTTTTTTATTTCCATCAGGTACAACATGTTCTAAGGTTATATCAAGAGGTACATGTCTCTTCTGGGAAGGAACTTCAATCCAAGCACTTCTTGGATAATTTGTGGGATTAGCGTGGTATTGACCGTCGGTATTTGCTTTAAAACCTCTTTCATGTCTTATTTTTGCTATCCAGTTGTTAATTTGTTCAGCATTTTTTGCAGTTGCTGAGAGTGAAAGTATTTGAACGTCTGAAGGTGTAAGCATAATTGATGTTTCCCACACTCCACCTCTGTCTACATCTCCCAAATACTGCAATTCATCAAAAATTACGGTTCGAAGTTCTTTTGGCATATTTTTTTCTTTACTGAAATAAGCAGATGTGGCCATGTTTCTATATACTTCCGTTGTCATAAGTACAATTGGGGCACCTGTATTTATTTTAATATCTCCCGTCATTAATCCGACATTGTTTTTACCATATATTTTTTGAAAATCCCTGTATTTTTCATTACTTAATGCTTTAAGCGGGGTCGTGTAAAAAGTTCTTTTACCTTCTCTTAAGTTCTTAGTAATTATATACTCTGCAATTGCTGTTTTACCTGTTCCGGTTGGAGCTGTAACAATAACATCATCACCTAAAAATAAGTGATTTGCACTTGTTGTTTGAAAAACGTCAGGCTCGTACGGATATCCGGTTTTAGGGTCTATTTTTAACTGAAAGAAATTATCTGCTATTGTTTTTTGAAAATTTTTGCATTTATCTGAGAAACCAAAGTTACCAACTACGGCTCCTGCTGTTATAGGAATGCTACAGCCTGAGATGAATTTCCTGATTTCTTCCTCGGCGAATCTGTTTTGAAGTCTTTTTATTCCGCCTGCAATATCATTACCAATTGGTTGTATACTTACCATTTATTCTCCTTGCATGAATAATAAAACCCCTAAAAATATTTTTTGCGTAATTTATTATTAATTATAATTTTATGTATTATATAAATTAATCTATGTGTTAGTAAAAATGGGGTTATAAAAATTTTTATACTCTTTTATTTTATATATGTATTTGATATAGATAATGAGGTGTAAAAATGAAGACAAAACAAATAATTCCGCAAAAGAGTTCAGAAAAAGTTGCGTCATTTCTCAATAAAAATGCATTGCATAAAAGAGATTTTGCTGAAATGATTGGTGTTACACTATCATATGTATATAATCTTATAGACGAAACCGTTCCGTTTTCAACAAGAGGCACAACTATCGAAAGAATTGCTACGGTTATGGACATTGAACCTGACGAATTTGCAGAATATAAAATTCCGCAAGAACCTATATTTGTTGATGAATCTGTTACAATGATTAAAGACTATATAAAAATGAATAAACATACAATTGTTTCATTTTTAAAAACTTTTCCTCGTAAGAAACGATTGGAGATTGTTGATATTTTAAGAGGAGCTCTTCCAGTGCCGATTGATTATAAAGAACTCCAACTTATTGGTAAAACTCTTAATATCCCAAAAGATGATATTTTTGCAATGTGGGAGAAACGATTAAAACAGGTTCTGGAATCATCAGGTATGAATATATTTGCAAATTCAGAGTTGGTTTCAGCGATGTTTTTGTGTGCAAAAAAGTATATTAATGATAAAGCTTAATATATCTTAATAATTTCTTTAAAATTGGCAATAATCTGATACAAAAATACTTTATATATATGTAAGGTTAGATAAAGGTTGTAGAAAATTTCAGGTCCGGCAGTTTAGTCGGGCTTTCTTTTGCTCTATAAACTATGTTATAATTAATGTACGAATATTAAGAGCGAGGTTTAATATGTTGAAAAAAGGATTCACGTTACAAGAGTTACTTATCACGGTTGGTATAGTTGGTATAATTTCTGCGGCACTTGTTCCAGCAATAGTCAGAATGATTCCAAACCACAATAAAATGATGTATTTAAAGGCTTACAATGTTTTGGCTAAAAATGTAAGCGAAATTATAAATGACGATTCTCTATACTACAATGACAATAATTGTACAGGTTTAGATTGTGTTGCCATTCCGACGGTTAATGACAGAGGAATCCCTCAAAGTTTGGAATCTTATATTGGTAACAGCATTGAACAATATACAAAAAATTCGGGTTCATTTGATAATGCAGCTCAGAAGTTTGCGGTTTTATTTTCGTATAATTTGAACCGCAGTGAAGATCTCACATCAGAAGATGGCGCATACAAGTTTATGACAACTGACGGCATCGAATGGGAAATAAAGATGGTACAAAACTCTAATAATTTAAAAATAATTATTGATGTTGATCCTAAAAAAGAGGGTGGTTTTGTAACTGATAATGTTAAAGACCCGGATAAATTTAGTTTCACTTTATCTAATATTGGCACTTTGAGCCCTTCTGATAAATTAGGTAAAATTTACTTAAAAAATCCGTCAGATATGCATTCTAAACAAGAAGAAATAAATGAAGCAACAAAAGAAACTGTACAACCACTTAATGAAGCCTCTGATCATTTGATTAATATAAACAATCAAGCAATAAAGCCTATAAATAATTGAGTTTGTTCTTAAAAAATTGTATTGTTTTCGTTAATCCGAAATTTATATCAATTTGCGGTAACCAATTAAGTTGTTCTTTTGCAACTGTTATATCAGGTTTTCTTCTTTCCGGATCGTCCTTTGGAAGTTCTTTGAATATAATGTTTGATTTTGAATCAGTTAGTTTAATTATTATTTCAGCTAATTCTTTAATCGTTTTTTCTTGTGGATTGCCAATATTAACAGGTTGCTGATAGCTGACATTCATAAGTTTTATCATCCCGTTAACAGTATCATCAACATAGCAGAAAGAACGGGTTTGCTTGCCATCTCCAAAAATTGTAATATTTTCATTTTTTAAGGCTTGAATTATAAAATTTGATACAACCCTTCCGTCATTTTCTGCCATATTAGGTCCATACGTATTAAAGATGCGAACAATCCTTATATCGGTATTAAATTGTCGTTTATAATCCATAAAAGCAGTTTCTGCACAGCGTTTACCTTCATCATAACAACTGCGTATCCCTATAGGATTGACATTTCCCCAGTAACTTTCAATTTGAGGGTGTACTAAAGGATTGCCATATATTTCACTGGTTGATGCTTGCAGAATTTTAGCATTATATTTTTTTGCAAGTTCCAGTACATTCATAGCTCCTATAACACAAGTCTGTATTGTTTTAACCGGATTATATTGATAATGTTTTGGACTTGCAGGACAAGCTAAGTTGTATATTTCATCTGTCTCAATGTCGCAGTAATTTATAATATCGTGATTAATAAAAGTGAAATTCTTTTTATTAAGTAAATTTTTAATGTTGTCAATAGAACCGGTGAACAAGTTATCTAAACAGATAACTTGTTCACCTTCTTCTACTAATCTATTGCATAAATGTGAACCGATAAATCCGGCACCGCCGGTTACTAGAATTTTTTTCATTACTTTTTGTTTGTATTATTAGTCATTTCGTTGAGTATTGTGTAAGTTGCATCCCAAGTGCTTAATCCGCCGGAAGCTTTATATTGTCTAAGATTTTTTGCACGTTCTTTTTTTATTTTTTCTTGAGATTTGTTGAATTTGTTTAAAGCCCTTTTGCTTTTTGTTCTATCTTCAACAATAGGGTTTGCATATTCTAAAAAGTTTCTATATTCTTGGCAGCCATAACCGACTTTTACTTTGTCGGCATAATTATATGTTAGATAATCAAATACGTTCATTGCTCTTTCAGAATTAGCAGGTTTTCCCAAAGCAATTTCTATATTGCTTCCTGGCATTTTAGTTATTACAACAACCATTGCAAGCGGATTATAACCTGCATTAATCATTAAATCAACACCAGTCATATCAGCTTCTTTTAAATCGTTTAAATTTGATTTTTTCTTAATAAATTCACTGTTAGCAGCTGTATTTAATACGTTGTCTGCACTTAACTTCTCTGCTAAAGCTGCTTTTGCTGCATTTCTTAATTTGTCTTTTGTTGATTTTCCGTTTATTATCTGTCCCAGCTCAGTCGCTATAACTGCTGCAACCTCATTGTCATTGCCTGCATATGTTAAATCTGTGCTGGAAATTTGCACGATATTTGTTGTAGACGTTGATGAATTGTCAGTGGCGCCGTTAACAACTTTAAATGTTAAATTTGCAGGTAAATTATTCTTTTCAACAATTTGTTTGCTGACGGGAGCAACTCTGTCTGCGGCAATCCATGTTGCAGCAAATGTAGGTATTGTGAATATTGTCATAATAAGTATTGACATAAAAAGCTTCTTCATATTTCCTCCTTAAACTTAACACTTCCATAATATCATAAAATAAGAATTATTTACACTAAACATTTGTTATACTATAATTTACTGATGAGAGGGAGTGTATAATGTTTAAATATTTTACAGGTTCATATCTCGTAGGGATTTTAGGTATAATTGCAGCGTATTTGTGGGGCGAGCATGTTCATATCGGTGCCGGCTTCACTTGCGCATTTATAGCCTTAGTATTAGCAATATTAGAAATAAGTCTTTCGTTTGATAATGCCGTTGTTAATGCAATGAAACTTGAGAATATGTCTCCAAAATGGAGACACCGTTTTATTACGTGGGGTATACTTATTGCAGTGTTTGGTATGAGATTTTTGTTCCCGCTTGCTGTAGTATCTATTTTTGCAAGATTAAATATTTTAAACGTACTTAATATGGCTCTTCACGATGTTAATAATTATGCGCATTATCTGGAACTTACGCACGCTCCTATTGTAATGTTTGGCGGTGCTTTTTTATTAATGTTATTTATGGATTATTTCACAGAAGAATCAAAAAAAATTCATTGGATAAGTTTTTTGGAAGAGAGATTACAACGTTTGCATAAATTTCAGGGGATTTGTACAATTGTTACTTTGATTGCAGTTCTCTTGGTTCTTTTTAAAATTTCTCCCGAAATGAAGTTATCTGTTTTGTCTTCAGGAATTGCAGGTATAATAACATATTTATGTATTGACGGACTTGCAGAGTGGTTTGAAAGAAGACAGGAAGTGAGAGCTAAACAATGTGCTGATGCTGTTAAATGTTCGGGTTTAGTTGGCTTTTTATATTTGGAACTTATTGATGCGTCTTTCTCGTTGGACGGTGTTTTAGGAGCATTTGCATTAAGTCAGGACATTATAATAATCACTATTGGCTTATTTATCGGAGCAATGTTTGTTCGTTCGCTTACTATAATGTTGGTTGAAAAGAAAACTCTAAAACAGTTTTTATATTTAGAACATGGAGCACATTGGGCAATTGGAACACTTGCTCTGCTTATGTTTATATCAACATTCCAAGAAATACCCGAAGTTGTTACTGGATTGTTAGGGTTAATATTTATACTAAGTGCTCTTATGTCATCAGTTATACATAATAAAAAGGCGGATTAATTTTAATGGTATTCAAGGATGAAAAACTTTACTATGTAGGCGG